>MEMF01000003.1 GCA_001767855.1 Alphaproteobacteria bacterium RIFCSPHIGHO2_01_FULL_41_14 | reverse complement strand
GTGAAGGCGGTCGTACCGTCGGCTCTGGTGTTGTTTCTAAAATTATTGAGTAGTAATTTAAGGGGAGGGGCTGATTATCTTGACGATCATCCCTATATCCTTTATGAAGGAGCGTAGCTCAATTGGTAGAGCGTCGGTCTCCAAAACCGAAGGTTGTGGGTTCGATCCCCTCCGCTCCTGCCATTATTATAGTAAAGTGTATTGAAGAAAAATGTTAAGTCCGATTGAATTTATGCAGCAAGTCAAACGTGAAGTGTCCAAGGTCACTTGGCCCACACGCAAAGAGGTTATGGTTACGAGCATCATGGTTTTTATCCTTGTATTGCTGGCCGCTGGATTTTTCTTGCTTGTGGATCAAGTTCTGGTGCGCCTCGTTAAGTTTGTCCTCGGATTGGGAGCGTGAACATGTCTCATCGTTGGTATGTTATAAATGTTCATTCTGGGTCTGAGAAAAAAGTTGCCGAAGCCATTCGCGAGAAAGTAGAGAAACAAGCTTTCTCGGATAAAATTGTGGAAGTTTTGGTCCCAACCCATGAAGTCATGGAAATGCGCCGCGGTAAAAAGACCATGGCGGAGAAGAAATTCTTTCCGGGGTATGTGCTGGTTAAAATGGAATTAACCGAAGATGCTTGGTATTTAATTAAAAATACCGCTAAAGTATCCGGTTTTTTGGGAGGACGCGGGAAGCCTGCTCCCATCAGCGAAGTCGAAGTGGCGCGTCTCCTGAGTCAAGTAGAACAAGGGACGGGCGGCCAGATGGCTTCTCAAAGGATGTTCGAGATCGGTGAACAAGTACGCGTGAGTGATGGGCCTTTCGCCTCCTTTAATGGACTGGTTGAAGAAATTGACCAAGAAAAGTCTCGCCTCAAAGTGTCTGTTTCCATCTTTGGACGCTCAACGCCAGTTGATTTAGAGTTTGATCAAGTAGAAAAAATTTAAACAATTGGATGAAGCTAGCGTATTTTGTGGGAGGCTTAGCCAAAGCCGCACCACATACTCAACGATTAAGGAGTTAAGAAATGGCAAAAAAGATTCAAGGCTATATTAGTCTGATTATCCCCGCGGGGAAAGCGAATCCCTCCCCTCCTGTAGGGCCTGCGTTAGGACAAAGAGGGTTGAACATCATGGAATTCTGTAAGGCTTTCAATGCGCATACGCAAAAAATGGAGCCTGGAACACCCATTCCTGTAAAAATCACTGCTTATGTGGATAAGACATTTTCGTTTGTGACCCAAACACCCCCGGCTAGTTTCTACTTAAAGAAAGCGGCTAGGGTGCAAAGCGGATCAAAAGCGCCTGGCCGTGATGTGGCCGGAAAAGTGACGATGGCTCAGATCCGGGAAATTGCTCAGGAAAAAATGAAAGACTTGAATGCGGTCAACCTAGAAGGGGCTTGTGAGATGATCAAAGGATCCGCCCGTTCTATGGGATTGGAAGTGGTAGGGTAAAATGACTATGGGAAAACGTTTGAAAAAAGTCTATACTACCTTTGATCGTACAAAAGCTTATGGACTAGAGGAAGCCGTTAAAATCGTAAAAGAAAATGCGGCGACGACTAAATTTGATGAAACAGTTGATGTAGCTTTGAATCTGAATGTGGATTCACGGAAAGCTGATCAACAAGTGCGCGGTGTGATTCAGTTGCCGAATGGTCTTGGAAAGCAAGTGCGCGTCGCTGTGTTTGCTAAACCCGAAAAGCAGGAGGAAGCTAAAAAAGCAGGGGCTGATTTAGTAGGGGGAGAAGACTTCGTGGAAGAAGTGATGAAGGGCAAAGTTGACTTTGACCGTTGTGTTGCGACTCCAGACATGATGATTTCTGTGGGTAAGCTTGGAAAAGTATTGGGCCCCAAAGGCTTGATGCCAAATCCTAAATTAGGAACCGTTTCTTTTGATGTGGCCCAAGTGGTCAAGGCCTTGAAGTCAGGTCAGCTGGAATATCGTGTTGATAAAGCCGGGATCGTTCATGCAGGTGTTGGAAAGGTGAGTTTTCCAGAAAATCAGATTCTAGAAAATGTCCGCTCTTTTGTAACAACCATCATGAAGGCGCGTCCTTCTGGGGCCAAAGGGTCTTTCGTGAAAACCCTGACGTTAAGCTCCACCATGGGGCCGGGTGTTCGGGTTGATTTCACATCTTTGGACAAATAGTAAAAAACGCTTGCTTTTGCTGATGTGTTTCGATATATAGAGTGAAACGTGTACTAAAGTTTGTGGCGCGTTTTCGTCGAAGACTGCTAGGTGTCCCTCGGGACTTAATGTTTCCTGCAGTAGACAGGAGTGTCAGTTTTTTAGGTTTTTACCTGATTTTTTGTCCCCTGTTGGGGTAATAGCCGACAATTTTTTCCGTTTGGAGACAGAAAAATGAATTATGCACAAAAAAGAGAATTCGTCGAATCGCTGAAAGGCAATTTGACGGCTGCAAATCTTGTTTTGATTACAAACCAATCTGGCCTCACCGTTGACGAGTCTAGTGAGTTGAGATCTCAAATGAGAGACGCAGGAGCTAACTATAAGGTGGTCAAAAACACGTTGGCTCGTATTGCTGTTGAGGGCTCTCGCTTTGAGCCCATGAAGGATCACTTTAATGGTCCAGCAGCGGTTGCATTTTCGGAAGATTCTGTTGCGGCGGCTCGGGTTGTTGTGAATTACACGGAAACCAACCCTAAGTTGTCAATTGTAGCGGGCATGCTCGGAGAAAAAGTTCTTGATAAGTCGGCCATTCAGTCGCTTGCCAAGTTGCCCTCTCTGAATGTATTGCGCGCAAAGCTTCTGGGTGTTTTTCAAGCCTCAGCTACAAAGATTGCGACGGTTATCAACGAGCCAGCTAGTGGGTTGGCTCGCGTTATATCAGCTTACGGTAAAAACTAAGGAGAAAATAAAATGTCACAGTTGAACACTATCGTAGAGTCATTGTCAAAATTAACGGTCCTAGAGGCATCTGAGCTTGTAAAGCTTTTAGAAGACAAATGGGGCGTGTCAGCTGCAGCTCCGGTTGCTGTTGCGGCCGCAGGAGGAGCTCCCGCTGCGTCTGAAGCGGCTGCAGAAAAAACAGAATTTACGCTTGTCTTAAAGGTGGCTGGTCCGAACAAAATTAACGTCATTAAGGAAGTTCGTACAATCACAGGTCTTGGCTTGAAAGAAGCGAAAGATCTTGTAGAAGCAGCTCCAAAAACGGTGAAAGACTCTATTTCTAAGGATGAAGCAGAGAAATTTAAAAAGTTACTCGAAGAAGCAGGCGCAACTGTCGAACTTGCGTAAGGCACTTTCTTGTTGGAGAGTTTGTTAAATCATCTCCATTAGGCACGTCACCAGAGGGATGTTTTTGGTGGCGTGCTTTTTGTATCATTAGTTTTGCTTGTAACGTTTGTTGAAGTAAATTTGAGGGGAATTAATTAGTATGTCAAAGTCAGCAGTACGTCGTATCAGAAAAAGCTTCGGGAAAATCGCTGAAGTCGCTCCTATCCCAAATTTAATTGAAGTTCAGAAAAAATCTTACGAGGGTTTTTTACAGTTTCATGTGCCTCGAGAAGAAAGAAAAAATCAAGGGCTAGAAAATGTTTTCAGGTCTGTATTTCCCATTCGTGATTTTGCAGGTTTGTGCGAACTAGAATATGTTCGTTATGATTTTGACGCGCCCAAGTACGACATTGATGAATGTCGCCAGCGCGGCCTCACCTTTGCGGCGCCTTTGCGCGTATCTCTCAGATTGGTTGTTTGGAGTATGGATCAAGACACGGGAGCGAAATCTGTCCAAAATATCAAAGAGCAAGATGTCTATATGGGCGACATGCCGCTGATGACAGAAGATGGAACCTTTATTATCAATGGAACTGAGCGCGTGATTGTGTCCCAGATGCATCGTTCCCCTGGGGTGTTCTTTGATCACGATGAAGGTAAAACTCACTCGTCAGGGAAGTATCTTTTTGGCGCGCGCATTATCCCCTCGCGGGGGTCGTGGATTGATTTAGAGTTTGATCCAAAAGACTTGCTTTATGTGCGCATTGATCGTCGACGTAAGATTTTAGCCACCACGCTGTTGATGGCGCTTGATAGTGCCCCAACGGAAATAGCGCGGGCTAAAGCTGCTGAAGAGGGTCGCACCTTGCCGTTGGATGAAGTTCATGGCATGAACCGAGAAGAAATTTTGAAAAGCTTTTACGATGTCATGGAGTACACGTTCTTGAAAAAAGATCAGTGGAAGTGTCCCTTAAACCCTAGCCGATTTAAGGGCATTAAAATTTCCAAGGATATCGTGGATGCAAAGACTGGAGACGTTGTGATTGCGGCGGATTCGAAAATGACACCCCGCCAACTGCAACTTTTAGAAGCTGAAAAAGATCGCCAAGTGATCGCATCTGAAAGTGATGTGATTGGTGCGTACATTGCGTCCGATTTGTTTAATAAACAAACAGGAGAGCTTTTGCTTGAAGCCGGGGAAGAGATCACGCCCGAAATTTTGACCCAGGTTCACGAGCTCGGCATTAAATCCCTTTCCATTCTTTCCATCGATCACATCAATGTGGGGCCTTATATCCGTAATACCCTGGTAGCCGATAAGAACCGCAATCGCATTGATGCGCTTGTGGATATTTATCGTGTCTTGCGTCCCGGTGAGCCCCCCACCCTTGAAGGGGCGGATACCTTGTTCTGGAATCTGTTTTTTGACTCTGAGAAGTATGATCTGTCTCCCGTTGGTCGGGTTAAGATGAACGCACGTCTTGGGTTTGAAAATTCAGATGGGCCGGGTGTATTGCGCAAAAAAGACATCATTAAAATCCTTCACCTGTTGGTGGAATTAAAGGATGGTCGTGGAGAAATAGACGATATTGACCACTTAGGGAACCGTCGTGTGCGGTCTGTGGGCGAATTGTTGGAAAACCAATATCGCATCGGACTTTTGCGCATGGAGCGTTCCATTCGGGAACGCATGGGCTCGGTGGAATTGGATACCGTTATGCCGCATGATCTGATCAATGCGAAACCAGCCTCTGCGGCGGTGCGTGAATTCTTTACGTCTTCACAACTCTCTCAGTTTATGGATCAAACAAACCCGCTGTCTGAAATTACACACAAGCGTCGGTTATCTGCCCTAGGCCCAGGTGGCTTGAGTCGGGATCGTGCGTCTTTTGAAGTGCGGGATGTGCATCCCACCCACTATGGTCGTATTTGTCCCATTGAAACACCAGAAGGTCAGAACATCGGGTTGATTAACTCACTCGCGACCTATGCGCGTATTAACAAATATGGGTTCATCGAAACGCCCTATCGTAAAGTAACCGATGGAAAAATTTCCGATGATGTGACGTACTTGTCAGCCATTGACGAAGGTAAATATGTGGTGGCCCAAGCGGATGCCGATATTGATCTGGACGGCCGGTTTATGCAAGAGTTTGTAACCTCGCGGGTGAGGGGAGAATTTCTTCCCATGGTGGCAAGTCAGGTAGACTTTGTGGATGTTTCCCCAAAGCAGTTGGTGTCTGTTGCCGCGTCTCTGATTCCTTTCTTAGAAAATGATGACGCAAACCGTGCTTTGATGGGATCAAACATGCAACGACAAGCGGTGCCGCTACTCAGAGCAGAAGCGCCCATTATTGGTACAGGTATGGAAACAAACGTAGCCAGAGATTCGGGGGTGGTTGTGGTTGCACGCCGCTCGGGGATTGTGGACCAAGTGGATGCCCAGCGTATTGTGGTTAAGGTAACGGATCCTCGTGCCATGAAAGAACAAGGCGTTGATATTTACACGTTGCAAAAATTCCAAAGATCAAACCAAAACACCTGTATTAACCAGCGGCCGTTGGTGAAGGTGGGCGAATCTGTAGAGATCGGCGATGTGATCGCAGACGGTCCGTCCACAGATAAGGGCGAATTGGCTTTGGGACGGAATGCATTGGTCGCGTTCATGTCTTGGAACGGGTACAACTTTGAAGACTCCATCATGATTTCCGAACGTATCGTGAAAGATGACGTCTTTACCTCCATTCACATTGAAGAATTTGATGTGATGTCGCGAGATACAAAGTTAGGGCCAGAGGAAATCACGCGAGACATTCCGAATGTGGGAGAAGAGTCTCTGAAGAATCTCGACGAAACGGGAATCGTTTATGTTGGGGCTGAAGTGAACCCAGGTGATATTTTGGTTGGAAAAGTAACGCCAAAGGGAGAAACGCCTTCCACGCCAGAAGAAAAACTTTTGCGCGCCATTTTTGGTGAGAAAGCCTCAGATGTCCGGGACAGTTCTTTGAGATTGCCACCCGGCACCACAGGGACAATCGTAGACGTGCGGGTGTTCTCGCGTCGCGGGATTGAAAAAGATGAACGTGCCTTGGCCATCGAACGCGCAGAGATCAGTCGCTTGGCAAAAGACCGCGATTCCGAAAGAACCATTCTTGAGCGTAGCTATTATGGCCGTTTAGAAGAACTTTTGGGGGACAAAAAAGTGGTTAAAGGACCGAAGGGTCTGAAAGTTGGCACTGTGGTCACCGACAAAGTTTTTGCGGAATACTCTCGCGGTCAGTGGCGCCAAATTGTGGTAGATGATAAAGATATCATGGACACGCTCGAAGCGCTTGGGAATCAGTTTGACCAAAGCATCGCCTCTGTGAATGCACGCTTTGAAGACAAAGCGGACAAAGTGCGTCGCGGAGACGAAATGTTGCCAGGCGTTTTGAAGATGGTCAAAGTCTTTGTGGCGGTGAAGCGGAAGCTTCAGCCGGGAGATAAGATGGCGGGTCGTCACGGGAACAAGGGTGTGATCTCGCGGATTACGCCCGTGGAAGACATGCCCTATCTTGAAGATGGGACACCCGTGGATATTATTTTGAACCCACTGGGTATTCCATCTCGTATGAACGTGGGCCAAATTTTGGAAACCCATCTTGGATGGGCGTCTGCCGGACTTGGTAAGAAGATCAAGCATATGATCCAAAGCTTCCAAAATGGCGACAAGAAGATGAAAGAAGTGCGTTCAGAGCTGACAGGTATTTATGAAGATCCTGACTCTGTGAAGGCGCTCAGTGCCTTAGATGATGCCCATCTTTTGGATGTTTTGTCTGATGTGGGCGTCGGATTGCCTATGGCCACTCCTGTTTTTGATGGGGCGTCTGCAGAAGATGTTGCAAAACAGTTGACCATGGCAGGGCTTGATACATCGGGTCAGGTGACTTTGCGTGATGGGAGAACAGGCGAAACGCTCAATCGTAAGATCACGGTTGGATACATGTATATGTTGAAACTCGACCACCTTGTGGATGATAAGATTCACGCTCGTTCCATTGGTCCTTATAGTTTGGTTACCCAACAACCGTTAGGGGGTAAAGCCCAATTCGGAGGACAAAGGTTTGGAGAAATGGAAGTTTGGGCGTTGCAAGCGTACGGAGCCGCCTATACCCTCCAAGAGATCTTAACCTTTAAGTCAGACGACGTGGCGGGCAGAACGAAGGCTTATGAAGCCATGATTCGAGGAGACAATGTCTTTGAATCCGGTATTCCCGAGTCGTTCAACGTTTTGGTGAAAGAAATTAAGTCCTTGGGACTGAATGTTGAGCTAAAAGAAGAAGGGCACGACTAGCCGTTAACCTGTGGTAGAAAATCCAGCGGAGTAAAAGTATGAGTCAAACACAAGCATTAGAAAAAGTTTTTGGTCAAGTTTCTGCCCCCAATAGTTTTGGGGAAATTAAAATCTCCATCGCAAGTCCTGAGCGGATTCGTTCGTGGTCATTTGGGGAAGTTAAGAAACCAGAAACCATCAATTATCGTACGTTCAAACCAGAAAGAGACGGGCTATTTTGTGCGCGTATTTTTGGTCCTGTAAAGGATTATGAATGTCTTTGTGGTAAATACAAGCGCATGAAGTACCGGGGTGTTATCTGCGAAAAGTGTGGTGTTGAAGTCACTTTATCTAAGGTTCGTCGTGATCGCATGGGGCACATTGAATTGGCGGCTCCTGTTTCCCACATTTGGTTTTTAAAGTCCTTGCCCAGTCGCATCGGGATTTTGTTGGATCTTGCGCTCAAAGATCTTGAACGTGTTTTATACTTTGAAAATTATATCGTTTTAGATCCAGGGCTTACAACGCTTAAGAAAAACCAGTTGTTATCAGAGGACGAGTATCTGGAAGCCCAAGACAATTTTGGGGAAGATTCTTTCCAGGCGGGGATTGGGGCGGAGGCTCTTAGAAATATTTTAAAATCCATGGATCTTAAAAAAGAGCAGACCGATCTTAGAATTGAGTTGAAAGAAACCAATTCAGAAGCCCGTCGTAAGAAGGTTATTAAGCGTCTCAAGATTGTGGAAGCTTTCTTAGAATCAGGCTCGAAGCCTGAATGGATGGTCTTGACTGTCCTCCCAGTGATTCCCCCTGAATTGCGTCCTTTGGTGCCCTTGGATGGGGGACGATTTGCCGCCTCTGACCTGAATGATTTGTATCGTCGGGTCATTAACCGTAATAACCGTCTCAAAAGACTTCTCGATTTGAAGGCGCCTGACATTATCGTGCGGAACGAGAAGCGTATGCTTCAGGAATCCGTGGATGCCTTGTTTGATAACGGCCGTCGGGGTCGTATCATTACGGGTACGAACAAGCGTCCGCTGAAGTCGCTTTCCGATATGTTAAAAGGAAAGCAAGGTCGTTTCCGTCAAAATCTTCTCGGGAAGCGCGTCGACTATTCTGGCCGTTCCGTGATCGTGGTGGGGCCTGAATTGAAATTGCACCAGTGTGGGTTGCCTAAGAAAATGGCACTCGAGCTCTTTAAGCCTTTTATTTATTCTAAGCTCGAAAAATATGGGATTGCGCCCACCATTAAGGCTGCAAAGCGGATGGTTGAGAAAGAAAGACCAGAAGTTTGGGATATCTTAGAAGAAGTTATTCGGGAACATCCTGTTCTTTTAAACCGTGCCCCCACGTTACACCGTTTGGGAATTCAAGCCTTCGAGCCAATTCTGATCGAAGGGAAAGCCATTCAATTGCATCCTCTTGTTTGTACAGCCTTCAACGCTGACTTCGACGGAGACAACATGTCTGTGCATGTGCCCTTGTCCATGGAAGCTCAGTTAGAAGCGCGTGTTTTGATGATGTCGACGAACAACATCCTGAGCCCCGCGAATGGTCGCCCCATTATCGTTCCCACAAAGGACGTTGTTTTGGGGCTCTATTACTTAACCACTGAGCGTGACAACCAAAAAGGCGAAGGGATGTCCTTTGCCTCCGTGAGCGAAATTGAACGCGCTCTTGAAGACGGAATTGTAGATCTGCATGCCAAAATTACGGCGCGGTATAAAGGCGTTGATGCCCAAGGGAATCCCAAGATCTATCGAGTAAAAACAACGCCAGGTCGGATGTTGCTTTCAGAGATTTTCCCCCGTCATGCCGCTTTAGATTTTAAGCTGATCAATCAGGTGCTAACCTCAAAAGAAGTCACTTCTTTGTTGGACATCATCTATCGGCATTGTGGACAAAAAGAAACGGTTATTTTTGCTGATCGCATCATGCGTCTTGGCTTTAAATGGCTGACATTGTCTGGAATTTCTTTTGGTATGGATGACTTAGTTATTCCGCATGCGAAAAAGAAGCTCATTGCGGATACGCAAGCGAAAGTGTCGGAATATGAACAACAATACTTGGATGGATTGATCACGAAGGGTGAGAAATACAACAAAGTTGTGGACGCGTGGTCGCAGTGTGGGGACTTGGTCGCGGCAGAAATGATGCGAGAAATCGCTTTCTCTCCCGATGACAAACCCCTTAACTCCGTTTATATGATGGCGCACTCGGGCGCGAGAGGATCGCCTGCTCAGATGAAGCAGCTTGCGGGTATGCGGGGTCTGATGGCGAAGCCATCGGGCGAAATCATTGAGACGCCCATTATCTCTAACTTTAAAGAAGGTCTCTCAGTGCTTGAGTACTTTAACTCAACCCACGGGGCGCGTAAGGGGTTATCAGATACGGCGTTGAAGACGGCTAACTCAGGATATCTGACGCGCCGTTTGGTGGATGTCTCCCAAGACTGTGTGGTGACCGAAGAAGATTGCGGTACAACCCGGGGGATCATGGTACGCTCTGTGATGGATGGCGGCACCGTCATGATTCCTTTGAGTGAACGTATTCTAGGGCGTGTACCGGTGGCGGATATCATCGATACATATCGGGACGAAGTCGTTGCAAAAGCCGGACACATTATGGATGAAGAAACCATTGAGCGGATCAACTTAACCAATATTGATGAAGTATTGGTGCGGTCGCCGTTGACGTGCGAAGCTGCGTTTGGCATCTGTGCGCATTGTTATGGCCGTGACTTGGCACGAGGCACGTCAGTCAACAAGGGCGAAGCGGTGGGTGTTATTGCCGCACAGTCCATTGGGGAACCTGGAACACAGCTGACCATGAGAACGTTCCACATTGGAGGAACGGCACAGGGTGCAGCGGAAGAGTCGAGTTTAGAGTCTCCCATTGGCGGTGTGATCGTTCTTAAAAATAAAAACACTGTTCAATTGGCCGATGGCAGCCTGATCGTGATGGGTCGTTACACAGAAATTACCATTCAAGATGACCAAGGCCGGGAAAAATTCTCGCGTCGGGTCATGTATGGAGCGAAACTTCTGGTGGATGATGGAGCGACGGTGAAACAAGGACAAAGACTTGTGACATGGGATCCGTACACTTTGCCAATTCTGACAGAAAAGGAAGGTGTGGCGCACTTCATTGACGTGATTGATGGCATTTCTGTAAGGCATGTGGTGGATGAAGAGACCGGTATTACAAGCCGTGTGGTCATGGATTCACGCGTTCAGAAAAAGAAAGAAAACATCAAGCCACGTATCGTGATCTGTGATGCCAAAGGAAATCCGCTCACCATGGCGAATGGCCTGGAAGCTCGGTATTTCTTGCCGGTAGATGCGGTCATCAGCATCGAGCAAGGCCAGAAAGTGAAGGCAGGTGAAGTACTTGCGCGTATTCCGCGGGAATCTTCCAAGACACGAGACATCACGGGGGGATTGCCACGGGTGACCGAGTTGTTTGAAGCGCGAGTTCCAAAGGATTATGCCATCATTGCAGAATGTTCGGGTCGTGTGGAATTTGGCAAGGACTATAAGTCTAAGCGCCGTATTCTGATTGTGCCAGAAGAAGCTGGACTCGAGCCCGTTGAGTATCTATTGCCGAAGGGTCGACACTTAACAGTTCAAGAGGGTGACTACATTAAGAAGGGTGACCTTCTCATGGACGGCAAGCCGTCTCCGCACGATATCTTGCGAATCTTGGGGGTAGAGGCTTTGGCCAGTTACCATGTTTCAGAGGTTCAAGAAATCTACCGACTTCAAGGGGTGCGTATCGATGACAAGCACATCGAGGTGATCTTGCGTCAGATGCTTCAAAAGGTTGAAGTAAAGGATCCAGGTGACACAACCTTTATGGTGGGCGAAGAAGTCAACCATATGGACTTGCAAAAAGAGAACGAGAAAATGGAAAAAGAGGGCTTGAGACCGGCAACGGGTCAGACCATCTTACAAGGCCTCACAAAGGCATCCTTGCAAACGCGTTCGTTTATCTCTGCGGCGTCTTTCCAAGAAACAACGCGTGTCCTCACCGAGGCAGCCGTTTCTGGGAAGTCAGACTATCTCGTAGGTCTCAAGGAAAATGTGATCGTTGGTCGCTTGATTCCGGCAGGAACGGGAAGTGCGCTCAGAGACTACAAGAAAATTGGAAAAGATCGCGATCTACAACGGAAACCACTTTCTGGGGGAGAAGTTATTCCTGGTGAAGTGGTGAGTATCCCTCTAGAGCCAGCGAAGAGATTCTAGAAAATTCTCGCAGGAAGATCCGTCAAAAGGGAAGCTTTCGGGCTTCCCTTTTTTTAAGGAGGGACCTTCATCCTGAAAAAATCTGACACATTTCGTACAAAAACCAAAAATTTCTGCTTTTCTCTCCTTATCTTCTCTTTTCTCTACTTTTTTTATAAAGCCTACTTGACGAAGAGCGAGGCAGCCCCTATTATGCCACAACTGTAGAGTATATTACTCTCATGGGCCTGGTGGTCATGGGGGTTTTTCATTTTCTAAAAAAGGAATGCTATGCCAACGATTAATCAGTTGATTCGTAAGTCGAGACGTCGCCCTGTTGAGCGCAGAAAAGCGCCAGCCCTTGAGTCATGCCCTCACAAACGAGGTGTGTGTACCCGTGTGACAACCATGACACCAAAGAAACCAAACTCAGCTTTGCGTAAAATTGCTCGTGTGCGGTTAACCAATGGATTTGAAGTCACAGGATACATTCCCGGTGAAGGCCATAACCTACAAGAACACTCCGTTGTCCTTTTGCGGGGCGGTCGTGTGAAAGACTTGCCCGGTACCCGCTATCACATCGTGCGGGGTGCCTTGGATACGCAAGGGGTTAAAGATCGTAAACAATCGCGCTCTGCTTATGGCGCGAAACGTCCAAAGTAAAAGGAATAGAGTATGTCTCGTCGTCGCGCAGCAGTAAGAAGAGAAGTTTTAGCGGATCCAAAGTTTGGGGACAAGGTCGTCACCAAGTTCATTAACAGCTTGATGACCCGCGGGAAAAAATCCATCGCAGAGTCCATCATTTATGATGCCTTTGATATTGCGCAAAAGAAACTTGGCAAAGATTGTATTGAAATTTTCCATGAGGCATTGAATAACGTGAAGCCTGCTGTTGAAGTGAGGTCTCGTCGTGTGGGAGGGGCGACCTACCAGGTTCCCGTTGAAGTTAGAACGGATCGGTCTCAGGCATTGGCCATTCGTTGGATTATTGATATGGCTCGGAAAAGAAATGAACGCACCATGACAGAGCGGTTAGCTGGCGAATTCATGGATGCGGTAGGCAACAGAGGCGCTTCCGTGAAGAAACGGGAAGATACGCACAAAATGGCGGATGCGAACAGAGCATTTGCCCATTATAGGTGGTAGGAATGTCGTCTAGAAAGGTGGCCCTCCAGAATTATCGTAACATTGGGATTATGGCCCACATTGATGCTGGAAAAACCACGACCACAGAGCGCATTCTTTATTACACAGGTCGGTCGCATAAGATCGGTGAAGTTCATGATGGCGCAGCGACCATGGATTGGATGGAGCAAGAGCAAGAGCGCGGGATTACCATTACATCTGCTGCCACCACTTGTTTCTGGAACGATCACCTCATTAACATCATTGACACTCCTGGACACGTTGACTTTACCATTGAGGTAGAGCGTTCCTTGCGGGTGCTTGACGGCGCTGTAGCTGTTTTTGATAGCGTGGCGGGCGTTGAACCCCAATCTGAAACAGTTTGGCGTCAAGCGGATAAGTATCACGTGCCGCGGATTTGTTTTGTGAACAAGATGGACCGTATTGGAGCTAATTTTTATCGCTGTGTTCAAATGATCGAAGATCGTTTGGGCGCAAATCCTCTCGTGATCCATTTGCCCATTGGGTCAGAGTCTGAGTACGTCGGTCTGGTAGATCTTGTTAAAATGCAGGCTGTGTACTGGGAAGATGATGCTTTAGGGGCAAACTTCTCCTACGCCGAGATTCCGGCTGATCTGGTGGATCAGGCCAACGAATACCGGGCAAAATTGGTTGAAAAAGCCGTTGAGATGGATGACGACGCTCTTGAAAAGTACCTTGATGGAGAAGAACCCTCTGAAGCCATACTGAAAAAATGTATTCGGAAAGGCACCGTTTCTCTTCATTTCGTTCCCGTTTTGTGTGGGTCTGCTTTTAAGAACAAAGGTGTTCAACCTTTGTTGGATGCAGTTGTGGACTACTTGCCCTCTCCTTTGGATGTGCCCTCTGTAAAGGGGACGAATCTTAAGGGTGACGCAGAGATGACGCGCAAATCTTCCGACGAAGAGCCTTTTTCGGCGCTCGCTTTCAAAATCATGACGGATCCCTTTGTGGGGACCTTGACGTTTATTCGTATTTATTCTGGCGTTTTGCGCACGGGAGATCAGGTATTGAACTCCATCACCGATAACAAAGAACGTATCGGTCGTATGTTACAAATGCACGCGAACATGCGGGAAGATATCAAAGAAGGCCGCGCAGGTGATATCGTTGCGCTCTGTGGTCTGAAGTCTGTAACCACGGGGGAAACCCTTTGTAATCCGCAGCATCCCATCATTTTGGAAAGAATGGAATTCCCAGATCCTGTGATTGAAGTGGCGGTTGAGCCAAAATCAAAGGCGGATCAAGAACGTATGTCCATTGCTTTGGGTCGTTTGGCGTCTGAAGATCCCTCCTTCCGGGTGAGTGTGGATCATGAATCAGGTCAGACCGTGATTAAGGGGATGGGCGAACTTCATCTTGAAATCATTGTTGATCGGATGAAGCGTGAATTTAAAGTTGAAGCCAACGTTGGGGCCCCTCAGGTGGCCTATCGTGAGACATTGACGAAGCTGGCAGAAGTTGATTACACCCACAAAAAGCAAAGCGGCGGGGCGGGGCAGTTTGCGCGCATTAAGCTTGTCTTTGAACCTCTGGAACCAGGGTCTGGGTATCAATTCGAAAGCAAAATTGTGGGGGGGGCTATTCCAAGAGAATACATTCCTGGCGTAGAAAAAGGCTTAAACTCTGCCATGGGATCTGGTCCTATTGCCGGGTTCCCTGTCATTGACTTCAAAGTTAGTTTGATCGATGGAGCTTACCACGATGTGGACTCTAGCGCGTTGGCCTTCGAAATCGCAGGACGGTCTGCTTTCAGAGAAGGGGCTGCAAAGGCAGCTCCTCGGCTTTTAGAGCCTGTGATGAAGGTGGAAGTGGTGACCCCTGAAGAATATATGGGCGATATCATCGGGGACTTGAACAGCCGTCGTGGCCAGATCACCGGCATGGAAGATCAGGGAAATGCCCGCGTTATTTCGGCGATGGTGCCGCTTGCTTCCATGTTTGGGTATGTGAACACCCTGCGGTCTATGAGCCAAGGACGTGCCCAATACACCATGTTGTTTGATCATTATGAACAAGTGCCTCAGGCTGTGGCGGATCAAGTAAAACAAGCGATGACCGCTTAAAAAAAGTAATTTTATATCGGATTAAAGGAAGAGAGAGAGAAGAAGATGGCAAAAGAGAGATTTGAGAGGAAGAAGCCGCATTGTAATATCGGGACGATTGGGCACGTTGATCATGGGAAGACGAGTTTAACAGCAGCGATCACGAAGATACTGGCAGAGACAGGCGGAGCGGTTTATAAGGCGTATGACCAGATTGATGCGGCGCCAGAAGAGAGAGCGCGAGG
>MEMF01000002.1:635000-873023 GCA_001767855.1 Alphaproteobacteria bacterium RIFCSPHIGHO2_01_FULL_41_14 | reverse complement strand
GCATGAAGGGCTTCGATTTGCGATTCGTGAAGGCGGTCGTACCGTCGGCTCTGGTGTTGTTTCTAAAATTATTGAGTAGTAAAGGAACCCTGCTTCGGCATTTGAGGGATTAAGGAATAAAAATGGAAAGACAAACGATAAGAATTCGATTAAAAGCTTATGATTATAGAATGCTTGATCAATCGGCCCATGAAGTGGCGGATACCGCAAAAAGAACGGGCGCGTTGGTGCGAGGCCCCATTCCCATGCCGACAGCTATTCAAAAATTTACCGTGAACCGCTCTCCCCACATTGACAAAAAGTCGCGGGAGCAGTTTGAGATTAGGACGCACAAGCGCGTTCTTGATATTGTGGATTGGACACCTCAAACAGTGGATGCCTTGATGAAGCTAGAGCTTTCTTACGGCGTTGATGTAGAGATCAAATTATAGGAATTATGATGATGAGAACAGGTTTAGTTGCAGAAAAAATTGGGATGACGCGTCTTTTTGACGAACAAGGAGAGCATGTTCCTGTAACGGTTCTTCATTTAGAATCTTGCCAAGTTTTAGCCCATAAAACAGAAGCTCTTCATGGCTATAATGCCGTTCAGATTGGTTTTGGAAAGGGCCGTGAAAAGTCTTTGAACAAAGCTGAAAAGGGATTGTATGCCAAGCATAAGGTGGATGTGAAAAAGGGCCTTAAAGAATTCCGAGTGGGGGAAGATGCCTTCCTAGAAGTAGGCCTGACGCTTCATCCTGACCATTTCAAAGTGGGACAGTATGTGGATGTGGTTGGCACGTCTCTCGGAAAAGGATTTGCGGGGGTAATGAAGCGCCACAACTTTGGAGGCAACCGGGCCTCCCATGGATGTTCCGTTTCTCACCGGTCGCATGGATCCACAGGACAACGTCAAGACCCAGGAAAAGTTTTCAAAGGCAAGAAAATGGCTGGACATCTTGGCGCGGAAAGGGTAACTATTCAGAATCTCCAAGTTGTTCGTTTGGATTCTGACAAAGGGCTCATTTATTTAAAGGGCGCCGTGCCAGGGCACAAAGGGTCTTTCATTACCGTGACAGACGCAATTAAAAGAAAATAAAAGGATTTTTTTCTCATGCAATGGGATCTCATAGATTTAGAAAATAAGAAACTAGGGTCGATTGATCTAAGCGACCATGTTTTTGGCATTCCAACCCGTCCGGATATCATTCACAGAATGATTCGTTGGCAGCTCGCGAAGGCGCGTTCTGGCAACCATCAAACTAAGGAAATTTGGGCGGTTAGAGGAACCACAAAGAAACCCTTCCGTCAAAAGGGAACAGGGCGCGCGCGTCAAGGATCTCTTCGGGGTCCTCATATGCGGGGAGGAGCGGTTGTTTTTGGTCCACACAAAAGAGATCACAGTTTTGACCTTCCAAAGAAAGTACGTAAGTTGGCGCTAAGATCTGTCTTGGCCATGAAGGCAGCGCAAGGTTCTTTGGTTGTCTTGGATGCTTTAGAGATGAAGAAGGCAAAAGCAAAAGACTTAAGTGCCTTGATCCTGAAGAATGGATGGAAGTCGCCTTTGTTTATCGGAGGCACTGAGCTTAATGAAAACTTCTGCAAAGCCTCCAGCAATTTGGCCAATGTGCACGTATTGCCGCAACAAGGGGCAAATGTTTATAGCATTATGAAGTGTGGTACTTTGGTTTTGTCAAAGGATGCCGTGCATCACTTAGAAGCGAGATTGGTATGAAAAAAATAGAACCAAACAAAATTTCAGTTGGTTTGGCATACGACATTATTCGGACGCCTTTGATTACAGAAAAGGCCACGTTTTTGACACAGAATAATCAGTATTCTTTCAAAGTTGCTACGGATGCAACCAAGAAAGAAGTGAAGGCTGCTGTTGAAAAAATCTTTAAAGTAGCAGTGGTTTCTGTTAATACCATGAACGCGGCTGGAAAATTGAAAGTTTTCAAGGGGCGTCGTGGTCGGCGGTCTGATTACAAAAAAGCGATTGTTCGGTTAAAAGCCGGTCAAACGATTGATATTAGCGTAGGAATTTAGTTGAAATGGCTTTAAAAAGTTTTAATCCTGTTACTCCTTCTACAAGACAGTTGGTTCTCGTTGACAGAACGGGTCTTTGGAAGGGACGTCCTGAAAAATCTTTGGTTGCGGGTCAAACCAAGACAGGCGGTCGGAACAATCATGGTCGTATTACGTCACGTCGTCACGGGGGTGGGCATAAGCAGCTCTATCGCACCATTGACTTCATACGGTCTAAATTTGATGTGGGCGCAACAGTCGAGCGGATCGAGTACGATCCCAACCGCACCTGTCATATTGCTTTGTTAAAGTATGATGATGGGGTGCTCTCTTATATCATTGCGCCCCAAAAAGTGGCCATTGGCGACCGGTTGCTTTCTGGGTTGAAGGTGGAAGTCCGCCCCGGAAATGCCATGCCTTTATCCAGTATCCCCATGGGAACGATTGTCCACAATGTGGAAATGAAGCCAGGCAAAGGGGGGCAAATCGCTCGTTCTGCTGGGTCTTATGTTCAGTATGTGGGTCGTGATGGCGGGCGGGCGCTCCTTAAGCTTAGCTCTGGCGAAGTCAGATTAGTTTCTCTTGAATGTCGTGCCACCATTGGAGCGGTTTCAAATCCAGATCAAAAGAACATTAACCTTGGCAAAGCAGGCCGTTCGCGTTGGCTTGGACGTCGCCCTTCAGTGCGAGGCATTGCCATGAACCCCGTTGATCACCCACATGGGGGTCGTACGAATGGAGGTCGCCACCCAGTGACTCCATGGGGGAAACATACCAAGGGTAAGAAAACAAGGTCTAATAAATCTACCAGCAAGTGGATTGTTAGCCGCAGGAAGAAATAAGGAGTAATTAAGTGTCTCGTTCAGTTTGGAAAGGCCCTTTTGTTGATGGATATTTGCTGAAGAAAGCAGAAGTTGTTCTCAGCTCTGGTCGTAAAGATGTGATCAAAACATGGTCGCGTCGGTCGACAATTCTTCCTCAATTTGTGGGTGTCACCTTTGGGGTGCACAATGGAAAGAAATTCGTTCCTGTTTTCGTGACAGAAAACATGGTTGGACATAAGTTGGGTGAGTTTGCGCCGACGCGGACCTTTTATGGTCACTCGGCGGATAAAAAAGCTCAGAAAGGTTAGAAATGAGTAAAAAATCGCTTCCAAGGCAGCTCTCTGATAAGCAAGCTCTCGCTTCTGCAAAGGCTATTCGTACATCGCCTCAGAAGTTGGGGTTGATTGCCGATTTGATTCGACACAAGTCCGTGAATGAGGCTTTGGCTCAGCTTACGTTTTCTAAGCGTCGCGTTTCCGGAGAAGTTAAAAAAGTTTTGTCCTCTGCGGTGGCGAACGCTGAGAATAATCATCAATTAGATATAGATCGTTTGTTTGTGATGCGGGTAGAGGTTGGAAAAGCTTTTGTCCTAAAAAGATTTATGGCGCGTGCCAAAGGAAGAGGGGCAAAAATTTTGAAACCGTACAGTAATATAAAGATTGTTGTTGAGCAACGTGAGGAGAATCGCTAATGGGTCAAAAGGTAAATCCAATTTCTATGCGGTTGAAGATTAATCGGACTTGGGACTCTCGTTGGTATGCCTCTAGTCGTGATTACGCAACTTACTTGTCTCAGGACATCAAAATCCGTGAGTATATTTTGGCTAAACTAAGCCAAGCGGCCGTTTCGAAAATTGTGATTGAGCGCCCCAATAAAAAAGCCCGTGTGACGATTTACTCGGCACGTCCTGGTGTGATCATTGGGAAAAAAGGGGCAGATATTGATACATTGAAGCACTCTTTAAGTAAGATTGTTGGGTCAGATGTGACTCTGAATATTCTTGAAATTAGAAAACCTGATTTTGACGCCCACTTGGTGGCTGATTCCATTGCTCGCCAATTAGAGCGTCGCGTTTCTTTCAGAAGGGCGATGAAAAAAGCGGTGCAAACAGCTTTGAAAGCAGGCGTTCTTGGCATCCGAATCAACTGTGCTGGCCGCCTCGGTGGAGCTGAAATTGCTCGGACGGAATGGTACCGTGAAGGCCGCGTGCCTTTACATACGTTGCGAGCGGATATTGATTATGGGTTAGCAACAGCCTTTACCACGTACGGGACTTGTGGTATCAAGGTGTGGATTTTCAAAGGCGAAATCATGGAACATGATCCCATGGCCCAAGATCGCCGCGTTCGTGAACATGTTGTGAATAGATAGGATTTTAGGTTATGTTAGCTCCGAAGCGTACAAAATTTAGAAAAGCTTTTAAAGGCCGTATCCATGGAATGGCTAAGTCTGCCACAGATTTAGACTTTGGAAATTATGGCTTAAAAGCAACGACAGCTGACCGGGTGACGTCGCGCCAGATTGAAGCGGCGCGTCGAGCCATCACGCGTCACTTGCGTCGTGCTGGAAAAGTTTGGATTCGTATTTTTCCTGATGTGCCGGTTTCTCAAAAACCTGCAGAAGTTCGTATGGGAAAAGGAAAAGGAGCACCAGAGTTTTGGGCTTGCCGTGTGAAACCAGGGCGGATTATGTTCGAAATTGACGGTGTGGATGAAGAGTTGGCACGAGATGCGTTGACGCTTGCCGCGGCAAAGCTTCCTGTGCGTAGCCGATTTATTATTAGATAGGATTGAGACAATGAAAGCCATTGATCTTAGGAAGAAAAAGACAGATGAACTGAAAAAAATGGTTCTGGATTTAAAAAAAGAATCCTTTAACCTTCGGTTTCAGAAAGTCGCTGGTCAGTTAACAAACACCGTGCGTGTGCGAGAAGTGCGTCGGTCCATCGCGCGTATTAAGACACTTCTCAACGCCGGACGCAAACAAAAGTAGTTAGGAAAAGATAAAAATGCCTCGTCGAGTACTTAAAGGAGTTGTTGTCAGTGATAAAGCAGATAAGACCATCATCGTGAAGGTGGATCGTCGCTTTATGCATCAGGTTTACAAGAAGTATATTACAAAATCAAAAAGGTATGCGGCTCATGACGAGAAGAACGCTTTTGCTGAGGGTGATATCGTCAATATCGAAGAGTGCCGTCCCATTTCGAAAAGAAAAACTTGGATTGTTCTCTCAAAAGCAGATAAGGCATAGGGTAGTATTATGATTCAAATGCAAACAAGTTTACACGTTGCTGATAACTCGGGCGCGCGTCGTGTTGAGTGTATCAAGGTGCTTGGTGGGTCTAAAAGACGGACGGCATCCATTGGCGACATTATCGTTGTCACGGTGAAAGAAGCTATTCCGCGCGGTAAGGTTTCTAAAGGAAGCGTTCACAAGGCGGTGATCGTGCGGACGGCTCATGGGATTGTGCGGAATGATGGGACAAAGATTTCCTTTGATAACAATGCCGCCGTTCTTTTGAATAATCAAGGCGAGCCCATTGGAACGCGTATTTTCGGCCCTGTTACCCGTGAATTGCGTTCTAAGAATTTTATGAAAATTATTTCTTTAGCCCCAGAGGTTCTGTAATGAACAAAAAATTTCATGTCAAAAAAGGCGATCATGTTGTGGTCATTTCAGGAAGTCATAAGGGTAAGTCCGGAGAGATTTCTAAAGTTTTCACTGAAAAAGATCGCGTTATTGTAAAGGGTGTCAATGTGGTGAAGAGGCATTTACGCCCAAGCCCTGCAAACCCAAATGGTGTTCTTGAAAAAGAATTGAGCCTTCACGTGTCTAATGTGGCGCATATGGATATGGAAACAAGGAAACCCTCGAAGATGGGGATCAAGATTTTAGCCCAGGGTGAAAATAAGGGTGAAAATAAGGGCAAAAAAGTTCGTTTCTTGAAGAGTTCAGGTAAAGAGTTAAAGTAGAGATAAAATGGTTAGATTGAAAAAGCTATATGTAGAGTCATTAAAGCCAGAGCTTATTCAGCAGTTTTCTTATACCACGCCTATGCAGGCGCCGGTGCTTAAGAAAATTGTTCTGAACATGGGTGTGGGAGAAGCGGTGCGGGACAATAAAAAGATCACGGCGGCTGTCACAGACTTGACAGTGATTGCGGGCCAAAAACCTGTGGTGACAAAAGCACGCGGATCTATTGCGGGATTTAAAGTACGGGAAGGCATGGATCTTGGGGTGAAAGTAACCCTGAGAGGTGCTCGCATGTATGAATTTTTAGACCGGTTGATTACCATTGCCCTTCCACGGGTTCGTGACTTTCGCGGCGTTTCTCCTCGTAGTTTCGACGGAAAAGGGAACTATGCACTGGGTATTAAAGAACAAATCGTTTTCCCCGAGATTGATTATGACAAAATTGATCAAATCAGAGGACTAAACGTGGTTATTGTGACAACTGCTAAAACCAATGAGGAGGCCCGCGCGCTTCTGAAGGGGTTTGGCATGCCGTTTATAAATTAGGAGACATTGATGGCAAAAAAAGGTTCCATTGAATCGAACGAAAAAAGAAAGAAAGTTTGTGCTTCTTTTCGTAAAAAAAGAGCTGAACTGAAGAAGGTTGTTCAAGACAAGAATGTGTCGGTGGATGATCGCTTTCAAGCTGTTTTGAAATTGGCTGAACTGCCGCGGAGTGGTTCACGTGTACGGATTCGGAATCGGTGCGCTGTTTCGGGTAGAGCGCGTGGTTATTATAGACATTTAGGTTTATCTCGTATTGCGTTAAGGGACCTGGCATCTGCGGGTGCCATTCCCGGAATGACAAAGTCGAGTTGGTAAGATAAAGGATTATAAAAAATGACAATGACAGACCCTATTGCAGATTTGCTATCCCGCATTAGAAACGCTCACAAAGCAAAGAAAAGTGCTGTGCGCTGTCTTTATTCTAAAATCAACCTCAACATCCTTGAAGTGTTGAAAGAGGAAGGGTATATTCGCGCATATCAGGTACATCCTGTGCGAGAAGGGATCTCTGAGATAGAAGTCGAGCTGAAGTATTTCGAAGGGATGCCGGTCATCCAAAAGATTGATCGGGTGTCAACCCCGGGTCGCAGAACATATTCTTCCATTGAAAGTCTTTCTAAGCCTTCCAATGGTCTTGGAATGTATGTATTATCCACCTCGAAAGGCATTTTATCGGATGCCGCCGCGCGCAAGCTAAATGTGGGCGGAGAAATTTTGTGTCGAGTATTTTAAAGAAAAGTTAGGTTATTATGTCTCGTATCGGTAAAAATCCAATTATTATTCCTGCTGGCGTTACGGTTGATCTAACCCCAGGACTTCTGAAAGCAAGAGGCTCTCGGGGTGAGCTATCTGTGGCGCTTCACAGTTCTGTGGAGGTAACTTATGCAGATTCCAAAATTTTGGTTCACCCTCGGGATGAGTCAAAAGTCGCTCGATCCATGTGGGGCACTGTGCGCAATTTGATCGCAAACTTGGTGGAAGGGGTGACCAAAGGATTCTCTGTCAACCTAGAAATCAGCGGTGTGGGATATCGTGCCGCTGTGCAAGGATCAAATCTTGTGATGCAGCTGGGATATAGCCACGAAGTTGTGTATGCCATCCCCCAGGGGATTACGATTAAGTGTGAAAAGCCAACTTCTATCACTGTTTCTGGAGCAAGCCGTCAACGTGTAGGACAAATAGCTGCAGAAATCAGAGGATTCCGTCGTCCTGAACCGTATAAGGGCAAGGGCATCAAGTATGAAAACGAACGTATTGTTCGTAAAGAAGGTAAGAAGAAGTAAAATGAATTCTAAAAAAGAACTTTCTAATCGTCGTCAATACAGAAATCGATGGGCCATTAAGTCTCTATCGAAAACGAAAAAACCGCGTCTTTCTGTGTTTCGGTCAAATCAGCATATTTATGCTCAGATTATCGATGATGAAAAGGGCGTGACGCTCGCGTCTGCCTCCTCTCTTGATCAAAAGCTTAAAGCTCAGATTCAGAAGGGGTGGAATATCGCCTCGGCAGAAGCTGTTGGGATCGCTCTGGCAGAGCGCGCTCAGAAAGCGGGGATTAAGGCCGTTGTATTTGATCGGGGACCCTATATTTACCACGGCCGTGTGAAGGCTTTGGCAATGGGGGCTCGTTCTGGTGGATTAGATTTTTAATTAAGGACAAAAAATGGCACGCGAGAAATCGGAAAAAATTGAAAGTGGACTTGTTGACAAGCTCGTCGGTATTAACCGCGTTACGAAGGTTGTAAAAGGAGGAAAAAACTTTTCCTTCTCAGCTTTGGTTGTTGTGGGCGATACAAAAGGACGTGTTGGGTACGGGCTTGGAAAAGCAGCTGAAGTGCCAGATGCTATCCGTAAAGCGAATGAACAAGCGCACAGGACGATGATTAAGGTTCCCTTAAGAGAAGGTAGGACCGTACATCATGATTTGATCGGTCACTTTGGGGCTGGTCGTGTGGTGATTCGCACAGCGACAGTTGGAACTGGAATTAAGGCCGGTGGACCTATGCGGGCTATTTTTGAAGTGCTCGGGATACACGACGTGGTTGCAAAATCCGTTGGATCAAACAACCCACACAACATGGTAAAGGCAACTTTCGAGGCCTTGAAGAACGTCTCTTCTCCGCGCCAAGTGGCTGCCCGTCGTGGGAAAAAGATTTCGGAGATTATAGGCAACAGAGAAACAAAATCCTCTGCGGCGGAAAATGGTGTGTCAGATGAGTAAGGGTAAATTAAGAGTCGAACAGACCGGCAGCGCCATCGGGCGTAAGGATTATCAAGCTCTGTGTTTGAAAGGCTTGGGGCTTGGGAAACTCCATCGCGTGAAAGAAGTGGAAGATACCCCTTCTGTGCGGGGGTTGATTCGTCGGGTCAGTCACTTGGTAAAAGTTGAAGACATTAAAGGATAATTAAAATGAAGTTAAACACAATTCGAGATAATCGCGGGGCGACGTCTGCTCGGAAACGAGTAGGGCGTGGGATTGGATCTGGACTTGGTAAGACGTGTGGTCACGGACAAAAGGGGCAAAAAGCCCGTTCTGGTGTGGCCATTAAAGGGTTTGAAGGGGGTCAGATGCCGATCCAATTGCGTGTTCCAAAGCGCGGATTTAAAAGAGCGTTCGTTCGTGGTCCGGAAGGATCTCTTGTGAATCTTGGAAGCATTCAAGACGCCATTGATGCCAAGAAACTGGATGCAGCAGCTGTGATTACTAAAGAAAATTTGGTGAGCGCAGGGTTGATCCGGAGTGTGGCGGGTACTTTAAAGCTTTTGGCTAAGGGCGACCTCACGGCAAAGATCACCATCGAAGTGGATCAAGCCTCAAAATCAGCCCAAGTTTTTGTTGAAAAACGAGGGGGCCAGGTTAAGCTTCCGACCATTCAAGCGTAAAAAAATAACCATTATTATCTGAGGAATACCATGGCATCGGCGGCAGAACAACTCGCATCCAATTTAGATTTTAGGCTTTTTTCTAAAGCAGAAGAACTAAAAAAACGCATCTGGTTTACGCTAGGGGCGTTAATTATTTATCGTCTTGGAACGTACATTCCTCTCCCCGGTGTTGATATGTCTGTCATTGCCTCCATTGCACAGCGGAATGCCACAGGTATTTTGGGAATGGTGGACATGTTCTCAGGGGGAGCTTTGTGGCGGATGACCATTTTCGCTCTGAACATTATGCCCTATATCACGTCCAGCATCATCGTCCAGCTTTTGGGGGCTGTCTATCCGCCGTGGCAATCTCTTCGCAAAGAAGGAGAATCGGGCCGTAAAAAGCTGAACCAGTATACACGCTATGGCACCGTGTTGTTGGCCTCTATTCAGGCGTTTGCCTTGGCCAAAACATTGGAAAGTCAGCAAGCCGTTCTTGATCCCGGTTTGTTCTTTGAAATCACCACCGTTTTAACCGTCGTGGGAAGTACCATGTTTTTGGTGTGGCTTGGGGAACAGATCACGTCTCGTGGCATTGGAAATGGAATCTCCTTGATTATTTTCTCGGGCATCGTCGCGAACTTGCCCCAAGCAGCGTTGCGCATGATTGATATGGGCCGTGAAGGGGAGTATCACGTGATGTTTATTTTATTCATCTTAGCCCTCCTCGCGGGGGTGATTGCCTTTATTATCTTTGTGGAACGTGCCCAATTAAAAGTGGTGATTCAACAGCCCAAGCGTCAAATGGGTCAAAAAGTGTTCGGAGGAGAAAGTTCTCACTTACCTCTGAAGATTAACAATGCGGGGGTGATCCCGGCCATTTTTGCCAGCTCTCTGCTTTTGCTTCCCATGACGGTGTTGGGGGGATTGAACGTGGAAAACGAGTTTTTGCAGAAGGTCATTTATTATGTTCAGCCGGGGCAACCGGTCTATATGATTTTGTCTAGTTTGCTCATTACCTTCTTTGCCTTCTTTTATACGGCGCTTATGTTTAACCCTGAAGAGACGGCCGAAAACCTGAAAAAATCAGGCACCTTTATTCCGGGCATTCGACCGGGAGCGAGCACGGCAGAATATTTGGACTATGTCTTAACACGCCTCACGGTGGTGGGAGCCGCCTATCTTGTGACGGTTTGCCTCTTGCCAGAATTGTTGAAAGCAAAATATGCGTTACCGTTTTATTTAGGGGGAACCAGTCTTTTAATCGTTGTGGGTGTCACTATGGACACGGTGGCTCAGCTTCACTCGCACCTTCTCGCCTACCAATATGAAGGTCTGTTGAAAAAGTCTCGGTTTAATCTAAAGAAGTAATGCAGAAAAATATTGTATTTTTTGGCCCCCCCGGTTGTGGAAAGGGCACTCAGGCGGCCCTTTTAAAGGGTCCCCTTTCTTTGCACCATGTCTCAACGGGTGCTATTTTGCGTCACGAAGTGCAGCAAAAAACGGTACTTGGGATGAAGATTAAAGAGAATATGGATAAAGGGCTTTTCCCGCCTGAACCGTTAGTTCTGGAAACATTGACAGCATATCTTGCCCATCAGTCTCTTGACTCCGGGTTTATATTTGACGGGTTTCCTCGGACCGTCAGCCAGGCAGAATGGTTTGATCGGTTTCTGTCCACAAAGGGGCAAACGATTCAATGCGTTATTTATTTTGCCATTCAGGAAGAAATTTTAACAAAAAGACTCTCTGGACGCTTTACTTGCGCGGTCTGTGGTGCTACTTATAATGAGTATTTTAAGAAACCTCACCATGAGGGTGTCTGTGATGCGTGTGGGTCGCATGAGTTTACCCGTCGCACAGATGATGCGGTTGAACGCGTTGCAGAACGGCTGCGCATTTATCGCGATCAAACCATGCCCCTTCTTCCTTTTTATCAAAAAAAGGGATTGTTAAGGGAAATTGATGTAACAAAGCCCATGGCAGAGGTGTCAAACGAAATATTGGCAGCCGTGGTGTCGTCAGGAAAGACTTGACTCTGGCCTGTTTTATCTATAGAACCACAGAAAGCCTGTTTTTTCTGTTTTAATTGGACTTTGATTTTAAGGAGTTTTAAGAGTGGCTCGTATTGCTGGTGTGAATGTCCCGTCTCAAAAAAGGGTTGAGATTGCTTTGACGTATATTTATGGCATTGGAAGAACCAAAGCAGCTGAGATTTGTAAGAAAGCAACTATCACCAGTGCACGTCGCGTTCATCAGTTGACGGAAGACGAGTTATCAAAAATTCGAGATATTATCGATGAGGGCTACCAAGTTGAAGGAGACCTGCGTCGGCTTGTCTCTATGAACATCAAGCGCCTTGTTGATTTGGGGTGCTATCGGGGATTGCGTCATCGGAAGGGGCTTCCGACACGTGGCCAGAGAACTCATACCAATGCGCGGACGCGTAAAGGAAAAGCCAAGCCCATCGCAGGCAAGAAAAAAGCAGTTTAAGGAATAAGATTTAAATGGCACAGCAAGGTACTACAAAACTTCGGCGTCGCGAGCGGAAAAATGTTCCCGCTGCCATGGCCCATATCAATTCAACGTTTAACAATACAGTGATCAACATCACTGACCTGCAAGGGAACACCATTGTGTGGTCCACAGCCGGGGCAAATGGATTTAAAGGATCCAAAAAATCAACTCCCTTTGCGGCACAGATCGCGGCGGAAGCCGTTGGGCGTAAAGCAAAAGAACACGGGGTTAAGAATTTAACCGTGGAAGTAAAAGGCCCAGGATCAGGCAGAGAGTCCGCCTTGCGCGCTCTTTTGAGTGTTGGGTTTTCTGTGTCTTCAATTCGCGATGTGACGCCCCTTCCTCACAATGGGACGCGTCCAAGAAAACGCCGCCGAGTTTAATTTTATACGAAAATCATCATAGAGAGTATTGGAGTCCAAAGTGATACAGCAAAATTGGCAAGAGCTTATTAAACCAAAAGATATTCATCTTAAGAACCTTGATAAAGACGGCAACATTGCGCGTTTGGTAGTAGAACCTTTGGAAAGAGGCTATGGCCTTACCCTCGGGAATGCCTTGCGTCGGGTGCTTTTGTCTTCTGTACGCGGCGCTGCCGTGACCTCTATTCAAATCGAAGGTGTGGTCCACGAGTTCTCGTCTATTCCAGGCGTTATGGAAGATGTGACGGATATTATCTTGAACATTAAATCTTTGGCTCTTAAGCTTCATACAACAACCCCTAAAAAAATCCACTTGGTCCACAAGGGTGCAGGCGTGGTGACGGCGGGCATGATTAAGACAGGATCTGAAGTTGAAATCATGAATCCTGATCTGGTGATTTGCCATATGGATAAAGATGCAAGCCTTTCCATTGAAATGACAGTGGAAAACGGTAAGGGGTATCTGCCGGCGGCTCAAAATCGCAAAGAGACCACTCCTGTTGGCGTGATTCCCATTGACTCTCTTTTCAACCCTATTAAGAAGGTTGCGTACTATGTGGAGCATACGCGTGTGGGACAAGTGACCGACTATGACAAGCTTATCATTGAAATTGAAACAAATGGAACGGTAAAGCCAGAAGATGCCATTGCGCTCGGATCTCGTGTGTTGCAAGATCAACTTCGTCCGTTGATCAACTTTGAAGATCCTGTGGAAATACAGAAGACAGAAACTGAAAGCAAGCTACCTTTCTCACCAGCCCTGTTGCGGAAGGTATCAGAACTCGAGCTTTCTGTTCGTGCTGCGAACTGCTTGAAGAACGATAACATTATTTACATCGGAGACTTGGTTCAACGGTCTGAAGCTGAAATGTTGAAGACACCGAACTTTGGTCGTAAATCGTTGAATGAGATTAAACAGGTTTTGGTCAGCATGGGCTTAGGGTTGGGCATGGATGTGCCGGATTGGCCCCCTGAGAATATCGAAGATTTATCAAAAAAGATCGATGAAGCGTCCTTTTAAGATTTTGGAGAATTAAGAAATGCGCCACAAATTATCTGGTAGGAAATTAAATAGAACCTCGAGCCATCGTCGCGCGTTGTTTATGAATATGTCCAACTCATTGTTTTTGCATGAGCAAATCACCACAACCCTTCCCAAGGCAAAAGATCTTCGGTCCGTTGTGGAGAAATTTATTACAATGGCTAAGAATGGGTCTGATAGTTTGCACGTCCGTCGTGTTCTGATGAACCGATTAAACAACAACCAAGAAGTTGTGTCAAAGCTTCTCACCACGTTTGCAGATCGTTATAAAAGCCGCGCTGGCGGATATACGCGCGTCATTAAAGCAGGGTTTCGTTATGGAGATTCGGCGCCTATGGCGGTGATCGAGTTGGTGGACCGTCCCCGCGGCGCTGTTGCTCAAGCGCAGGATACCGTCGTGATTGATCAAGAAGTTGTTGCGAAAAAACCAGCTAAAAAAGCTGCGGCACCTCAGAAAAAAGCCACCGCTCAAAAGGGCCCTGCTCAGAAAAAGCATACGGCCAAGAAAGACAAAGCCTAAAAAAATTTTTGGGGGGAGGCTCTCAAAAATAATTGATGCATTTTATAAACAATATGATATAACTCATCAGTTTTTGTTTTAAGAAGGCGCGTCGTGAAAATTTTATACAGTCTCTGCATGGCTCTTATCCTCCTCATGGGGGGGTGCGATAGAAAACAAGAGGTGACATCCCAAGGCACGCCTCTGATGGTGGGCGTATCGGCGGATAATCGCCCCTTTGAATACTATCAAGAGGGCAAAATGGTGGGGTTTGATATTGATCTCATTCGTCTCGTTGCCGCTCGGTTAGGGCGCCCCCTCGTTCTGAAAGACATGTCCTTTGATGGCCTTTTGGGTGCTTTGCAATCTCACAGTATTGATCTCGCGATTTCTGCCATGACCCCTACGGAAGATCGGATCAAAGCGGTGGACATGACTCAGAAATACCATGAAGCCAAAACCGAGCTTGTTTGTTTGAAAACGTCTCCCATCACCTCTTTAGAGGATGTGAGGGGGCTCGTCCTTGGGGTGCAACAGGGATCCACCCATGAGCAGTTTGCCAAACAAGAACTGGTGGGGCCTTTCAAGGTAACCCTGAAGTCTTTAAACAAAGTTCCAGAATTAATTCAGGAAATTCGTATTGGTCGGATTTCTTGTCTGATTATTGGTCACGGTGAAGCGCGGGCCATTGCCGAGGAAATGCCAGAACTGAAAACCGTTCCCATCGACCGCAACTCCACCGGCGGGGAAGCCATTGCTTTGCCCAAGGGATCAAACCTCACCGCGCCCATCAATGAGGTCCTCACGGAGCTTAAGAAAGAGGGAACGTTGCAGAAGTTGGCCAGGCAATGGTTGAAAGAATAGGCTTTCATGCAGTTTGACAGTATTCTTCCCTCTCTGCCCTTTATTCTAGGGGGTGTGGGGGTGACCCTCAAGTTTACGGTTACCTCCCTGCTCTGTGCGCTGCCCCTGGCCGTTTTGATGGCTCTAGCAAAGATAAGCTCTCTCCGGTCCTTAAGATGGGCGATGACGGCCTATACCTCTGTGTTCAGAGGCACACCTCTGTTGGTGCAATTGGGCCTCATTTACTATGGCTTACCCCAGTTGATAGGATATACCTTTTCTCCCTTTGAGGCGGGGATTTTGGCGTTTACCTTGAACTCTGTGGCCTACACCTCAGAAATCATGAGGGCGGGCATTCAGTCCATCGATCCGGGGCAGTGGGAGGCCGGCAAGGTTTTGGGTCTCTCGTACACTCAAACCTTTCGCACCATTGTGTTTCCCCAGGCCATGCGGACCATTGCGCCGGCTCTGGTGAATGAGATTGTGGATTTATTAAAAGAATCTGCCCTTGTCTCCGTCATAGGAGAGGCCGATTTATTGAGGCGCACCCAGATTGTGGCGGCGGAAAAGTATCTCTACTTTGAACCCTACATCATCGCTGCCATTGGGTATTATCTTATGGTTCTGGCTGTCAGCAGCATAGCCAAATTGTTGGAAAAGAGGCGTCTCTATGCTTAAGGTCTCTTCTTTATACAAATCCTTTAAATCAACGGAAGTTCTGAAAGACATTTCCTTCGAAATAGCCATGGGCCAGGTTGTTGGTCTCTTGGGCCCTTCGGGGAGTGGCAAGTCCACGTTGTTGCGCTGTCTGTCACGGGTTGAAACTTTTCGGCGGGGAAGAATTTTTTTCAATGGGCATCCTATTACCCATATCTCGTCAGACGAGATTGGACTGGTCTTTCAAAATTTCCAATTGTTTCCCCACCTGACGGTTTGGAAGAACCTTATGTTAGCGCCGTCTTTGTTAAAAAAAGGCAACGATCTTTCTGTCCTGGAGGGGAAGGCCTTGAGTCTCCTTGAAAGTTTTAATTTGGTGAGCAAGCGTGACTCGTACCCCGCCCAATTATCTGGTGGTCAGAAACAGAGAATCGCCATTGCGCGGGCCCTCATGATGGATCCGCCGCTTTTGCTGTTTGATGAGCCAACCTCGGCCTTAGACCCGGGCATGGTGAATGATGTGGGGGCGCTTATCCAAAGCTTAAAGCGGCCGGATCGACTGATTATTGTGGCGACCCACGAATTAAGGTTGGCCCACAAAGTGGCTGACTTTGTGTTTTTTATGGACCATGGGGAACTGCTGGAACAAAAACCGGCAGGGGATTTTTTCACGAACCCTTCCTCTGACTTTGCCAAAAAGTTTCTAGAAAATTATTAAAAAAAGAACAAAGATAGTCTTCAAGAATCTTAGAGTTAGAAAATCCATTCTTTTTCAATAAATAAATTTTTCAGTATTTTTGATTATTTAGATGATCTAAAGAAGAAAATGAGGGTTTTTGTAAGTATATCCTTACTCTTTCTGCGAAATAGCATTGACTAAAGAATAAAAAGGGTTTTTATTAGTATATATAGTCAACCATTAACGTTAACCGAAAGAGGTCAAAAGTGAAAAAAAATGAGCTTATAGTGCAAGTTGCAGAAAATGCAGGATTGTCAAAAGCATCAGCAGCAAAAGCTGTGGATGGCGTATTTGAATCAATCGCAAAGGCTTTGAAAGCAGGGGAAGCTGTGCGTGTTGTCGGATTTGGGACGTTTCTAACAGTACACCGTAAAGCAACTGAAGGACGCAACCCCCGTACAGGCGAAAAAATAAAAATCGCTGCCGCGCGTCTTCCTAAATTCAAAGCAGGAAAAGGACTAAAAGAACGGGTTGCTAAGTAAAAAGGCAACTTTTGTGTTGAAGCAAATTTGTTTATTTGTTATACACACGTGTGTGGTGCAGGGGCGATTAGCTCAGCGGTAGAGCGTCTCGTTTACACCGAGAGGGTCGGCGGTTCAATCCCGTCATCGCCCACCACATGATAACTTGGTTGGGGGTGTAGCTCAGTTGGTTAGAGCGCCGGCCTGTCACGCCGGAGGTCGCGAGTTCAAGTCTCGTCACTCCCGCCACCCATTTTTTTCTTTTCAATCTTGTTTTTTTACTATCCGACGTTTTAAACCCCCGTCTTCGAGGGGCTCATTTTCCTTGTCATCGCAATCCACCCACCGCCTACCACCCGCGTTCCCTCATAAAACACACAGGCTTGTCCCGGAGAGATGCCGTACTCAGGTTCCAGTAAGGTCACAGAGGCGCCAGTGGTTGTACGTGTCACTTCGGCCTGTAACGGCGTTTGGGAAGACCGGATCTTTACCGTGCAGGGAAGGGGAGTATCAGACACCTCGCCCAGCCAGTTAACTTTCTCCATGGTGAAGGTGGTCTGGGCTAGGTCTTCGCGACTGCCCACAATCACTTCCTTTGTGTGGGCGTTCAAACGCACCACATAGAGCGGTTTCCCATCGAGCTCCGTACTGCCCCCAATCCCCAACCCTTTGCGCTGACCGATGGTGTAATGAATAATGCCGGGATGGCGTCCTAAGACAGACCCGTTCACATGAACGATCTCCCCGGGGTCTGCGGCGCCCGGGCGCAATTTCTGAACCACCGATGCATAATCTCCATTGGGGACAAAGCAAATATCTTGGGAATCAGGTTTGTCGGCTACGGATAGACCAAATCGCTTGGCATGTTGCCGTGTTTCAGCCTTGGTGAGGCCCCCCAGGGGAAAGCGGAGATAATCCAGCTCTTCCTGTCGGGTGGCAAAGAGAAAATAACTTTGGTCTTTGGTGGGGTCCACCGCTTGGTGTAGCTCTGCCTTTTCTTCTCCCTTGAGGCGTTGTACGTAATGACCCGTGACCAAACAATGCCCGCCCAAGTCTTTCGCCGTTTTAAGAAGATCCTTGAACTTGACCTGTTGGTTGCACTGAACGCAGGGGATGGGGGTCTCTCCGCGCAAATAACTATCAGCAAAATCATCCATCACTTGTTGTTTGAACACAGATTCATAGTCGAGCACGTAATGGGGGAACCCCATTTTGGTGGCGACTTGACTCGCATCATAAATATCTTGGCCCGCACAACAGGCTTTTGTTTTCCCAATCGCCATGCCGTGATCATAGAGCTGCAGCGTGATGCCTACCACGTCGTATCCCGCTTCCGCGAGCAGAGAGGCGGTGACGGAGCTATCCACCCCGCCCGACATGGCCACCACCACGCGGGTTTCTTTTGACGGGGGGGGGAACCCCAGATTGATCCAATTTAAGTGTGTCATCGTGTCATATATATGCAGGGATTCCTTGAGTTTTTCAAGAAAATAAAGGAAACAAAAGAAGCTCAATGACCAATTTATTTAAAAAAGAACTGTTTGCCTTTTTTATTCTCCTCTCTTTCCATTTCAGTTGGGTCCATTCTTTTTTTATGATAAAACTGGATGGTATGACTCTTGCCAATATTTTAACTCTGTTTCGTATTCTGATTCTCTTCCCTTTTATTGGGATGTTTTATATCGATGCGCATTGGGCGAACGGGGTGGCGGTTGTGTTATACCTAACCGCCTGTTTCACCGATTATCTGGATGGGATGGTAGCGCGTGGGTTTAACCATGTGTCCACCTTTGGGAAATTTTTGGACCCCATCGCGGATAAGTTGCTCATTGCCACCACCATTATCATGCTTGCCGGCACAGGGCGACTCGAGGGTACCGCGTTGCTACCGGCCCTGATCATTCTGGGGCGGGAGATTTTTATTTCGGGGCTGCGAGAACACCTTTCTTTGGAAAACGTTAACGTGCCGGTGAGTGTGCTCGCCAAATGGAAAACAGCCGTACAGATGATCAGCCTCTCGTACCTTTTGGCCGATGGCCCAAAGAAGTATGTCTGGGGGTTTCAAGAAGTGGGGGTGGTTTTGTTGTGGACAGCGGCGTTGCTCTCTCTTATCTCAGGGTATGAGTATTGGCGCAAAGGACGATCGATCATTAACCCATGATGCGTTTGTGCCTCTATCAACCTGAAATTGCTCAAAACACTGGTACCTTACTGAGGCTGGCGGCGTGCATGGGAGTGGGCATGGAGATCATCGAACCCTGCGGCTTCACCTTTACGGACGCTAAACTCAGGCGCTCTGGCATGGATTATAGGGATCGGGTGGATCTAAAGCGCCATTTCTCCTGGGATCATTTTTTAAAAGACAAACCCCAAGGGCGCCTCATTGCCTTGGATGGCAAAGGAGAAGAGACCCATATATCCTTTCAATTTAACCCCAACGACTTGCTTTTGTTGGGGCAAGAAGGGGACGGATTGCCGGATGCTGTGTTACACCAGTGTGACCATCGTGTTCGCATCCCGTTGGTGCCCGGACTCAGATCTTTGAATGTGGCCATTGCCGGAGCGATGGTGCTGAACGAAGCTCTTCGGCAGACCCATCAGTTTCCTGGGCAATTTCCTGGCCAATTTCCACATGAAAATGATGACCCAGAATAAGATTCCCCCTAAAAATTCTAAAACGCTGGTGATTCAACCCTTGCAAGGCATTGGTGATTATATGTGGTTTGTGCGCCACCTCCATGCCATTGCGAAGTCCACCCCCGAAAAAAAAGTGACACTCTTGACCCGCCCTCGGTCACACGCTCAACTATTGGCGGAAGCGGACCCCTCTATCGAAGAAGTGTTGTGGCTTGATCTAAAACCGGGTGTGCATGATGGACCCTTGGGTGTCGTGCGGTTGGCCCAGATGTTGCGGCGGTATCGTTTCCGAGAGGCGTGGATCTTGCACAGCCGAAGCTTACGCTACCCCATCGCCTGTCGGTTGGCAGGGATCTCCACCGTGTACGGGCCAGGTATGGGCCTCCAAAAACCTTTTTTATCCAACCCAGAGACATTTTTAAGCCTTGAAGAACAAAAGCAGCACCCCATTCTTCGCGGGACACGCGTGATGGAGCGGCATCATCTGTCCTTCTTGAAGGAAGAGGCGCCCCTCGCGGTGGATCCCTCTTTTTTGAAAAGCGTGCGGCAAGAATTTGGAAAGCAGAAACATCCCTGGATGGCCTTGTGCATCAGCTCTAGTGAAGCCTCTAAGAAATGGCCAATAGATTCTTTCATCGTGCTCGGAGAAAAAATATTTCAAGAGAAAAAAGGAACTCTTTTTATTTTGGGGGGGCCAGCGGAGGCAGCGGAAGGTATGGAAATTCAGGCAGCCCTCCAGAGACAAGGGGTGGAGGCTATGTTTGTGACGGGGGATTTGCGTCGGACCTTGCAAGTGCTGCGGCTGTGTGACTTTGTGGTGGGAAATGATACGGGTGTCACCCACGCTGCCCCCATGGTGGGGACAAAGGGGTTGGTTTTGTTGGGGCAAGCGCAGGTTCCCATTCACCATTACGCACCGTTGGAAGGGTTGCGGGCGTCCAAGACAGATCAGGTGGTTGAGCTACCCAACAATTTGGAAGAAATTACGCCGGACCAAGTCATGGCCAAACTGAAGAGTTTGTCTTGGGTATGAAGAACAAATCGTCTCTTGAAAAGGGTGTGGAGATTATCCTGGGGTATGTGAAAACACTCAGCTCAGCGCTGGGTCTCCTCAGGTGTTATGAGCTCTATCAAATGTACCTTCTCGGCAGGCAGTATTTCCAAACCTGTTTATCACAAAACCATCACAGGAGTGTGGCACGTGATTTCAGGAGAAGGCTGGTTTCGGCGGAAAGATCTGAAGACGGAGGCCAAAAGCTGCGTTAAAGTCAAACGTGGCACCACGCTGACCCTTCCGAAGGAGGCCATCTTTCAGGTCCGCGCCATCGGCGATTAGCCGTTGAAATTCTTTGTGGTGACCATCCTCCATTGGTCAGGAGATGATGAAGCTGTGGCTTTCATCGGCCATTGGGAGTCGCGGTGAAGAAAAATTGTCTGAATAAAGGATAGCCAAATTGGGGAGGCTATCTCGGACTATTTTACTTATATCACTCGGCATCATAGACGCGACCATTTAACCCAATAATTCCTTTTTTAAAGTTCTCGCGGTTTTCAAGAATTTCTCTTAGGTGGGTTCGGGCTCTATGGGCCAGAGTATTTTTGTAAATAAGCTGTCCATCCTCTTTAGCAGGATAGATTAATTCTTTTAACATACGGGTAACGCGAGCCTGTTTTATTTCTACAGAGGTATTCTTATCTGTTACGATGGCACGAATATTATCGTATTTCTTTTTTGTGAGACCAAATTGGGTTCGGTATTCACCCGGATAGTCACCATATAGATCTGGAATTTCCAAGGGCAAGGTTATGACAACGGCTTGACCCAGCATTTTTCCCACAAAGGAAACCTCCTTCTCTGACAAAATATTGTTTGAAAAATGAGTGGAAATTTTTATGTTTTTCTCCTTATGGTGGGCAACCACATCATAGGGCATCGTTTTTTTTGCGATGGTATCGGTTAAAAAAATTCCTTGCAAATATCCTAGGTGCGTATGTTGACGATGTCCTTCTGCATCGTACAGACTGTCTAGAGTATCAATGTGCCCATAGTCTTTCAAGCCATATCCGTAGTTTCCAGCATGACTCACATCTGTAGTAAAAGATAAAAGAGGATTGCCTTTTGGGAGGCCCTCCACCATCGCTTTGTACTTACTATAAGTTTGTGGCAAAATCGGTTGATTCAGCCCAGAAATAAAGTCAGTACTGTTAGAATAAATTTGTTGAAAGGCATGGCGGCGATTAGAGAAACCCTTACGGTTAATTGTAATGGGTTGACTGGCTTCCATTTTTTTAAAGAAAACTTGGATTTGGGAAACGACAGCGTCTAATGACTTTTCCCGCGCTGGCGTCAGAGGGTCTGTGTAAAGGACGTTATTTTTTTTATGGGCTGCTGCACAATAAATGGGAATTTGAAGACCGTGAGCTGCCATATAATCCCGCTGAGCTTGGTCATCCTCGAAATGGGTAGGGGAGAAGTGGGTACCGCGCCAGAGGACAACAACGGGTTTTCCATCAAATTTAGAAAGATCCTCCGAGGTGGAAAATGGAGCCGAAAGCACATTATGGCTTAAAAATAATAGAAAAAAAGAACTGAGGTATTTCATCGTTTTGGCCTCCTTTACGCAGTTGTGGACTCTAGCTTATAAAATAATCAAATGGAAGAAAAATTTCAGCGGGTCCTCTCTACGAGAACGAACACTCCTCATTCTGCTCGCCACAATACGTCATTCTCGAGGAGGTCCGTCAGGGGCGACAAAGCAATCCAGCTTTTTTACCGAGGAAGACAGGTGGGGACTGCGTCGTCAATCCTCTTGGATTTCCTCGCAGTGACGGGAGTGGAGTGATATACTCCGCGAGATATGAAGAACAAATCGTCTCTTGAAAAGGGTGTGGAGATTATCCAGAGCTATGTAAAAACACTCAGCTCGGCGCCGGGTGTGTATCGCATGTTGGATGATCAATGCGCCGTTCTTTACGTGGGCAAGGCCAAGAATCTGAAGAAACGGGTGGTGAGTTATACGCGCCCGGAAAAGCAGACTATTCGGATTCAGCGCATGATTTCTCTGACGCGCACCATGGAGTTCGTCACCACCCATACGGAAGGGGAGGCGTTGCTGTTAGAGGCGAATCTCATCAAAAGCCTCACACCTCGATATAATGTTCTTTTTCGGGATGATAAATCGTTCCCCTATATCTTGCTGACACGGGGAGAGTTACCGCCCGCCTTGACCCTGCATCGGGGTGCGAAAACAGAGGCAGGTGATTATTTTGGACCCTTTGCCTCCACCCAAGCAGCGCGCAAGACTTTGGAGATTTTGTCGCGGGTGTTCAAGCTTCGCACCTGTACCTCCAGCGTGTATAAAAATCGGACTCGCCCCTGCTTGCAATATTACATCAAGCGGTGCACGGCGCCCTGTGTGGCGAAAGTTTCGGCCGTTGACTATGAGCAGCAGGTGGAAAATGCGCGTCAGTTTTTATTGGGCAAGACGCATACGTTGCAGAAGCGTCTCGCGCAGCAAATGGAAGAGGCAAGCGCGGCCCGGTTTTATGAGCGGGCAGCGCACTTGAGAGACCAAATTCAGGCCCTGACAAAAACACAAGAAGAGCAAGGGGTGTATCTGAAGGGGGCCGAGAATCTGGATGTGATTGCCTTGGTGCGCTTGCATGGCAAAGCGGCGGTGCAAATTTTCTTTTTCCGGCATGGGTCGAATTATGGCAGCCGGTCTTACTTTCCCAAATATGACCCGGCGGATACGGATGAAGAGATTTTGGAGGCCTTTGTGTCTTGGTTTTACGCGGGGGCGGCTGTGCCCAAACAAGTGTTGCTGAACAAAGCTTTGCCCGAACAAGAAACTCTGGAAAAAATGTTGTCAGAACAAGCAGGGTACGCCGTGACGTTGGAGGTGCCGCAACAGGGCAAGCGATTCCAACTGATTCAGCAAGCGGAGAAAAATGCCAAAGAGGTGCTGGCCTCCAAACTGGTCGAGACGGCCTCTAGCAAAAAGATTTGGCAAGAGGTGGCGCGTCTCTTTGCCTTGCCTACCCTCCCGAAACGCATCGAGGTTTATGATAACAGCCACAACCAAGGACGAGAGGCCTATGGGGTGATGATTGTGGCGACGCCAGAGGGGTTCGATAAAAAAGCGTACCGCACCTTTGGTATTAAGAATGTGACGGCCCACGAACACGGCGGGGACGACTATGCCATGATGCGCGAGGTACTGAATCGTCGCTTTCAGAAGGCAGAACCTGCCCAGTTTCCCGATCTTGTTTTACTGGATGGGGGGCAGGGGCAACTATCCGCCGGTCTTCAGGTGATGCAAGAGTTAGGCGTGATGCACATCCCTATCGCCGCCATTGCCAAGGGGCCAGACAGGAACGCGGGACGGGAAAAATTTTTTCTGCCCAATCAGGCGCCCTTTTCCTTAGAGCCTACGGATCCTGTTTTATATTACTTGCAACGACTCCGGGATGAAGCCCATCGGTTTGCCATTGGGGCCCATCGCCAGAAGAAACAAAAGGCGGTGACAGGCTCGCAGTTGGATGACATCAAAGGCATTGGCGCGCAGCGGAAAAAAGATCTGCTGCAACATTTCGGATCGGTGAAAGCGATTTCAGGAGCTGGTGTGGCGGATTTGAAAAAAGTGACGGGGATTAGCCAGGCTATTGCCCAAACTATCTACGACTTTTTTCATTAGGGGATCTTTCCTAAACCGTCGTTGCGCAGCTGACAATTTTACCCCTACGACCCCAATCGTTGACTGAGCGCTGCTTCGAGGAAATCGTCGATCTTGCCATCCAGAACGCCCATGGCGTTGCCTTTTTCCACGCCCGTCCGCAAGTCTTTTACCATTTGGTACGGCTGCAGAACGTACGAGCGGATTTGGTGGCCCCAGCCGATCTCTGTTTTAGAGTCAGCCTGGGCTTGGGCAATTTCTTGCTTTTTTTGCAACTCGAATTCATAGAGGCGTGAGCGCAGCATCTCGTACGCTTGGGCGCGGTTGCGGTGCTGAGAGCGATCGTTCTGACATTGCACCACAATGCCCGTGGGAAGGTGGGTGATGCGGATGGCACTGTCTGTTTTGTTCACGTGCTGCCCCCCAGCGCCGGACGCTCGATAGGTGTCGATGCGCAGGTCTTTTTCCAAAATCTCAATTTCAATGGATTCATCGATTACAGGATACACCCACACAGAGGCAAAACTGGTGTGGCGTTTGCCATTGGCGTCAAAGGGCGAAATGCGCACCAAACGATGGACGCCGCTTTCTGTTTTGAGCCATCCATAGGCTTTGGGGCCCGTGATTTGAAAGGTGATGGATTTGATGCCGGCTTCCTCTCCCGGTGTTTCTTGTAGCACGGAGACTTTGTATCGTCGGCCTTCACACCATCTGAGGTACATGCGCATCAACATTTCGGCCCAGTCTTGGGCCTCGGTGCCACCAGCTCCCGCATGAATTTCAAGAAACGCACCACAAGCATCAGCTTCGCCAGAGAGTAGGCTTTCCAATTGTGCCAATTTCAGTTCTCTTCTTAAGGCTTCTAAGGCGTTTTCGCCTTCTAGAATGGTGGCCTCATCTTCTTCTGCCTCGCCCAGTTCGATGAACACGAGGCCGTCTTCCAATCTTTTCTCAAAGTCGTGGAGGGTTTGAATTCTTTGGGTAAGACCTGTCCGCTCTTGCATAATGGGTTGGGCTTTTTGAGGGTCGTCCCAGAAATCTACCGCTTCGGTGAGGGTGTCTAATTCTTTAAGGCGGGCCTGTGCCGCATCCCAGTCAAAGAAACCTCCGCAAGAGGGAGAGAGAGTGTTTGATTTCTTCGACCATTTGAGTTATTTCTGTACGCATAGCTATTTTATAAGGCGACTTCCCAAAAACATCAATAGGTGTGACCACAAAAATGGATTTTTATATCACCCAGTTCTTTAATCTCTTTCTTCTAAACCTGATGAATCTCACCAGTCCAGGGCCAGAGACGGCCTTGATGGTGCATAACAGCAGCTATTATTCTCGGCGTATCGGCTTTTATACTGGGCTTGGCATTGTGTGTAGCACCATGATTCATAAAACGTATAGTTTTTTGGGGTTTGGGGCGTTCATTTCCAAATCACCCTTTCTCTTTAACACCCTTAAATATGCGGGCGGCGCGTATCTCGCGTACTTGGGGGTGAAAATGTTGCTGAGCCCTAAGAGATTGGTGAGTGCAAATGGAGAAGACAATGAATATATTACGCACTTAAAAAAGATGACGCCGAAGAAAGCCTTTCGCATGGGGTTTACCATCGATATTTTGTGCCCGTCTGCCTCTCTCGTCTTTATCAGTATCGTGGCGGCGACTGTCGCGCCTGAGACACCTCTTTCCATCCAGTTTATGTATGGCGGATTGTTGGTTCTGAGTTCTTTGACGTGGTATTCCTTGCAATCTTTGGTCTTCTCACAGTCCGTTATCAAGAAAGCTTTAGAAAAATCAGGGTGTTGGGTCAACAGAGTCATGGGGGTTTATATGGTGTATTTTGCCTTTAAGCTGATTACACGCACTTTGCATTAGTTTTTTGTTTGAGTGTTCTGTGATCTTTGATAAGATAACGAACGAAGCGCGGGGAGTATTCATGTCCTTTTTTATGAGAGCAATTTTTCTAGCAGTCGCAAGTATTTCAACTGTTTTTGGAATGGGGGGATCAGGCGCTGGGGGTGCCACGGGCGCAGGCGGAAGTCTTTCAGGTTTGTATCAAGATGTGGCAAATGTGTCAGGTTTAGTGGATGCCAATTCGCCGGCGGCGAATGAGCTTCGAACTAATATTTCCATGTTGGTGGGTAAATTGAGTGCTTTGGGGGGATCAACCCCAGGCCAGCTTGTGAGTGCGACGAACGCGCAGCAAGTTTCTGCCTCCATCGATGGGGTGGTGAATATGTTACTCGGAACAGCGGCGCTCTCGTCTGTGCAGACGGTGGAAGGTATTCAAGGGGCTCTTTCAAATAACCCGTATCTGCAGGCCATCTTTATGAACCAGAATAACGGTGTGAGTGTGTGGACAGCCTATATGTATCCGCAAATCCTGACGGCGTTTATTCGTATCCAGGCATCATATGCGTCCGCTATCCTGAATTATATTTCTCAACATATGAATAGATTAAAGCCAGGCGAGATCGATTCTTTGAACAATTCCGTTAAAGCTTTGTTAAATCGCCTCAACTCAATTCCTTCTTGACGCCTGTCCCACGGAGCACAGGGAATATTTATGTCTTTTTTTATAAGAGCAATTTTTCTAACAGCCACGAGTATTTCAACCGTTTTTGGAATGGGGGGATCAGGCGCTGACGGAGGCGAAAGTCTGTCGGGTCTCTATGAAGACATAAGGAATGTGTCGTCACTGATTATCATCAACTCGCCAGAGGCGAATGAGCTCAGAACCAATATTTCCACGTTAATCGCAAAAATGAGCGCTTTACAGGGTGCAAATCCTCAGCAGCTTATAAATCCGGAGCATGCCAAAAGAGTTTCCTCCACCATCGATGGGGTGGTGAATATGTTGTTGGGCACAGCTGCCATGTCATCTGTGCAGACGATCGCTGCCATTAAAGGGAGTATTTCAACGAATCCCTATATGCAAATAATGTTTATTAACCAAAATAATAGTGCGAGTGTCTGGGAGGTCTACATGTCTCCTTATGTCATCAGTGCTGTTGTGCGCGTACAGGCGTCATATGCGTCGGCTATTCTCAATTATATTTCTCAGCATATGGATAGACTACCACCTGATCAGATCCACTCTTTGAACAATTCGGTGAAGGATTTATTAAACCGTCTCAGCACCATGACGTGATGAGGCTAATCCCACGATGGCGCGCGCAAAAGAAACAGCGTGGAAGGGTTGGAGATCGTCTTTTGACTCACCCACGCCCACATAATAAAGAGGCAGATGATATTTTTCCGTGATCCCCACCACCACGCCTCCCCGGGCGGTGCCGTCTAGTTTTGTGATGACCAATCCCGTCAAGGGAACAGACTTCCCAAAGGATTCTATTTGAATGAAGGCATTTTGCCCGATGGTGGCATCCAACACCAAAAAAGATTCATGGGGCAAGTGGGCGTCAATTTTTTTGAGCACTCGTTGTATCTTTTCCAACTCAGCCATGAGGGTTTGATTCGTGTGTAACCGGCCAGCGGTGTCGATTAATAACACATCATATCCTTTTTTCTCGGCCTCTTTATAGGCGTCAAAGGCAAGGGCTGAGGGGTCAGCGCCCAAATTTCGCCGAATGATGGGAATAGAGAGGCGATGGCCCCACACTTCCAATTGTTCAATGGCGGCCGCCCGAAAAGTGTCGCAAGCTGCGATGGCTACAGAGAGCCCTTGGGTTTGAAGTTGATAGGCGAGCTTGGCACAGGTGGTGGTTTTTCCACTGCCATTCACACCCGCCATGAGAATCACAAACGGTTTTTTGGAAGAGAGGAGGGGTAGTTTTTTTTCAAAGGGGATCAGAATCTGGGCAATCTCATCGGCCATCAGTTCTTGGATTTCTGTGACAGAGGTTTCTTTCTCCACTTTTTCTTTGCTGAGACGGGTCGTAATTTTGGTGGCAACAGAAACCCCGAGGTCGGCCTGAATCAGCGTCTCTTCCAAATCTTCGAGCGTGGCGGCATCAATTTTTTTATGAGTAAAAATTTTGGTGACGCTAGAGGTGAGCGTCTCGGATGTTTTCTTCAGTCTTGAGGTTAGTTTTGAAAACCAACTCATAGAATCACTTCTCCTCGTAAATGAGTCTTAGTATGACCGGTGAGGCGGACGGTGGTCAAGGTACCGGCGTCAAGCTGTTGATCTGGCTGAACCGGACAAAAGTGTGGCGTGCGCCCGGTGTGGTCTTTTTCCACCACAATCTCTACGGTTTTCCCTACAAACCGCTCAAAGGTTTTGTGCAGCTGCATGTCACCCAGATCGCGCAGGCGTTTGGCGCGTTCTTTGATCACGGCGCGGTCCACTTGAGGCATGCGAGCGGCGGGTGTGTCGGGACGAGGGGAATAGGGAAAGACGTGGAGATAGGTAATGTCGCACTCCGTAATGAGGGCGAGGGAGTTCTGGAACATGGTTTCCGTTTCGGTGGGGAATCCAGCAATGATATCGCAGCCAAACACTACATCAGGCCGCAGCTCACGCATTTTGGCGCAAAAATCAATCACGTCTTGCCGAAGATGGCGACGTTTCATGCGTTTTAAAATCAGATCATCCCCCGCTTGGAGGCTGATGTGGAGGTGGGGCAACAGGCGAGGCTCGGTGGCAAAAAGTTGAAAGAGGTCGTCATCAAACTCCACCGGATCGATGGAGGAAAGGCGGAGGCGCTTGAGCCCGGGCACATTCATTAGCAAGCGACGAATCATTTTAGAGAGCGTTATCTCAAGTGGCAGATCTTCCCCGTAGGAGGTGATATCCACCCCTGTGAGGATAACTTCGTGGATGCCGTGTTCGACCAGAAGTTGAACTTGATCCACAATCATGCCGAGCGGCACGCTGCGGCTATTGCCACGCCCAAAGGGAATGGCGCAAAAGGTACACCGATGGTTGCACCCATTTTGGATCTCGATGAAGGCGCGGGTTTTAGAATCAAACCCACTGATCATGTGGGTCGCGGTTTCAGTGACCGACATAATGTCATTCACCAAAACTTTTTCGGGAGAGTCTAGAAAGCTGCTGCGCTTCATTTTTTCCTGGTTCCCGAGAACTTTAGTCACCCCTTGGAGGACAGAGAATTTCTGCGGGTTGATTTGGGCTGCGCACCCGGTCACGATAATTTTTTGATCTGGGTTTTCCCGATGAAGGCGCCGAATTTTTTGCACCGCTTGGCGCTCGGCCTCGGCTGTGACTGCACAGGTGTTCACAATGGTAGTATTTTCCAAACCGGCTTCTTCTGCCAGGTTCATCATCACTTGTGATTCGTAGATGTTTAAACGACACCCAAAGGTGATAACCTTGTTTTTACTCATGAATGTATACGTCTATGACTCAAGATAAATGGGGCGAGTGATGGGACTTGAACCCACGGCATCCAGTACCACAAACTGGCGCTCTAACCACCTGAGCTACACCCGCCACGAACTGTCTTTTTACAGTGTTTCCTTGAAAAAGGTCAAGAATTTTCGCTGAGGCTCTCAATTAGAGAAGAAAATCACGGAGGATTTGGGGGAGACTCTGTCTTGAGAAATTTTCTTGGAACAATTTTTATTATCTCTTGTTTTTACTTGCGTTCTTTCTTATACAAACAAGAGACTTAACTTTGTTTCAATAGATGAAAGACAACAAATGACTCTGTTCAAAATGATGCTGCCCGTATGGGCGGGACTGATGAGTATCACGGTTTTTGGGGCCTCCAAGGAGCATCCCGCTCGAGAGGATTTGCAGGAGGGGGCTATGTCTGTTATTGGAATGCCGGCGATGATACACTGCCGCCAACCCATAAGCCCAAGGGTTTTTGAAGAAGGGAGGCACCCTGAGGACAATGGCCTTATGGGTTCTCCTCCCGTGCTTCAGAAGAAACAAAAAAGAATGTGCGGATCTCCTTCGAGAGAGACAGCACAATTATTACAAGCAGTTCGACTAGACGCGCACGTCGAAGCTCTCAGATACTCTCTAGGAAAGAAAAAGAAAGCAGAAAGCGCTTCAGCTGAGGATTTGGAGAAAACCAAGTGTCTTGCCCCAGCAAAGATCTCCCCCTCGAGGGAACCAGAGCAAGAGCAGAATGGAATAAGAGTGGGAATGACAACACAAGAAGAGTGTATGTGTGTCAATGATAAAAAGAGAAAACGACGGGTATCTTTCTCCGTGACTGAGGCAGAGCCACTCTCAGAAACAGATGAAGAACTAGAAGGGAAAAAACAGATATCCCCCGAAAGCGGGGGGGAAAGAACCTTCCAAGAGGAGGCAAATTTTCCTTCTCTCGGAGCCTTTTCGAAGCTTCCCCAAGCGGAGCGAGGGAAGGTTATAGACAGAGTGACGAATGCCTTGTTTCAAGCCCGGAGAGCCTATAATGATGTGTTCGCTGAAAGACTTAAGGGATTGCTAATTAAGTATAGGAAAACTCATTTAGTAGTATAGTCAAGAGCAGCGGCTCGAACAGCCGCTGAATTAGTAGGGGTGCATCGGAATTCAGCCATCAGATTTTCTCACCCTCAATATTTCTTTGCCCTCACTTTGAATGAGAGTTCTCTAGAGCTTACCAGGGGGCAAACTGCTTTTAATTCTTTCTAACAGTTCCCTGGAACGAGCTTGCTCAGCTGCTTTACGCGATTTCTGCTCATTGAACTCTGTCCATATTTTGAGCCTGATGGCAGGGTCTGTGCTTAACTGATCAAGATAAGCACGGAAAAAGGCATTATATGCTTTGTCATAATGAGGAAGCTTCCAATCATATTGTGGAATGAAATAAAGATCGATAGCGTCTTTTAGTAAAGGCAGTTTGCGTTCTAAGGAACGTCTCATGGTTTCCATATCAATAAAATAGATAAGACCAGTCTTTTGATCGAAAAAAACATTTCCAGGATGAAGATCCTCATGACTGATTGTGTAACATTGGTTAATATCATCGCCACCTTTCAGCAAACAATTTTTTCCAGTCATGAATCTTTTCTGAAAATTCGCCAGAACTTCCCCAAGCTTTTTAAAAGCGCCAAGGGTTTCTGGACCTTGAGGATCTTTCGTGACCATCTCCTCAAGACTTTCTCCTTTGGCAGCGTGGATTAAGGTTAAGTAGTTTTGATGTCCTTTCCCATCTTGATAGCTCAGGAAATCTTCTACAAATGTCAGTTGAGGGAGGGAAGAATCTCTAGGTTTTCCAAGGGCTCTTAACTTGGGATATTTTTGGAGGATACTTAAATTGCTCATTTCTGTATCCCATTTGGCCAGCTTTGAGGGGAGTTCTTTAATAATCAAGACAAGATTAGAGGGGCCAGCTTCTGGACAGTTAGGGTTAACCTTTACCAGGAAAAGTTTTTTTGTTGATGCCCCCCTTTTTCCCTTTGTAATGGTCAAACAATTGGGATGCTGAAAAAACTTAGGATTGATTAAGCGGGCTCTTTCCAACCATTCTTTTAGTTTCTCGGAGGTAAGGTCTCCTTTTATGCCTGTGGTTTGAATGATCGGAAACCGTTCATATAAAGCTGTTTTATACTCCGTTGTTCCGATTCTTGGTTGTATCCATTTTGAGTGACGGAGCGTTCTGTGTGCCTTGTGGGGATTTGGGAAGGGAGCTTCTGCGCCTTCCCCCATGGGGGTGAACAATAAGGTTAAAAACACCCCTTTCAAAAGAATTTTGGCAATTGTTTTTATGGATAATTTATCCATTTTGCCCCGCTGTTTTTGTTTAATTGTTTATCCTAAAGAGGAGGATGTCAAGGGAAACTTGATTGGTTTCCCCCGTCACCCTGATGCTGCCTCTTCTCGTCACCAGGGTGTCAGCGAAGGGTCCAGAGAAAAGAAGTCACCGAAGGACGGGCTGCTGCCAATTCTCCTCTAGTATCCCTTCTAAGACGTTTATTTTCTGCGGGGTAGAAAGTCTATTTGTTCTGAGGGAAACCATATTAGCCTTTATCTCCTCGTTATATTTATCTGTAACATATCCCATGTACCTCCTATTTTTGTACATATGATGCAGTAGATATAAGCTATTTAACAAATCATTTTTGAGGGGTGGTCCTAGTTAGTTAGACCAAGGCCGCGAAGGACTCAAGAGACCAGTTCAAATTCTCACGTAATTCTCTTCGCACATATCGAATGGCGTTAATGCCAAGCATTGTACCAAATACACCATGAGGCTTATGAACATTAAACTTTCCGTTCTGACCATGACGGGCTTCTGTGTAGGAAAAGCTGTAGGCGCTTCCACCGTTAGATTTCAGACGAAATCCTATCTTAGGATTTGTCATGAGTGTTAAAAAAGTGTCCCATTCCATCGTGGGTTGCTCCCAGAAATATTGCATAGCCTCGTACACGCCTGGCTTTAGGAAGATCTTCTGCGAAGATGTTGTTTCTGCTGCAGCGGCAACGGGGGGCGGGGAGGATTGTTTCTTTTTTCCTTTGTAAGACTCTAACTCAGCTGCGAAGGCGGCCATTCCTTCTTCGATTGATGTTTGAGTTCCTTCAGAAATTTGTCTTTGAGGAGAGGGAGGTGAAGAGATCGAGTCAGCGGCAGGGACAGCCTCTGTGTCGGGTGGGGTGTCAACGAAAGGAGATAAACTCGGAAGGTTTTTCGCGGCTGCTTTAGCCTTTTTTTGTCGTTCTTTTTTCTTTCTATTAGCAGCTATCTTTTTGGCAGCTTTTTCTTCATGCTCCTCTATCACTTCGTCAAGCATTTCATCCAACAGTGTCGTTTCTAGCACAGACACTGCTTTTTCTGTTCTCCAATCTCCGGGGCATAGCTTTCCTCGTTGATAGAGCTCAAGACTTTGCACTGCCTGTTCTTCTGTCTCTTTCAGACTTTGAAGAGAGCCTAGTTCTTTAATAAGGGTATAAATTGATGTTAATCGTTCTTGAATCCTTCGGGTTCGAGGACTGGTTTCCTCCATAGTCCCCTTAACTCTCTTGAGATAGGTTACCAAACTCAAACTCTCTTTTTTGTTAAATTCATTGACCCGATATATCCAATGATCTGGGAGAGGAGGATTTTCCACCAAGTCGAGGAAATAAGCATGCAGGACAGTAAAATATCCTCCGAAGTCTTGATTTATGACTAAAGGGGAGAACTCGTGGTTTAGCTCAGCAGGGGTGAGCGTGCGAGAAAGAAGCTTGATCATGGCTGATTCATCAGCGCGGATGATGATGGCCCTTTCTGCCATTTGTTGTCTTTCTTTGGGATAAAGCTTCATCAGTTCTGGGATTGTTTTAGGAATGGCTTGGTTCGTCTGTCTAGCTTGCAGCACCTGCAGCAGTTCGTTTATTCCATCTCTGGCAATCCGTTTAAGGGCGTCTTCTTTTGCGCTTTTTAAACAATCAATGAGTCCTTGATTTCTTATTAAATTCTGTTGATAGACATTTTTATTGCCCTCAATCATTTCCTTCATTTTCTCTTTTATTCGTTTGGGGGAAGGCAGGGAAAGGGAAGAATCGTGCATATTGTTCACATAGAACTCAACTACCTCTGCATCGGACATTTTGAGTAATCTCACATCTAAAGATTGAACCGCCGCCAATTGGTCTTGATAGAACCTGCTCATAGACTGCTTTATGAGGATGACTTCTGTCCGAATAGACTCTAGGTCTTCTCTTTGGGCGGCGGCGTGGCACGAGATGCCTGCGCCACAGATAAAGAAAAGGGTTATCAAAAGCATGATGGCTCTTTGAGAGAGTGTGCGGATAAACGTGACGAGTATTTTAGTATTTCTTGTGTTCATAAAGAGAGATATAGGGATGAAAACCATATATTTCAATGAATATGGCCGATCCTTTTTTAGAGGGCAGAGGGAAGTTTTTTGACGTCTCGGCTGATCACCACCAGGGTGGGGGCGATTTTTTCTAAAATGGAGAGTGTTTGGGCTTTTCGGTAGGCTTGGGGTTTGTTGAGGAGGGCTGAGAGCCGTACATAAAACCAATCGGGGTTGGTAATAGAGCCACTGTAATAAACGTCAACCTCATGGCCTCTTGATCGGAGGGTATTGTGGGCCTCTTGAGCTTTTTCAAGAGAGGAAAATCGCCCAATTTCTACTTGATAGAGGGTGGACGCAGGAAGGGGTGGCTCTGATGATGATTCCATTGAAAAGTGTGGAAAGAGGGGTTCTGTTTTTTCTCGTGCTGTGAGAGGGGGGGGCAGACGAGAGGGGGGATCTCCCGGTAGTGTAAGTGTTTTTGTTTCAGAAAAGAGATCTTCCTTATAGCTCGCCGGGGGGCCGTAGGGGCTGGTACCATCCAGATAAAGAGCCCCTTCAACGTCTCCGGAGACATCGGCTGCTTTTCTTTTCTTAATGGGCCACAGAGATCTTAAGTATTCAGTGGAGTCTTCTCCTCCTTTTGTTTCCTCTTTCCCCGAGTCCTTTGCTGAGTCTTTCGCCCCCTCTTTTTTGTCATCGGTGTCTTTTTTATCGGGGACTTTTTTGTCTCCTCCTTTTGTCTCTGCCCCGTCTTTGCCGGCGTCTTTTTTATCTGCACCGCCGCTACCACCGCCTCCGCCTGCTTTGGCTTCTTTCGCAAGGTCTTGCACTGTTGTAGTGGTGTGGAGGCCGCTTTTTAGAAGGGCCACAGGGGAAAGGTGATTATAAATAAGGATGCCAAGAAGAGAGCCTAGGATCAGACAAATGAGGGCAACAATAAGATACTTAAGAAGCTGCGACATGGAATCCAAATACTCTTAACATGGCGGGATCACTTGGTGCAAATGGAAGCCTTCTGACCAGGAAAGGTAATGGTAATCACCCCCGCATAGGAACAATGTAGCATACAGCTTGAATTCAGCATAGGGATACCCCCTAAAAAAACAGAGGCAGATCCCGGAATCCACGGGCCAGCAGGTGCTGGAACGCACGGCATGGGGGTGAGGACGCCTAAGTGAGAAGCGGTGGCAGCTGCGACCACTGGGTTTGCCAGACTGATACACAGGATAAAAGAGGGAATATTTTTGATAGGGACGATATCCGTGATTTTGCCGGCCTGGGTGGGGCAATTCACCACAGGGGGTGGCATAAAGTTTAAGACACCTGGTCCTGTCCCCATGGTGCACATGGCCATTGCGCCTGTTGTAACCACCGGACCTGGCATGAGTTTCTCCTATTTATAAGTTCTGTCCTTAACCGTAAGATGCTTTGGGGAAAAAGTAAAGAGAGGGTCATGCTCCCCCCTATCTTTTTCACCCAAAATCACGTACAACGGGAACAGAAAAAAAGGGGGACTGGTGGACGGTGCGCAACTACCTCTGCGTTTTGATGTAAAACAAAATTATTTTCCAGAGGATTTTTTAAAAAGTGAGAGTAATGCTTTGGCCCTTTCGGCTCTTGAGGCTTGGCCCCACTGGCTCGTCTATGGGCTCCTTATTTTTGGCGCTCATAAGGTGGGAAAAACCCATCTGGCGCATGTTTTCCAGAGCACTTCTCGAGCGCTGTTTTTGCACCCTAAAGACCTCAAGAGCCTAGACGACTTTGACCCTCTCATTCTCCCCGGTCGGGCGTACATTGTGGATGATGCGTCGTCCCCTGACATTTCGGAGCAATCCTTATTCCACCTCTGCAATTTGATCAAAGAACGGAAGGGAACTCTATTGCTAACGGCGGAACAACCACCGGCCCTTTGGCCTCTTCAGTTGGCCGATCTGAGGTCGCGCTTGGCGCTTTTTCCAGCCCTCAGGATAGAGCGACCGGATGATGATCTGCTGGAGGCTATTCTGGTAAAAAAAATCTCAGAAATGCAGATCGATTTAGACCCTGCGGTGCGGAAATATATTCTCAGACACATAGAGCGGTCGTCGGGTTTTTTGGTGCGCTTTTTGGAGGAGCTGGATACACAATCCTTGCGAGCGCAACGAGCGATTACCATCCCTTTTGTGAAACGCGTCTTGCGTCAGTTTTGATAATCTAGACTCAAAAAAACCACTTCTTCGCGATGATGGCGGCAAAGCGAGGGGTTAAGAAAAGTCCGATCACCGCAAAGGGCCAGGGTTTGAAGGGGACGAAGGTATAAGATTGAAAAAGCGCACCCCAATCCATATCATAAATACCAGAGAGAACAGTGGCATGAATGAGGAGGGCGAAGAGGGCCCAGATGACCCCCATGATCCACAGGTCTCCCCGGGAAAAGCGGGTGGGGTCTCGTTTCAAGACGGAGATATAAAAAGTATAGAAAAAAGCTAAACTCAGGCCAACGGACAGCCATCCTTGGAGGGAGCCGCCTTGCTGGGGGAAGAGGAGGATCTCTTTGAGGCTAGAGAACAAAAGGATGGCAAAGGGCAAGAGCGCCCGGCTGAGAATGTTGGAAGAAAAGAAGCGCCAGCTTGAGTGTCCTATTTTCCTCATGGGTCCCTCGAGAAAAAAGTTATGTGTTTCCTGTGTTTAGTTTATACTCTCAACATTATAAATGAAAGTCAAATGTAAGTCAGATGTTAAAAACATACCAAGTTGAAATTCCTAATGAATTAAATAGGGAACGTTTAGACAAAGCGCTCGCCATCTTGTTGCCCGAGTTTTCCCGAAGTCGCCTGAAGGCGCTTATTTTGGAAGAACATGTCTGGGTGGATGGCAAAATTGCGGCAGACCCCAAGATCAAAGTGTTGGAAGGACAACGCATTGAACTCCAGGAGCCTGCGCTAGAAGAGACCTCCCTGATGGCGGAAGAAATCCCCCTCGATGTGGTGTTTGAGGATGAATCTGTGTTGGTGATTAATAAACCCGCAGGTCTGGTGGTGCACCCCGGGGCCGGAAATAAAAGCGGCACGCTGGTGAATGCACTCTTGGCCCACTGTGAAGATCTTTCCGGCATTGGAGGCGTCAAGCGACCAGGCATTGTGCATCGGTTGGACAAAGATACCAGCGGGCTCATGGTGGTGGCCAAGACGGATGAGGCGCATCAAAAATTATCCGCCCAGTTTGCCGACCGGACGTTAAGCCGTACGTACTTAGCCTTTGTGGTGGGCCAGATCATGCCCGAGGGGACCATCACCCAAAATATTGGGCGTAGCTCCCATAACCGGCAAAAAATGACGGTGCGGCGCACGGGAGGGAAAGAAGCCGTCACGCACTATAAGGTGAAAGAGTATTATGGGGAAAACGCAGTGGTAGCCTCCCTCATCGAATGTCAACTCGAGACAGGGCGCACCCATCAGATCAGGGTACATTTAGCGAACGCGGGGCACCCTCTCATTGGCGATCCCGTTTACGGACGGGCAAAAAGCAACCCCATGCTCAAACGTTTGTGGCGCGAAAATCCCGGTGTGTGGGCCGATACGCGGCAGGCTTTGCATGCGGCAGCCCTTAAATTTATCCATCCCGTTACGGGGGAGAAGAGGGTGTTCACGGCGTCGTTGCCAGAAGATTTGCTGGCATTGCAAGATATTTTAGAAAGGGGCTAAATGAACCCAGATCCAAAAATTTTAGTGATTCAACCCTTACCGGGGATTGGGGATTTGTTTTGGTTTGATGCAGCCTTGCAAAGCTTAAGTCGTTTTTATAAGGCCCCGTTGACGTTACTCACCAAGCGTCAAAGTCAGGCCCAGCATCTCTATAAGAATAGCCCTTACGTGAAAGAAATTCTATGGGTGGAGCGGCCCGGCAGGCATGGTGGCTTTTTGGGTTGGATGCCGCTCGCGTTCTTTTTGTGGCGGAAAAAATTTTCTGTCGTATGGATTTTTCATAAAAGCTGGACTTATCGCTGGGCTTGCAAACTAGCGGGCATCCCTACCGTTATCAGCTATCCTGCTGACCTCAGATGGCTCAAGATGCACCCCATCGAACGGGCGACCCTCTTGCTGGAAAAGCAGGGTATTCCCCTCCTCAGAGAACCCAAATTTAGTGTGTCGGAGACGGCTAAAAAGCATGTGAAAAAGAAACTCTTATCTTATAAAAAACCGTGGGTGGCCATTGGTATTGGGGGAACAGAGCCTTCGAAAAAATGGGGGTCGTCTCACTGGGAAGATTTGGCCGTGTGGTTGTCGCGTTCTCAGAAAATGTCAGTATTTCTGCTGGGCGGGCCGAAAGAAAGGATTGAGGCTGCCGAGATGGTTTTGACTATAAAAAACAAGGGAGGGGAGGCTGTGGCACTCACTCAATTTTCATTACAAGAATCATTGGCTTTTCTCCATCAAGTGACCTTTTTTGTGGGCAATGATACGGGCATGATGAATGGCGCCGCTGTGTTGAACAAGCCGACGGTGGCGTTGTTTTTAAGCTCTCCTCCCCTCTCCTATCGGTCATCACTGGTAGCGGTGAAACCTATGCCTGATACCCAAGATATTTTGCTCTCTCAGGTGCAAGAGGCGGTGGATCAGATTCTCTCCTCTGCCAAATAAGCTTTCAGCCGACCGAGTCCTTTTTGCAGCTGCACGAGGGTTTCCCTTGTTCTCAGGACGTGGTCTAAGACGCTCAGATCATGGATGTCTCCCAGCGCATCCACCACTTTTTTGATACGGGCTTCTTGAAGGATCAGGGAGATCTTCTTCCAGTGTTGTTCGAGAGCCAACTCCTGGCAGGGATCTTGTTTTTGATCGTAGGAGGGAATAGCGCGGTGCGACAAAGAGCCCTCAAATTTAGAACAGGGCTGCTGAGGGCCTTCCCTTAAAATCTGGTGGGAGATTTCTAAATAATGGGTAGCCGCTTGGTGCATGCCCGGTGAAATTTTATCGCTTAATTCAAGGAGATGCAGCGCTGTACCCCGCCACAAGGAAGCTTTTACTTTTTTGAGAGGATAGCGTTGTTCCAGGGATTGGAGAAACAAATATCTGTTTCTTTCCATGATGGTTTGAAAGATTATCTTGGCGGCAGGAGACCGCAAGGAGGCCAGAATTTTCTTAGGGGTGCTCGCTCGTCTTCTTTGATTTAGTGCTCTTTTATGTGACATCTTATTCTTCTCCCTTCATTCATGATATGAAATACATTTTTTTATAGGATCTAGATAAAATAAAAAATAATAAATGTCTAGTAATAATTGTTATTTTATATCGATATTTTCAATATTTTTAATTTATATACTTATCATAAGGATTTCTGAGAGGTCTGTGAGAGAAGTAGAGAGGGCAAAGGGTGCATCTCCGAGTGTCAGATATAGTGAACCATACAATTGGCTGTGAGATTTTGGGGTAACCGATGGCCACCTTTCAAGACTCCTTATTTCCCAAAAAGTCTCATTTTGTGCTTCTTAAATCCCAAAAAGTCGCCCATACTGCAGAAAAGGACTTAAGATATGACCAAAATGTCGTCTACAGATTTGCCAAAAGTTCTATCCGCACATAATTATCTTTTAAAAGAGGAGAGATTACTCTGATTTAATATTCGATATGAACTCCATTACGTGTATGATCGCCATCATCTCTACTATGGCAATAGTGACTCGAGCACATGCACACCCCGTCAGTTTCATCAAATGCCCAGCTGGTTCTAATACTCTGGTCTACAACACCTTCGCGGTTCTCTAACTGAACAATACTAGACTCCAAACGTCCGTAATTTCTTTCCATATAAATCTGCTCTGTTGACAAAGGAATTAAGCTTTCTCGCTTTAAAATAGCTAGAGCAACAAGATCTTGAAAATTATTTTTCTTGATCAATACGGCCATTTCATTCCAAAAGTTAGGAACATTTCTCAATTTCTCTAATCCCTTTCTCGCACCATCATCAGTAGAAGTCTCAAATAACATTGGGTTAGAATCTGTAAAAATCCAACTAGAGGGGACCGCTCCTTTTTCATGCGCTCTTTCCATCGAAGATGGGGTGGTAATCAAAGAAGGTGTATTCTCATACTGATCGAATATCTCCACCATCACTTGGCTTGGTCTCAAGTCAAAATGTCGATGGATCAGGCGCAAACCCAAATAGTCTTGGAGTCCATATGAGTTGGCCACCTCACCCGCTTTTTTCAAGAAATTTTGAAAATCTGAGCGAGCTTCTAAATTCTGGTCAGCCTCTTTAACTGAAGGGAGCTTGTTATAACACTGGTTATGATAAACCAAATCCACCTCCTGCAATAATAGTGCGCTAAATCCAGAAAAGCTCAAGAGCAGTGTACATAAAAATAAAAACTTTCTCATAAAATCCTCTTTCTGTTAAATGTGTCGCGATAGTAAAAACAATATGTCAGAAGATCTAGTGGAAAAAAACTACAATTTCTCAGAATATGAGATTTAGGTTTCGTGAAAGAAATTTTAAATAGATCCAGATGGGGAGACGATGATGATTGATGCAACCATAGTAGGGGCCCATGCGTGTGCCGAAAGTGGACACCAACTTACTGTAAGAGGGCAGTAAGGGTTGGAGCTAAAACCAAAAATGTGAATAAGGAAACCTGTTGTTGCAGGGTCTGTAGGATCTCAGGATGTGTTCCTCTTCCTTAACCCTTGAGAAACTGAATGGTGAAGGGGTAGTGATAGACTTCCCCATTGGCGGCTTTGATACTGGCATACAACATGAGGATGCCTTGCCATAACCAGAAGAAAGCGCCAAAAACGGCCACCATCATTAGGCTGAAGAGAGCAATGCCGCCGGAAGCAACAAAGTAAGACCGAAAGTGTTCAAGCCCAAGAAAGCCATAAAGGGAAAAGAAAGTGGGGGCGATGACAGCCCATAAAAGGACCATGGCCAAAGAAAATATGAGGGTATAGAGCCACAAAGAGAGAACAAAGTTAATGATGGACCTGCCGTTATTGGCCACGAGAGGAGAAGTGTCTTTTTTAAAACTCCACACGATCAAGGGAAACAAGAGACTACCCAAAACAGGCACAAAGATAAATCCAATCAAGCCGCTCAAGTGGCACAGCATGGCCCAGAAGCTGCCGTGGGTGGGTGATTTTTGCGTCATAAGATTTCCCTCCGTTTTTGATGAATCTTTCGTTCAGTGTAACAGGCCCAGAGAATTTTGGGAACTTTTTTTACCTTTGTCTTTCTCAGTCAAAAAGAGGGATTGCCTCGCAATGATGGGGATTTGGTTGCGCAGAGAGGCCATATGAGGTGGTCCTGAAAAAAATGGATCAGGTTAGTCATCAATTTATAAGAGGTTAGCTATATATTATGATTTTTGTTGTTTAGGCAAAGGTTCTGCTGCTGCTGCCGAATCAGTTGTTTGAAGGCGGTTTTCATCCAAAGCAGTAAGAGCTCTCTGAGAGAGTTCATACCCCTGAGCCGCCGCAAGTGTTAAATAGCGATGGGCCAGTCCTAAGTTCTGCGACCCTCCGTCTCCCTTATAGTACATATAAGCAAGATTATGCTGCGCCTCAGCATGCCCCTGAACTGCCGCAAGGCGATAATAGTGACGGGAGGTTCTTAGGTTTTTCGTCCCTCCTGCTCCCTGAGCACACATATCAGCAAGATAATATTGTGCCTCAGCATGCCCCTGATTCGCCGCCAGCTGATAATAGCGACGGGCCAGTGCTAAGTCCTTCTCTCCATTTTCTCCCACATGATATATATAAGCAAGAGCATACTGTGCCTCAGCATATCCTTGATCCGCCGCCAGCTGATAATAGCGCAGCGCAGTTTTTAGATTCTTTTCCTCGTCTCTATACAATTCCGCAAGTTTATATTGTGCGGCAGCACATCCTTGATCCACCGCAAGCTTTAAATAGCGACGCCCAGCTTCTAAGTTCCGCTCGCTTCCCTCCCCCTGAGAGTACATATCAGCAAGATAATATTGAGCATCCGCATGTCCTTGATCCGCCGCCAGCTGATAATAGCGACGGGCCAGTGCTAAGTTCTTCTCTCCGTTTTCTCTCTTATGGTACATATGAGCCAGACTAAATTGAGCGTCCGCATGTCCTTGATCCGCCGCCTTTTGGAAATAGACCTGTGCACTCTCTGAATCTTCATTGTCTTCTTCCTCATTAAGACAAAGCCAGGCAAATCTTTCTTGGGCGCAAGCATACCCTTGATCTGCAGATTGCTTGTACAAAGTACGTCCCCGATCATGATGTTCCGTGGCATATTCCCATTCTCCCAAAATGAACTGTCCCCAGGGGGTGTCTTCATTTCTTTTGAGTTGATCTCCAATGAAATCAGGAAATGTAAGCTCAAAATGCTCGTTGACGAGAAACGGGTAACTATCCTCCGTTATGTCATAATAGAGTCGAAGAACGTTTCCTAAATATCCCGCTTCAGAGGGGCGCAGCTCCTCAATGGAGGACTGTAAAATCTCTTGTGCATTTCCCTCAACCAAAAATCCCTTTACGATTCTAAAGAGTGCTCTCAATCTCTCCTGAGAAAAACTTTGGGAAATCTCACCCCAAGGAAGAACAGGATCTGTGTCCTTCCTCTCCCTATGGGAGACGATGTAAGAAATCGCAGAGGCAGGATCAGGGACCCATATCAAAGGATAGGCAAAAATCTGAAAAGAATGCCCTGCCGGCACCTGGTCTAGAAAGGATTCTAATTGAGGCGAAAAAGAACTGGGTCGTTCCCCTTCCGCAAAAAGCATTCCAAGGTAGGGATTATAGGGTACTAACGCCTGATAGGCTTTCATATCGGGAATACCCTGCATTGACGCCCCAAGATGGTCTTGTGTTACTAAGTCACACGTCCGCTGCTCTGCAAGTTCTTCTAGTTTCAAAGACAGTACAGAACCAATGGACATTTCTTGAACATCAAAAACAGACGGCACGGACAACGGGCGTGACACTTCAACTGCTTGTTCTGCTGCCTCTAGGACAGGGGCACCGCTGCCCGCACTTGCCCCATAAGACATGTAGGCAGACATCCACCCCAAAAGAGCTATGAACATAATTTTCTTAATAGACATAAATTTTTTTACCTTTAATTACGTAACTACTATTTATATATGAAGTATTTATCTATATTCAATAGACTTATGGAAGAAAATTTTTTACTGAATGATATGTAGAAGTCTCGTTCTCTGTCCTTCAACTCTCCTGCAATGACCTAAGAGATCTGGGCGCGCTCTCAAGGTTTTTGTGTGCTGCTGCTTCAATTCGCCTAGAAAAAGAGGGTGGGCGGCACGCGCGGCGGCATCTGTTGGAGGGTAGAAACTATATGGTTGATATCCTCATTAAAAGGAGGATTGTCGTACAAACTCACGATGAGCAAGTAGGGAAGCTGTTGTCGGAGGATGGAGGCCAGATGTTGCCGGTCACTCAAGAGGTTAAGGCCATTGTGATGCAAATACAAGACACGCAAGTGCGTCAGCTGTGAGAGGGCAGAGGCCAGATGTCCAGCGCCCACAACACCAAGGTTATTGGTGTTCAAATACAAGCTGCGCAAGTGCGTCAGCTGTGAGAGGCTGGAGGCCAGATATTGAGCCCCCTCGGCGCCAAGACTATTGTATCCTAAATCCAAGCTGTGCAAGTGCAACCCTGCAAGCCGAGTCACAATAATATGTTCGTACGCTTCGAGGGAGAATTGAGTCCCACAGCGGAAAGCAACGTGTGTCCTTGAAGATATGGTATGGATAGGCAGAAATCCATTCGCATCCAATCTCTCAGGGGTTATCTTTATATTTGGGAGCTTGATGTGCTGAGCAAGAGCCCGACACGTTAACCGTAGATTTTTACAGTCTTGTGGGCCCAAAAACTGGGCTATCTCGCCGATTAATTCAGGAGGTAAATCTTGTAATGTCGGTTGTCCTTGTGAAAGGGGCACAAGAGCCATTGAAGAGGCAGACGCCCCAGGCTGTTGATCCTCATCAAGAGGTGTTCCCCCAGTGGCGGCATCGCTGTGGAACGAGAAGATCATGCCCATAAAGAAAGCTATCCGAGATAATTTTAAGAAACGGTCAAACATCGTTTAAATCCTTTATTCAAATAAAACACTCATTCTATGATTTGAATGCCTTTGTGTACTCTGTTGATTTATATAAGAATCAATTTATGTAAAAACAAGGGGTATAGAGAACTTCCCCCTATTAGAAGACCACGTGTGTCCCCTGTGGGAAGATAGGAAACAGGTGTTGGATCGTCTCAAAGTCAAGGTCATTGTGGCCCAAGTCCAAGCTGCGCAAGTGCGTCAACTGGGGGAGGGCAGGAACCAGATGTTGGATGCCGTCGGAGCCAAGGTTATTGCTGCTCAAATTCAAGCTGTGCAAGTGCGTCAATTGGGGGAGGGTGGTGGCCAGATGTTGAGTTCCCTCGACGCCAAGATTATTGCTCCTCAGATACAAGAACTGCAATTGCGTTAATTGGGGGAGGGCAGAGGCCAGGTGTCGAGCTCCCTCGGCACCAATGTCATTGAAGCACAAATTCAAGCTGTGCAAATGCGTCAACTGGGAGAGGGTAGAGGCCAGATGTCGAGCCCCCTCGGCGCCAAGGTCATTGCTGCCCAGATACAAGAACTGCAAGTGCGTCAATTGGGGGAGGGTGGAGGCCAGATGTCGAGCCCCCTCAGGGCCAAGGTCATTGCCAGCCAAATCCAAGATGCGCAAGTGTGGAAGCTGTGGGAAGATGGAGGCCAAATGTTGAGCCCCTTCGGGGCCAAGGTCATTGCCAGCCAAATCCAAGATGCGCAAGTGTGGAAGCTGTGGGAAGATGGAGGCCAAATGTTGAGCGTCCTCGGCACCAATCCTATTGTATCCTAAATTCAAGATGCGCAAGTGCGTCAATTGTGAAAGGGTAGGAACCAGATGTCGAGCGCCCACAGCACCAAGGTCATTGCGGCTCAAATCCAATTTGTGCAAGTGCGGTAAGGCTGTAAGCTGGCCCAAAATTGCTTCGTGCTGTTGAGCGGGGAACTGTCTCCAATCATGGAGAATAACTTTTGTCTTTGCAGTAATCAAATGAGTAGGTGGAAATCCTTCCGCATTAAATTTCTGAGGGGTTATCTTTATATTCGGGAGATTGATGTGATGAGCAAGGGCCAGACACGTTAACCGTAGATTTTTGCAGTCTTGCGGGTCCAAAAACTGGGCTATCTCACCGATTAACTCAACAGGCAAATGTGCTTGTGCCGGTTGTCCTTGGGAAGACACAAGAGCCATTGAAGACGCCTCAGACTGTTGGTCATCGTCGAGCGGTGTTCCCCCAGTGGCTGCCTCGCTGTGGAACGAGAAGATCATGCCCACAAAAAAGGCGATCTGGGATAATTTTAAGAAACGGCCAAACATCGTTTAAATCCTTTATTCAAATCAATTACTTTTGAGTATCTTTGTATACTCTGTTGATTTATATAAGAATTAATTTATGTAAAAACAAGGGTGAGGTGGTCCAACTATAGGGAACCAGGTTATTATTTTTTCTCTAGTGGTCAGTAGTTCCTCATTTTTGTCTGTACAGAAAAACCCTATCAGCATAAGTTAGGAGAGAATGATCAGGAGGAAAACCAAATGAATATAGGCAGAATAACAACTTTAGGACTCATGTTATCCTTTACGCTTAGTCTTGGCCATACCGCTCTAGGGGGGCCTGGTGAGGATGATCCCAATCATAATAATGGCCGAAGGAAAGTGTCTCCTCCCTCAGATAGAGACAAAACAGACGCCCAAAACTGTATGATTCAAACGGGAAAAGACTTAGACGCAGCTAAGGTTGCTCGTAGACCACGCGAAGAAATAGATCTCTTACGCGTCAGACACAGGATGGCCCTTTGTAAATATATTGCTTTGGGAATAAAAAAAGCTGCCTTAGAAGGATTAGAAGATCAGAAAAGAGGGCCTGAATAAACGGCTCCAGTGGGGGAAGAGGGCTCAGACTGCCTTCATCCTCGCAGCTTTCAGCTTTTCAAAATCTTCTCCCGCATGGTAAGACGAGCGCGTGAGGGGGGAGGCGGAGACCATATGAAACCCTTTTCCACGAGCCATTTTCTCGTAGTCGGCAAACTCTTCGGGCGTAGCATAACGCATCAACGGGTGATGTTTGGGGGTGGGCTGCAAATATTGACCGATGGTCATGAAATCCACGTCTGCGGCACGGAGGTCATCCATCACCTGATAGATCTCCCCCCTTTCTTCCCCAAGGCCCACCATGATGCCCGACTTGGTGAAGAGGGTGGGGTCAAGCTGCTTCACGCGATGGAGTAAATTCAGCGAATGAAAATATCGGGCGCCAGGACGCACGGTGGCATAAAGCCGGGGGACTGTTTCAAGATTGTGGTTATACACGTCGGGCTTGGCGGCCACCACAATTTCGAGGGCGCCAGGTTTGCGCAAAAAATCAGGCGTCAAAATTTCAATGGTGGTATGAGGGGATGTTTTGCGAATAGCCGCTATGGTTTGGGCGAAATGCTCAGCCCCCCCATCTGGCAAATCATCCCGATCAACAGAGGTAATCACCACATGGGCGAGGTTTAGTTTTTGAAGAGCCTCAGCCACGCGCTCGGGCTCGTGCGGGTCCAAGAGATCGGGTCGGCCCGTTTTAATATTACAAAAAGCGCACGCTCGGGTACAAACGCTGCCCAAAATCATGATAGTGGCATGTTGCTTGGCCCAGCACTCCCCAATGTTGGGACAGGCGGCTTCTTCACAGACGGTGTTGAGCCTGGCGCCCCGAATCAGCTCACGCGTGGCGTGATATTGAGGAGAGACGGGAGCTTTCACCTTGAGCCAAGAGGGTTTGGGCAGTTTTTCTGTCATGGGAATTTTCTAAAAATGAATCGCTTTTCCGTAGGCATCCAACACCGCCTCGTGCATCATTTCTGAGAGGGTGGGATGAGGGAATACGGTGTTTATCAGGTCAAGTTCGGTGGTCTCGAGGGTTTTCCCAATGACGTATCCTTGGATGAGTTCGGTGACCTCAGACCCAATCATATGCGCGCCCAACAGCTCGCCTGTTTTTTCATCAAAAATGGTTTTGATAAGGCCCTCTGCTTCGCCTAACGCAACGGCTTTTCCGTTCCCCCTATAGGGAAAACGGCCCACCCGTATTTTGTAACCTTTGTGCAAAGCGGCGGCTTCGGTGAGGCCGACACTGGCAATTTGAGGTAAAGAATACGTGCAGCCGGGGATATTGAGTTTATTCAGCGGATGGGCGGTGGGGCTGTTCGCGATTTTTTCTACGCAAATGATGGCTTCATGACTGGCTTTGTGGGCGAGCCAGGGGGCACCGGCCACGTCTCCGATGGCGTAAACGCCGGGTTCGTCGGTCAGGCACCATTCGTTGGTTTTTATTTGGTTATTCTCAACTTTGATCCGTGTTTTTTCAAGCCCCAGGTTTTCCGTGTTACCAACAATGCCGGTCGCCACAATCACGCGATCAACGGTGAGGGTCGAGGATCTGTCCTTATGGTTCAAGGTGACTTTGACCGCATTTTTTTCTTTTTCCAAGCTCTTCACATTGGTGCTGGTGTGGATTTTGATGCCCTGTTTGGTGAAGTCCTTATGCGCAACGGCTGAGATTTCTGCATCTTCCACGGGGAGGATACGATCTTGAATTTCCACGAGGGTGACCTCTGAGCCGAGGGTGGCATAAAAACTCGCAAACTCCACCCCAATGGCACCCGATCCGATGATCAAGAGACTCTTGGGCATTTTCTCAGGAACCATGGCTTCTTTGGAGGTCCAAATCAACTGGCCGTCGGCTTCGAGACCTGGGAATAGGCGAGGGCGCGCGCCAGTGGCCAGGATGATATGAGGGGCGGTGAGAACTTGGGTCTCTTTACCGTGGGTGACTTTCACCCGGTTTTGTCCCAGCAATTTACCGTGACCCGTGATGACAGTCACCTTGTTCTTTTTCATCAAATGACTGATGCCGGTAGAGAGCTGTTGCGACACTTTACGCGAGCGGTCCACGATTTTTTTAATGTCAAATTTAATGGACGAGGCTGAGAGGCCAAACTCGTCCAATCGATGCATCAGGTGATAAATCTCAGCGGAGCGTAGCAAAGCTTTGGTGGGAATACATCCCCAGTTGAGGCACACGCCGCCTAATTTTTCTTGCTCCACCACGGCTGTTTTAAGACCCAGTTGTGCTGCCCGAATGGCCGCCACATACCCTCCAGGGCCGCCGCCGATAACGATGAGATCATAGGATTGTGACATGGCTCAAGCTCCTCCCACCAAAAGTAAGGCTGGGTTTTCAATGTATTTCTTGAACGCTTGCAACAGCTTGCTGCCCACGCTGCCATCCACCACGCGGTGATCCACAGAGAGGGAGCACGTCATGACGGTGGCAACGGCGAGCCCACCCTCTTTCACCACAGGGCGCTTCTCGCCCGCGCCTACGGCTAGAATACATCCTTGGGGCGGGTTGATGATGGCTTCGAATTGTTTGATGCCAAACATGCCAAGGTTAGAGACACTGAACGACCCACCTTGGAATTCTTCGGGTTTGAGACGACCTTCTTTGGCTTTTTGCACCAAGGTTTTTACTTCCTCAGAAATGGTGAGGAGCGATTTGAAGTTGGCCATTTTCACGATGGGGGTGATAAGTCCGTCTTCAATGGCGACCGCCACCGAAATATCGGACGTGGTGTAATAGCGAATGGTTTCGCCTCTCCACGAGGCATTCGCATCGGGTACATCTTGCAGCGCGAGCGCCACAGCTTTGAGGACAAAGTCGTTCACCGTGACTTTCACGTTGAAGTGGCTGTTGATGGATTGGCGGGCGGCGAGTAAGGCATCAATCTCACAATCCAGCGTGAGATAAAAGTGGGGCACCGTTTGCTTGGATTCGGTGAGGCGCTGCGCGATCACACGGCGCATATTGGAGACGGGTTTATCCTGATAAAGAGGGCCAGTGTGTGTAGGCAGGGCATGACCCCGGGCAGCAGAGCCAGGGACAAAGGTGTCAATGTCTTGCTTGACGATGCGGCCATGGGGGCCAGATCCTTGGACTTGGCGGAGATCAATGTTCTTTTCGGTGGCCAAACGCTTGGCCAAGGGAGACGCCACAATCCGCCCGGTGGAGAGCACTATGGTGGGGGCGGGGCTGGCCATTGTGGGAACGGGAGCTGAGACGGGTTCTTCTTTTTGGGCAGCGGCCGGCGTAGGCGCTTTATAATTTTCAAGGACTTTCTTATCTTCACCCTTTTCAAGGATAAGGGCGATGGGGCTGTTGACCTTTACATTCTCGGTGCCCTCGGGGATCAAAATTTTTCCGAGCGTGCCCTCATCCACCGCTTCTACTTCCATGGTGGCCTTGTCTGTTTCAATCTCGGCAACCACATCCCCGGCAGACACTTTGTCTCCCTCTTTTTTATGCCATTTGACGAGGTTTCCCTCGGTCATAGTGGGCGACAAGGCGGGCATGAGAATTTCAATAGGCATAGGAAAAACCTCCGATTTTAATTATTTATACGTTACCTTCTTCACCGCTTCAACAATATCGGCCACCTGGGGCAAGGCCAATTTTTCCAGATTGGCGGCATAGGGCAGGGGCACATCTTTGGCCGAGACGCGGAGGACGGGCGCATCGAGCAGATCAAAGGCATGCTCCATCATCTGTGAGGCGATTTCGGCGCCAAGTCCACAGGTGGGCCAACTTTCTTCCACTGAAACGAGCCGGTTTGTTTTGGTGACGGAGTCCACAATCAGATCTGTGTCGAGAGGGCGGAGCGTACGGAGGTCAATCACCTCGGCGTCAATACCTTGTTCAGCTAAAATTTCGGCGGCTTGGAGTGCTTTGCCCACCATGAGCGAGAAGGCGGTGATGGTGACGTCGCGTCCCTGGCGGACGATTTTTCCTTTGCCGAGGGGAACGGTGTGGTCGCCGTCGGGCACGTCAAACTTTTGACCATAGAGAAGCTCGTTCTCTAAAAAGATGATGGGATTGGGGTCGCGAATGGCGGATTTCAAGAGGCCTTTGGCATCTGCTGCATCATAGGGTGCCACCACTTTTAACCCCGGACAATGGCTGTACCAGCTGGAATAGCATTGGGAGTGTTGGGCCCCTACCCGAGAGGCAGGCCCATTGGGGCCACGGAATACAATGGGGCAGCCCATTTGTCCACCAGACATATAGAGAGTTTTGGCGGCGGAATTAACGATTTGGTCCATGGCTTGCATAGCAAAGTTAAAAGTCATGAACTCCACGATGGGCTTCAGCCCCATGAAAGCAGCCCCCACGCCAAGGCCGGCAAAGCCATGCTCGGTGATGGGGGTATCCACCACGCGCGCGGCGCCAAATTCTTGCAGCAATCCTTGGGTAACCTTGTAGGCGCCTTGGTATTCAGCCACTTCTTCCCCCAGGATGAAGACAGAAGGGTCCTGGCGCATTTCTTCGACCATGGCTTCACAAAGGGCTTCACGAACAGAGAGTATGGGCATGGGATATTCCTTAATTTCCTGTGAGGATATCGGTGTAAAGTTCGCTGGCCTCGGGCTCAGGAGAGGTTTGGGCAAACTCGGCACATTCTTTGATAATGTCTTTCACGCGATCGGCAATCTGATCGAGCTGAACGGCGGTGCAGATTTTTTCTTCTATCAAAACAGCTTCCATGTTGGTAAGGGGGTCATTGGAGGTTTTGTACCCCTCCACCTCTTCTTTACTGCGATACTTGGCGGGGTCAGACATGGAGTGGCCTCGATAGCGATAGGTTTCCATTTGTAATATATAGGGGCCTTTTCCTGAACGAATATGCGCGAAGGCTTTTTTGGCGGCACGTTGGACCACAAAAATATCCATCCCATCCACCTTTTCGCCCGGAATACCGTAAGGCTCACCCCGTTTATAGAAGTCTTGGTTGGGGGCGTGCCTCGCGATGGACGTACCCATGGCATATTGGTTATTCTCGACGATATAGAGCACGGGCAGTTTCCAGAGAGCCGCCATATTATAAGATTCAGCCACTTGCCCCTGGTTGGCGGCGCCATCTCCCATATAGGTAACAGAGACGGCTTTTGTGTTTTTGTATTTATGAGCGAAGGCCATGCCAGTGCCGAGGGGAACCTGCGCGCCCACGATACCATGCCCCCCGAAAAAATTTTTTTCCCGGCTGAACATGTGCATGGAGCCACCCTTGCCCTTTGAAACGCCGCCGATGCGACCAGTGAGCTCGGCCATGATCCCATTAGCCGGTATGCCACACGCGAGCATATGGCCGTGGTCACGATAGGCCGTTAAAACGGTGTCGTCCTTTTCTTGCATAGACTGGACGCCCACCACTACGGCCTCCTGGCCGATGTAGAGATGGCAGAATCCAGCGATCAGCCCCATGCCATAGAGTTGGCCTGCTTTTTCCTCAAACCGACGAATGAGCAACATGGTCTCATACAAGGCCAGCAGCTGCTGCTTGGATTGGTTGTTTACGCGAGACGTTGTCCCGAGATTTGTTTTTTCTTTGATCAACATTTTTGGACTCTTATTATTCCATAGGATAGCCCAGAAGACTAGCCCCCGCTAGTTCGTGGACAATTTTTTGTTTAAAAGATCATTCACGGCAGCGGGATTTGCCTTCCCTTTTGTTTCTTTCATTACTTGACCCACGAAGAAGACAAACAGCTTGTCTTTTCCCGATTTGTACTGAGTCACCATGTCGGGGTTGTTTTCTAACACAGTTTGAATGATTTGTTCAAGAGCGCCGGTATCTGTGATTTGTTCCAATCCTTTTTCAGATACAATGGCCTTGGGGGATTTACTGGAGGTCCACGCGTCAGTGAACACTTCCTTGGCGATGCGCCCGGAAATCACATCTTTTTGAATCAGGTTAACGAGCTCGGCCAAATGCTCCGCCGAGACGGGCACGTCATGAATGGATTTATTTTCCTTATTCATCAGCGCAAAAAAATCTCCTGAGAGCCAGTTAGAGATCAGTTTGGCGGTGGCTGGATTCTTGTTGGATTTCCATCCGTCCGTCTCAGACACGGCCTTTTCATAAAAATTGGCCACATCCTTATCTTCGATGAGAAGGTCGGCGTCATAGGGGGTGAGGCCATACTTTTTCATGAACCGCTCTTTTTTCTGGTCGGGCAATTCAGGGAGGTTTCTTTTAATACCCTCAAGATACTCATCCGTCAAAATGAGGGGCAACAGATCGGGATCTGGGAAATAACGGTAATCCATGGCAGTTTCTTTCGAACGCATGGACCGCGTCTCGCCTCGGTTCGGGTCATAGAGACGGGTTTCTTGCGTGAGCGTCCCGCCGTTTTCCAAAATTTCTACTTGGCGGCGGGCTTCGTGCTCGATGGCGTGTCCAATATAGCGAATGGAGTTGACGTTTTTGACCTCAGCTCGACAGCCCCATGATTCGCCCGGGCGGTTGACAGATACATTCACGTCTGCGCGCAGGCTGCCTTCGTCCATATTGCCATCGCTGGTGCCAAGATAACGCAAAATAAGGCGTAGTTTTTTTATAAAGGCCATAGCTTGTTCGGGGGTATTCATATCGGGAAAGGTTACGATTTCCATAAGGGCGGTACCCGAGCGATTGAGATCAATGCAAGTTTTTTTGGGATGCAAATCGTGGATGCTTTTCCCGGCATCTTGCTCTAAATGGATGCGCTCGATGCGCACATGATGTGACGTACCGTCTTGAAGATCAAGATCGAGGAAACCTTCTCCGATAATGGGGTGATAGAGCTGACTAATCTGATACCCCTGGGGGAGGTCAGCGTAAAAATAGTTTTTCCGATCGAACATGGAAAATTTATTAATTTTGGCATTGATACCGAATCCCGTTTTCACCGCTTGCTCGATACATTTTTTGTTGAGCACAGGCAGCATGCCGGGAAGGGCTGCGTCCACCAGAGAGACTTTGCTGTTGGGATCTGCCGCAAAGGAAGTGGGGGCGCTGGAGAACAGCTTGGAGGCGGACGTCACTTGGGCATGAACTTCGAGACCAATCACCACATTCCAAGGACCAGAGTCTGTATGGAGCCAATAATTTTTCGACATTAGAAAGCCTCAATGATGGGATGTTTGAACTGAGCGGCGGTTTCTAAGGCAAACGCCGCATTGAGAAGCCGATCCTCGCTGAGCATGGGGCCTAAAAGCTGCATGCCCAGGGGAAGCCCTTGATGAGAGAGACCCACGGGTACTGAAATGCCGGGGATCCCCGCCAAGTTAGCGGCCACGGTAAAGACATCTTCCAGATACATGGCGATGGGATCCATGGAGGGATCGTTAAGCGCAAAGGCATCCCCCGCGGTGGTGGGGGTCAAAATAAAATCGACCTTTGCGAAGACGTCAGTAAAGTCATTCACAATTTTCCGGCGTACTTTTTGGGCGCGGAGGTAGTAGTCTTCATAACACCCGGCTGACAACGCGTGCGTGCCGATGAGGATGCGACGTTTGACCTCGTCCCCAAAACCAGCGGTGCGGGTTTTTTCATACATTTCTTCGAGGGATCCGCCTTCTACTCTGAGGCCATATCGAACGCCATCATACCGTGCGAGGTTAGAAGAGGCTTCAGAGGGGTTCACAATATAGTAAACCGGCAGCCCATACTCGGTGTGAGGCAAAGAGACATTTATAATTTCGGCGCCCATTTCCTTAAACCAGGCAGCAGACTGTTGCCACAGACGCGCGATATCCGAATGAAGACCGGGCAAGTTGTATTCCTTGGGGATGCCAATCTTAAGGCCTTTCACCTTACCACTCAGGAATTTTTCGTAAGGAGGAACGGGGAGATTGATGGAGGTTGAGTCTTTTGGATCGTGTCCCGCCATGTGTTCCAGCACCAAGGCGGCATCTCGAACGGAACGGGTGAGAACGCCGGCATGATCGAGGGACGACGCGAAGGCGATGATTCCATAACGTGAACAGAGCCCATATGTGGGCTTGATGCCCACAACACCACAGTGGCTGGCTGGTTGACGGATGGATCCACCCGTGTCTGTGCCGAGAGCGGCCAAAGAAGAGCCAGCGGCAACAGAAGCACTGGACCCTCCGGAAGAGCCACCCGGGGTGAGATTCGTTGGATCATTCAGGCGTTTTAAAGGGTTGATACTCGGTCCAAACACGCTGGTCAGGGTGGAAGATCCCATAGCGAACTCATCGAGGTTGGTTTTTCCCAGGGAAATAGCGCCCGCCTCATTCAGCTTTTGGGTGACGGTGGACTCATACGGGGGCACAAAATTTTCCAAGATCCGGGAGGCGCAGGTGGTGCGAATATTCTTGGTGCAAAAAATGTCTTTGATGGCGAGCGGCAGGCCTTCGAGCGCGCGGGCAGTGCCTTGGACATAGCGTCTGTCAGCAAGGTCAGCCTGGATACGGGCTTGGTCAAAGGTATCCAAGATGTAGGCATTGATAGGGGAGGTTTCTTTGGCCTGACGGATATATGTATCAATGACTTCGGCCACAGAAATCTCGCGGCTTTTCAATTTTTGGCGCAGAAGATGAAAGTCTAATTTTAAAAGAGATGTCATGATCAGTCCTTATTCCACAACCTTGGGGACAAAAAAGAATCCATAGTCTTTTTCAGGGGCGTTAGCGAGAATATCTTCCCTGGAATTTTCAAGGTGAGGCACGTCTTCCCGAAGAGGGGTTTGGGGAATAAGATCAATCACGGGGTTAGCCAAAGGCTCTGTATTTGTGATGTCCACTTTCTTTAATTGGTCAATCCAATCAAAAACATTTGACAAACTGGCGGTGATTTCCGTCACCTTTGATTCCGACATTTTAAGCTGGGCGAGTTTCTCAATGTGGATGATTTGTTCTTTGGTAATCGACATTTATGCTCCAAAAATCTTCAGCAGAACATACATCACCCTCGGCGTCCTGTCCAGAGGTGGCGGTTTATTTAGGGGAAGAGGGTGGGCGGACGGTTGATCATCTTATGACTTTAGGGTTGTAAACACCGGCTGATGGGTTTTGGGATCAAAGGCCAGGGCTATTGTCCCTTCTTTGATTTTAAACGCAGTGTCCCCAAAGAGATCCAGCCTCCAGCCCTGCATGAGGGGGGAATGCTGCGGATTTTCAAGAAAAATCTCTAGTTTCTCGCGATTTCCAATCAGTTTGGACGCAATCCCATGCTGGTCTGCCATTATTTTTAACAGAATAATGAGAATGTCCACGAGCGGTGTGTTTTGTTTGGACTTGAAGTTTATTTGTCTAAGGGGGATGGCGGCCTGAATGGCGCTGAGAAGATCATTTTGTAAGTCGTTGTCTTTTATCCCGAACGACGCCAAATCTTTTTCAGAGACGGCATTTTTCGTCGCGATTTGAACCAGCACTTCGTCCTTAATCACATGAGAGCGGGGGCGGTTTTGCTGCTCGGCATAGCGCTCACGCACCGCCGCAATTTCTTTCAGCACGCCCAGAACTTCGGGTTTATGATGGGTGTGGGTTTTGATTTTTAGCCAGGCTTTATCAGGGGCAGGCTTGTAAAGCTCGGGGTTTTTCAGGAAATCTAATTCTTCGCGGATATACTCTATCTTATTCCCGGCCTGTAGACACAATTTATCATAAATGAGCCCAAGCCACTGAACATCCCCCATAGCATAGGCCATCTGTTTGGGAGATAGGGGGCGCTGGGCCCAGTCCGTGTGCTGCTGCGACTTATCAATTTTTTGCCCAGCGATGGCTTCCGAAAGTTTGTCATACGAGATGCTGTCTCCAAAGCCACAGACCATGGCCAGGATTTGGGTGTCAGCGATGGTTTGGGGAACGTCATTCCAGAGCACATACAAGACCTCAAGGTCTTGGCGGGCGGCATGGAAGATCTTCAGGATCTCATTATCCAGAAACATGGATTTTAACGGAGAAAGATCCAGCGCTTCGGGTAAGGGGTCAATGAGAACGATCTGGTCTCTAAACCCCAATTGAATAAGGCATAGCTTCGGCCAATACGTGGTTTGCCGGATAAATTCGGTATCAACACTGATGACTTTGGGTTTATTTTCGGAGAGGGACTGACAGAGTGTCTCAAGCTGCCCTTGTTGGGTGATATAAAGTGGATTCATAGAGTTTTTATACAATATCTCTCGATTTTTGTCCTCCTCTATTTAAGGGGGGGTTAGGGATAGAAAATTTTTTTGATCCCCACCCCTGTTTCTTGAGAGAATCTAAGATTCATTTTTTCAGCTAAAAGCTAGACTTATTCCTTTTTTAGGTATATAGTACCTTCTGAATTTTAGGAATAGAGGATCACAATGGCTCGCGTAACGGTTGAAGATTGTATTACAAGAATTCCCAATCGCTTTGATTTAGTGTTGATGGCGTCTCAGCGGGTGCACGAGATTTCCACAGGCGCCCCTTTAACGGTTGAAAAAGATAACGACAAAAGCTCGGTGATCGCTTTGCGTGAAATTGCGGAGGGCACTGTTTCCGTCGATCTTCTGTCAGAAGGACTTATTCAGAGCTTTCAACTGCATGTGGAAGAAGATGATGAAGAGAGGCAGGCTGTTGAGGCCCTCTCTGAGGAAAACAGTTGGTTGAGCGGTCAAGAAAGTGGTAACATTGAAGAAGAAATCAAGGAAGATGTCTTAACCATTGTCGATGATTTGGAGACCGAAGAACATCATGAAGAAGTTTCTGAGGAAGCAATTTTGGAAGACTTGGAAAATGGCCAGGAAAACGGCCAAGAAAACGGCGAAGCCTGAACAAGATCTAGGGTTTTTTGTGAAGGAGGGGGCACTTTTTGTGCCCTTTTTAATTGAATGTCGTTGAACGCCTCTGAACTTGTCAATAAAGTTCTCTCCTACGCCCCCCGGGCAGATGCCCAGCTGATTAAAAAAGCATATGATTTTGCTGAGGCCCATCATGTTGATCAAAAGCGAGCCTCAGGAGAGCCTTACATTATGCACCCGTTGGCGGTGGCTGAAATGTTGGCGGACCTCAAGATGGATGTACCCTCCGTCATCGCGGGCCTTTTGCATGATACGGTGGAAGACACGGCAGCCACCCTCAAAGATGTGGAAAAAATATTTGGATCTGAAATTACGTCTCTCGTGCAGGGCGTAACGAAACTCGCGCGGATTGGGTTGCAGTCCACCGAACAAAAACAAGCAGAAAATTTTCGTCGCCTTGTGCTGGCCATGTCGGACGATATTCGCATTCTGATGATCAAGCTTTGTGATCGTCTTCATAATATGCGGACCATTAAGCATGTTCAATCAGAAGAGAGCCGGCGTCGTGTGGCTTTGGAGACCCTTGAAATCTATGCTCCCTTGTCTGAACGCATTGGTATGAAGGGCATTCAGGAAGAGCTTCACGATTTGTCTTTCTCGCAACTGAACCCAGAGGCCTATACCATTATCACTAATCGCATCAGGCATTTGCATCAGCTTGATAAAAGCACCATGTCCTTTGTGGTTCAAGATCTGGGTGGTGTGATGCAAAAGGCGGGGATCAAAGCAACGGTGACGGGGCGCGAAAAAAGCCCGTACTCCATTTGGCGAAAGATGCAAAACAAGAATGTCAGTTTTGAACAACTTTGCGACGTGGTTGCTTTTCGGATCCTGGTTGATTCCATTGCAGATTGTTATCATGCTCTGGGGATTATTCATAACGAGTTCTTTGTGATTCCTGGTCGATTTAAAGATTATATTTCAACCCCCAAGCCCAATAATTATCAATCTCTTCACACTTATGTGATTGGCCCCAAACAGCGTCAGATTGAAATACAAATTCGCACCTATGCTATGCAAGAAGTAGCCGAGTATGGAGTAGCGGCGCATTGGCAATATAAGCAAGGTATTAAGCCCAAAGAGGGAAAACAATATCGTTGGGTACGAGGCTTGTTGGATATTTTAGAGCATGCGGCGGGGGATGATGAGTTTCTTGAGCATACAAAGCTGGAAATGTTTCACGACCAGGTATTTTGCTTTACCCCTTACGGAGACCTCATTGCGCTGAGGCGTGGGTCAACCCCCGTTGATTTTGCCTATGCCGTCCACTCGGACATCGGCAATCGCTGCAAAGGGGCTAAAATTAACGGCAAGCTGATGCCCTTGCGTACTGAACTTCGCAATGGGGATCAAGTTGAGATTGTGATTTCTCCGGGTCAAAATCCGTCTCCTACCTGGGAAAGATTTGTGGTCACCGGTAAAGCAAAAACCAACATCCGGAGATTTTTAAGATCGAAGAAAAGGTCTCAGTTTTTATCTACAGGGAAATCAATTTTCCTGAAAGAATTGCAAGCTATTCCGAAAAAAAAAGTGGGAGATATTCTTCCTAAACTCCTTAAAAAATTTCAGTTAGAAGAAGAGGATTTTTATGCGTCTTTAGGGGAGGGGGTGATCACGACGCGTGAGCTGGAGAATGTGATTCATCCGTCAGAAAAAAAAGAGTCTGTGGAGGGGGCGCCGGTGACTTTGGCGCCAGCTAAAGGTAAGCTTCCTAAAAAACCCAAGCCAAAAAGTGAGATCAAAGGGCTGGTGCCTGGAATGGTGATTCATTATGCGGGATGTTGCCATCCTTTGCCGGGGGAAAGCATCGTGGGACTTGTGACAACGGGGAAAGGGGTGACCATTCACAAAGAAGAGTGTGAAGATGTGGAAGGGTTTCAAGGAGACGTGAGACGTCTTCTGAATGTAAGCTGGGGGCCGATTTCTAAAGAAGATATGTATGTCTCCCGCATCTTTGCCGTCTTATACAATACAGCTGGCAGCTTAGGAGAGTTTACAACCGTGATTGGGCAGAAGGGGGGGAATATTTCTGATATTAAAATTACCCGTCGAAATTCTGATTTATTTGATTTTTCTGTAGATCTTATGGTACATGACTTAAACCATTTGAGCTCCATCTTAGAGAGCTTGCGGATGTCGGAGGTTGTGCATATAGTGGAACGTATTTAGTGATATTGGGAATCGGAACAGATCTTGTAGACGTGCGTCGTATTGAGACATTGATCCAAACGCATGGTCAAAGGTTTCTAGAAAAAACATTTACAGAAGACGAGAGGCTGGCAGCAGAGCGCTACTTGGACGCCAAGTTGCAGGCCATGTTTTTTGCCAAAAGATTTGCTGCCAAAGAAGCTTTTTCTAAAGCCATGGGGTGTGGGTTTGGAAAAAATTTGAGATTTTTAGACTTGGCAGTCGAAAATAATTTAAAAGGGAAACCCTCTTTCGTTGTCAAAGGGCAGAGTTTGACGTATGTTCTAGACTGTTTTGCAGGGAAAGAAATTAAAATTGATTTAAGCTTGTCGGATGAGTATCCTATGGCTTTAGCTTTTGTCATTATTTCAACAGAGTTTAGGTAGTCGTATGAGAATCTTAAAGCGGTCTTCAAGAAAAAAAGTTCAACCCAAAGGATTTTTGAGAAATCTAGGTGAAATTGTTTTAGCTATTTCGGTAGCGCTGCTGATTCGCAGTTTGGTTTTTCAGCCTTTTAAAATTCCGTCAGAATCTCTCTATCCCACGCTGCTCATCGGAGACTATTTGGCAGTGTATACGGGCAAATATGGGTATAGTAAACACTCTTTCCCCTATAGCTTACCCTTGGTTTCTGGGGAACGCCTCTTTTTCAAGCCCCCTGAGCGAGGAGAGATTACCGTCTTTAGATACCCAGAAGGGGCGGAATTGCCGCGTCTAGAAAGAGTCTGGGGGGATATTAAAGGGATTTTTGAATGGTTTTTTGTGGTCCCAGATCACATCCCGCTCGATTCTTATTGGGTTAAGCGCGTGATTGGCTTGCCCGGGGATCGGATTCAATTTAAACAAGGCATTTTGTATATTAATGGGGAGGCTTGTCCTCAACGACCAGACGGTGTGTTCGAGGAAAAGATGCCCTCAGGTCGTCTGCGGCCCGTGGCGCAATATCTCGAAACACTCCCGAATGGTGTAGAACACAAGATTATTCGGGAATCAGAAGAGGGAATGGCACCTGGGGACAATACGGAGGAATATATCGTGCCAGCAGACCATTTCTTTATGATTGGGGATAACCGCAACCATTCCAATGATAGTCGGTATAAATTAGGCCCCGTTCATAAAGACTATCTCATTGGTCAGGCCAAGATGATTCTTTTCTCCATTGATTCGGGTATCTTAGATTTGTGGAAAATTTTGAAGTGGCCTGATATTGTGCGCCTTCGTAGATTTCTGTCTGTTATTCATTAGCCATGCCTCATAAAAAACTGAGTTTAAATTATACCTTTCAAGATGCCAAGTTGCTTAAAAAAGCATTGACGCATCCGAGCTTTCCTCAAAAAACCCGGCTTGACAATTACGAGCGGTGTGAGTTTTTAGGAGATCGTGTTTTGGGCTTGGTGATTGCGTCTTATTTATACCATCGGTACCCCCAGAATAAGGAAGGGGATCTGTCAAAGCGGTTCACAAACTTGGTGCGGAAAGAAGCCCTGTTGAAGGTGGCTCAGTCATTGAATTTGGGGGATTTCATTTATATGGCTGAAAACGAGCTCGTGGCGGATGGCCAAAAAAATGAATCCATTCTGGCAGATGCGTGTGAGGCTTTGATTGGGGCTATCTATTTGGATGGGGGGTTTGACAGTGCGTACCGGTTTATCTTGGAACGATGGAGTCCTTTGCTAGAAGAGCAATCTGTGGAAATTTCTGTGGATGCCAAAACCCAGTTACAGGAATTAGTGCAGAAACATAAGAAACCATTGCCTCAGTATTCCGTCATGGCTATTACAGGCCCTGATCATGCTCCTTATTTTAAAGTCTCTCTTGCTGTTCTGGATGAACCCGTTGTTTATGGAGAAGGGCCCTCACGCCGGCAAGCAGAACAGCAAGCTGCGTCTGAAATGTTATTTCTATTAAAGAAAAAAGGATTTGATGACTAAATTTGGCTTTGTCACTCTGATGGGTGTGCCGAATGCAGGGAAATCCACCTTGCTAAATGCCTTGTTGGGAGAGAAGCTCTCCATTGTATGCCACAAGAGACAAACCACCCGCACCCGGGTGGCCGGCATTCTCACCAAGGGAGAGATGCAGGCAGTCTTGATAGACACCCCAGGCATCTTTTTTGATACAAAAGGTCGCCTGGAAAAGTCCATGGTGTCGGCGGCGTGGCAAGCAACGGCAGAAGCCCATGTGATTCTTCTGATTGTGGATACCAACAGCCCCTATCTTTTGGAAGACACCAAGAAAATCATCGAACGCCTTAGAACGGTAGAAGAAAAAGTGGTTTTGGTGTTGAATAAAACCGATAGGCTGAAAGATAAATCTAAGCTGCTAGGTCTGACAGAAGAGTTGACCGCTGCCTTTAACTTTAAAAAAGTATTTATGATTTCGGCCCAGAAAAAAACAGGGCTTCCAAAGCTCGAAGAGTTCTTATCCGAATCCTTGCCAGAAGGACCGTGGATGTATCCGGAAGATCAGCTTTCAAACCTTTCCGAGCGGTTTTTGGCAGCAGAGCTGACGCGGGAGGTGCTGCTGCATCAAGTGCACGATGAAGTGCCCCATGGCCTTGCGGTGCAAACGGAAAAGTGGGAAGACTTTGACAATGGGGATGTGAAAATTTTCCAACTTATTTGTGTGTCCCGCCCGAGCCATAAAGCCATTATCTTGGGCAAAGGAGGAACGAAGATTAAAACCATTGGTGAGATCGCGCGCACGGAAATTTCAAAAGCGCTGGGATGTAAGGTGCATTTATTCTTACATGTCAAAGTGGATGAAAAATGGCAGGACAACCCCGAATTTTACCAAGAGTTGGGGCTTGATTTAGTCTAAATGGGGGGGTGGACAGACCAAGGCATCGTGCTCAGCGTCCGGTCTTTTGGGGAAAAAGATGGGATTGTCCAGATCCTCACCCACCATCATGGATGTCATGCGGGGATCCTGAAGAACATCAGATCAAGAACAAACCAATCTCTTCAAGTGGGAACTCTTGCTGCGTGTCACTGGAAAGCGCGGCTCTCAGAGCATATGGGAAGCTGGCGTTTGGAAGCAGAGAAATCTTATCTGGCAGAGATTTTTCTAGATGCGAAACGATTGATGGCCTTAACCGTTGCGGCCCAGTTTACGTCTCAGCTTTTGCCCGAGCGGCATCCCTATCCTTCTTTCTTTCATACCTGGAAACAGTTCTTGAAAATGCTGGGGGAAGAAGAGGAATGGGAGAGGGGATACATACTATTTGAATACCATCTCTTGCAAGAGCTTGGGTTCGGCCTTAAACTAAACTCGTGTGCGGTGACGAATACGGCAGAAAATTTAAAATACGTGTCACCCCGAACGGGATGTGCGGTCACCGAAGAGGTGGGACGTCCGTATCATGACAAACTTTTGTCGTTGCCTGCTTTCCTGGTAAAAGAAGATCAGGGGGCGGATCACGCTGAAATTTTAAGAGGCCTTGAGTTGATGGGCCATTTTTTGACAAAACACTTTTCTGAACAGAAGTACGATTCTCTCTTTCAGATGAGACAACGATTTATAGAGACTTTATGACGAAGATGTCGACCGAAAAAACAATCCTTTTTAAAGACGCTCTGGGGGAGAGATATCTTTCTTACGCTCTCTCTACCATTATGGCACGATCTTTACCTGATGTGCGGGATGGGCTGAAGCCGGTGCACCGTCGGTTGATTTTTGCCATGCGTGAGTTAAAGCTGGATCCCAAATCTTCTCCAAAGAAATGTGGACGTATTGTGGGAGACGTACTCGGTAAATATCACCCTCATGGAGATGTGGCCGTTTATAATGCATTGGTGCGATTAGCCCAAGATTTCACGCTGCGGTATCCGCTGGTTGAAGGTCAAGGGAACTTTGGAAATATTGATGGCGACAACGCGGCTGCTATGCGTTATACCGAAGCGCGGTTGACGGCTGTGGCCCATGCCTTGATGGATGGGCTCGACGAAGACGCGGTGGACTTGCGCGAGACGTATGATGGAGAGCATCAAGAACCCGTGGTGTTCCCAGGCAAGTTTCCTAATTTGCTGGCGAATGGGTCGGAAGGCATTGCGGTGGGAATGGCTACCAGCATCCCTCCCCATAATGTGAAAGAACTATGCGGGGCGCTCACCCATCTGATCGATTACCCCGACTGTGAAGTTCAAGATTTGCTGGAATTCGTCATGGGGCCTGATCTTCCCACCGGCGGCCAGCTCATTGAAAACAAACAAACCATCCGCAGTGTTTATGAAACCGGGCGGGGGAGTCTGCGGGTGAGAGCGCGCTATGAGATCGAACCCCTGGAGCATGGGCAATACCAAATCATTATTACCCAAATCCCTTACCAAGTGGAAAAAGGCAGACTGGTTGAACAGTTGGCCAATCTTTTGCTGAATAAAAAAGTGCCTTTCCTCTCTAATGTGCTCGATGAGTCCACCGATGATATCCGCGTAGTCCTGACGCCGAAGAGCCGGTCGGTGGATCCTGCGGTGCTCATGTCCATCTTGTTCAAGCAGTCAGACTTGGAAACGCGCGTCAACCTAAACATGAATGTGTTGAACCATCAAAATGTACCGCGGGTGATGAACCTCAAAGAAATTTTAGAGGAATATATTAGTCACCGGCTTGTGGTTTTAAAGCGGTGTTCTGACTATCGATTGAAAGAAATTGCCCATCGGATGGAGATCTTGAAAGGACTGCTGATTGCATACCTCAATTTGGATGCGGTCATCCGTATTATTCGAGAAGAAGATGAGCCTAAACCGGTGATGCAAAAAAAATGGCATCTCAGTGATGTGCAGGTGGAAGCCATCCTGAATATGAGATTGCGGTCGCTCCGGAAATTAGAGCAACTGCAAATTCAAACAGAGCTCGATACATTAGAAGCCGAAGCCAAAATATTGAACGAGCTCTTGTCTAATCCCTCGGCAAAGATGGCCCATTTAAAGGCTGAAGTCAAAGAGATGGAAACCCAGTTTGGGGATGACGTGGTTCTTGGGCCCCGACGGACAAAAATTGAAGTTGTGGAAGAGGCGACGTTCATTCCGCTAGAAGCCACCGTTGAGAAAGAATCCGTGACCATTATCTTCACTCAAAAGGGATGGATCCGTTCTTTCAAGGGGCATTCTATCGAGCTCGATGAGATTAAATACAAAGACGGGGATGAATTGTCCTTGATGGTGAAAACAGACACCACCGAGCGCCTTCTTTTCTTTGGGACAGATGGTCGGTTTTATACCATGCGGGCGTGCGATGTTCCGGGGGGCCGTGGATTTGGCGAACCCATCCGTATGTTCCTCGATTTGCCGCCAGAGGCTGAAGTTCTGCTGATGGAACCGTATCAAGAGGGGGATAAGTTTTTGGTAGCGTCCTCCACAGGGCGTGGATTTGTGGTGGAGGCGGCGAGTGCCGTGGCCCAAACCAAAAACGGTAAGCAAATTCTGAATCTAGACGACAAAGAGCGGGCGCTCGTCTGTCATAAAATTGCGGGTGACACTGTGGCTGTGGTGGGTGAGAACAGAAAAATGCTGCTCTTCCCCGTGGCGGACCTGCCTACCATGAGCAGGGGGCGAGGGGTCATGCTGCAGAAATATGGCGATGGGGGACTCTCTGACGTGAAGACGTTCACCTTGCAAACGGGCCTCACTTGGTCGAACAAAAAGAAAAGTTACCAGGAAACAGACCTGACCACATGGCTAGGCCGCCGGGCCTCCGCTGGACGGTTGGCCCCCACCGGATTTTCCAAGAGTAATAAGTTCGGGGGGTAGGGAACGAGCCACCATTGGCTTCTCGGGCTTTATGGTCTAGGATAGTCTTATCATCTAGGAGAAACACTATGTGGACCAGGACATACACCAAAACATTCAAAGACATTAAGAAAGAGCAAATTTGGAAATTGTGGACAGAGGTGAATCAGTGGCATCTGTGGAATCCGGGCATTGAATTTGCGACTTTGGAAGGACCTTTTAAAGTAGGAAGTTTTTTTACGTTAAAGCCAAAGGGTGTGAGGTCCGTGCGGATTCAGCTGACGAAAGTGGTGAAAAACAAACTCTATGAGGATTGTACTAAATTTCCGGGGGCAACCATGTATGGTATGCACGAGATGATCGACACGAAGGAAGGGCTCAAATTAACCACCACTATGACCGTTTCAGGATTTCTTTCTTTTCTGTGGGTTCGTCTGGTAGCCCAGGGGGTGGTGAATAAGCTACCTGAACAAACAAATGCCTTGGTCAATCTTGCGAAGAAGAGAAAGAAATAGGGGATCTGGTTGCTGATGGTCTTGCCTCTTTTTATTTCTGCTGCATTAATTTTAACTCAAACTGGGGCATCATGGCGATGAGATGTTCGATTAGATCAGCCTGCACATGCTCATGTTGTTTTAACTTTGTTTCCTTTGTATAGGTATAGATTTCCAGAGGTATTCCCCCCACGTAGGAAGGCTGTATAACCCGGGCCATAAAGACAGCGGTTTTTTCTTTTGTTATGAATCTCGGATCCTTTTGCATAAAGGCTTCGGCATAATATCGAAACAGAAATAGGTTTGTAACCGGCTGTCCCAAAAGTGTTTTTTGGTTTTCTGAGATGTACTCGGAAAGGAGAGACAGTTTCCCGAGTTTGGAGAGCAGGGATTTATCAGCAAATTGGATGGTGTTCACATCTATTGTAAAAGACAGTTTAATCTGTCGCCCACCAAATTCAAACATACCGCGCCAATTTTTAACAGCGTTTGAGGTGAGATAGTAGGGAGGAACGGTGGAAATGGTCTTATCAAAATTTTGAATTTTGATGGTGTTTAAGGACATTTCAATAATATATCCCGAAATGTTTTTCTCGGGAATTTCAATCCAATCACCTTTCTGCATCATATTAGATGTGGCGAGTTGAACGCTAGAAACAAAAGACAAAATGGCATCTTTGAATATGAGGGTAATGACGGCCATGATAGCTCCTAGCCCTGTTAAGAACGTGAGCGGCGACTTTCCTAAAAGATAGGACACGATGAGGATCGTGTAGACAATGAACGTGAATCCTTTAGTGAATTGAACATAACTGCGAATGGGCCATCTTTGGCTTCCAGAATGCTGTTTATAGGCCAACTCTATCCCGCTAATCAGGGTATTGGTGAGGATGCCTAAAAGTAACAGAATATAGGTCATTAAAATCTTCTCTATGGCGTGCAAAATGTGGGAGAGGACCTTTTCTTCGAGAGGACCAACAATGAGGGGAAGAGAGAGAAACAACATGATGGGTACCAAGAGCATTAAAAAATGCTCCAGAATGGGAATCTCGGCCGTGACAGCCGCTATTTCAGGGTATCGGCGTTGGATAAAAGCATGGAAACGACGCGCCAAGGCATGATGAAGTGTTTTATGAAAAATAATCCCCAGAGCGATCAGCCCCAGAGCGATGGTGATGGTTGATAAGAGGGAGGTCAGAGGGTGGTTTAACTCAAAAGTTTTATAAAAATTAAACACATGTTCAATCATCTTTTTTCCCTTAGCTCTTTTGTTTAATTTATCCCCCTCCCCCTAGGGTTTGTCAACTGAACTTATGAGATAAGGGAAAAATCTGGCGTAAAAATATAGCTCAGCCTTGTCAGAGGGGGAGAAGTCATGTAAATTGCTTATTATTTGAGCAATTTTGAACGCGTGATGTTAAAAATTAATTCCATTGAGTTAGAATCAAACGTTTTATTGGGGCCCATGTCGGGGGTGAGCGATTTGCCTTTTCGGCGATTGGTTAAGCGGCATGGAGGGGTCGGATTAGTGGTGTCAGAAATGATCGCTAGTCGTGCCATGATTTTAGAAACCAAGCAATCTCTCTTGAAAGCTAAGCATGATTTAGAAGACTTTCCTCAGGTGGTTCAATTGGCGGGATGTGAACCAGAGGTGATGGCAGAAGCGGCCAAATTGAATGAGGACAGAGGGGCGTCGGTGATCGACATCAATATGGGATGTCCCATGAAAAAAGTAACCAATGGGTATGCGGGCTCCGCCTTGATGAAGGATGAATTATTAGCCTCTCAGATCATCGACGCCACGGTGAAAGCAGTCAAGGTACCGGTAACCCTGAAAATGAGAATGGGGTGGGACCATGCCCATTTAAATGCCCCCAAATTGGCGAAGATTGCGGAAGACTGTGGCATTCAAATGATCACGGTTCATGGCCGTACCCGATGCCAGCTTTATAATGGCATTGCGAATTGGCCGTTTATCAGACAAGTTAAAGAGGCTGTCTCCATTCCTGTGATCGGCAATGGGGATGTGAAAACTGTTGAAGATGCCCAACGTCTTTTGTCAGAGTCTGGAGCGGATGGGGTGATGATCGGTCGGGGGTCATATGGTCGGCCTTGGTTTTTGTCACAGGTTAATCATTTTTTAAAAACGGGGGAAAGATTGCCTGACCCCTCTTTGGCGGTGCAGGAAGAAACCATTTTGGGCCATTTGGAAGATATGATGGAGCATTATGGAGAGTACACGGGGGTGAGAATGTCTCGGAAACATCTCGGGTGGTATAGTCGCGGGTTGCATAACTCAGCTGATTTTCGCGTTCAGATTAATCAACAAGAAACAGCAGAGGCACTCAAAAATTTGGTGCGCAAATTTTATGGAACATTGGAAGGAGAAGCTTAAAAAAGTGAGAGAGAACAAACCCCCTTCTCCCGCCACTTTGAGCCAGCTTGTGGAGGCCTATTTGGAATCCAATAAAGAGCACCTCTTATGTTTAAACGGATTGTATGAATTGATTGTGCAAGGAACGGAACGGCCATTGATAGAATTGGTTTTGAAAAAGACACGGTATAACCAATCAAAGGCGGCGGTCATTTTAGGACTAAACCGCAACACCCTTAAGAAGAAAATGATTGCTTTGAATCTCTCTAAAGTTAGGAAAAAAAGTGATTGAGAGAGTAAAAAAAACCTTTAGCCTGATGCCCTTTTCTTCTCTCCGCACTTTGAAACTGTTGGATCAAATTCCGTTAACCCTTATTTTATCGGGTCTTTTCTTTGGATTGTTGACTATTGGTGTTTTGGCCGGGTTTTCTGTTTTCGATATGTCCAATCGACATCTTTTCATCCTCTTAGGGGTGGATGTGGTGGTGCTTCTTTTATTAGGGGCGGTGATTGCCAAACAAATTGTAAAAATTTGGGTGGATCGTCAACAGGGGCTGGCCGGCTCTAAAATACATGTTCGCATTACGGCCCTTTTTGCCATTGTTTCCATTATTCCGGCCATTTCTATGACCATCTTTGCCATTCTTTTTTTTCATTATGGCATTCAAGATTGGTTTAGCAGCCGTATTAAAGGAGCGCTCGCAGAGTCGGTGGCCGTTTCTTCCTCTTACATGGAGGAGCATCAAAACATTGTGGCGAAAGATGCCTCCCTTATGGCGTATGACCTGAACCAAGAGTTTCCTCAGTTGGTTAAAGATCGGCGTACGTTTGATCATTATCTGACGGTGATGGCCTCTTTACGTTCTTTAACCGAAGCCATTGTTTTTGATCAAGAGCAGACGCTGCTGGGTCGATCTCATTTAACCTTCGCTCTGCAGTTCGAACCTGTCCCCACCTGGGCTTTGGAACGGGCTCAAAAGGGGAAAGTCGCCCTCCTCAGCAGCAATACGCACGATCGTCTCAGGGCGTTGATTGCTCTTCCCGGGCGTCCGGGCGTGTTTCTCTTTGTGGGGAGATCTGTTGATCCTAAGGTTCTGCAACATTTAAAAAAATCTGAAGAAATTTTTACGGAATACGGGATTCTAGAAGGTCACCGCACAGGGTTTGAACTTTTGGTTATGGCGCTTTTTTCGGTGGTAGCCTTGTTGTTATTGCTAGCTTCCATCTGGGCTGGGATCTCCATTTCCAGCCGTCTCATCGCCCCCATTCGCCATCTCATTGATGCGGCGGAAAGAATGAGGTCGGGAAATTTAAACACACGCGTTCCTGAGCAGAAGAAAAACCAAGAAGATGAGATGAATGTATTAAGCCGCGCTTTTAACCGAATGGCTCAGAAGATACAGTACCAACAATCTGAACTTCTTAAAACGAACAAAGAGTTGGAGACCCGAAAACAATTCATTGAATCCACTTTAGCCGGTGTCTCTGTGGGGGTTATTGGGTTGGATGAATGCGGAAAGATTCTGTATCCGAATCAGCGGGCGTCTGACTTATTGAATGTGAATCTTTCCAAGAAAATTGGTCAAAAATTAGCGACCGTTTTCCCGCCGTTGGGGGAAGTATTGTCAGCCCCCCTACGATCACATGATACTTTTTTTGAACAACAAGTCATGTTTCAAATTCGGGGTCTGCAGCATGTTTTCCTTATCCGAGTATTGGGAGAAAGAGACGAAGAAGGAAAATCAACAGGGTATGTGGTGACGCTGGATGAAATTACACGATTACTGAATGCACAAAAACAGGCGGCGTGGTCAGATGTGGCGCGTCGGGTAGCCCATGAAATTAAAAACCCTTTGACACCCATCCATTTGGCGGCAGAACGGATGAAGAGGAAGTATGTAAAAGAAATTACAACCTCTCCTGAGACTTTTTTAGAATGTGTGGACACCATTACTCGACAGGTGGCGTATATTGGGAATATGGTGTCTGAATTTTCATCTTTTGCGCGGATGCCCATATCTGTAATGAAAGAAGAAAACTTAGTCCGTATTATTCATCAGGTGGTTTCTTTGCAAAAAAATGTGGCCCCCTCAAGCATTGAGTTTGAGGTAAAGGTGCCTTCAACGGAGGTGATCATTCTGTGTGATGAACAGCAAGTTTCCCAAGCGTTACTGAATGTTGTGAAAAATTCTATGGAATCTATTTTAGAGTCTGCTCTGTTGCCAAAGAAAAAAGGAAAAATTTCTCTTATTTTAAAGGTCTCAGAGAAAAAGGCGACGGTCTTGGTGGAAGACAACGGCCCAGGGTTTCCAGAAGACTTGCAGGACAATTTGATGGATCCTTATGTCACTACGCGTCCTGCCGGCACAGGATTGGGTTTGTCCATCGTGAAGCGAATTATGGAGGACCATCAAGGAACTCTAGAGCTCGCCAATAGAAAGAAAGGATTGGGAGCGACGATTTCTTTAATATTCCCAATCATGGAAAAGATATGATAAAGTCGTCACAGAGAGTCGTATCATGAAGCCAGTCGTTTTAATTGTTGATGATCAAGTGGATATTCGCCAACTTTTGTCCGGTGTTTTGCAGGACGAGGGATACGAAACTATTGCCGTGGAAACCGGTGAACAAGCTTTAGATAAAATCAAGACACATCGCCCAAGTGTGGTGCTCTTAGATGTCTGGCTTGCCAATCCTCGTTTTGATGGTGTTTATTTTTTGGATCTGATTAAGCAGATTGATTCCTCTGTGCCAGTCATCATGATCAGCGGTCATGGCACCGTAGAGACAGCGGTGAGCTCGCTGAAAAAAGGGGCGTATGATTTCATTGAAAAGCCGTTTAAGACGGACCGACTTTTGGCCACCATTTCGCGGGCTATCGAATTTTCCGTCTTAAGAAAAGAACTTGATCATCTCAAGGAGATTGTGGACAAGCCTCAGGATCTGGTCGGTGTTTCTTCTCAAGTTAACTTATTGCGGCAGTCTATTGAGCGAACGGCTAAAACAAATGGGCGTGTTCTCATTCAAGGATCTGCGGGGGTAGGGAAACAATCCATTGCCCATCTTATTCATGAGAAATCAGTCCGCGCCAACAAGCCCTTTATTGTGGTGAGCTGTGCCCAATTATCAGCGGTCGATTTTGAAGCAAAGTTCTTAGGGACAGAACGATCATCCGGTGTTTTAGAGACCGCATCAGGCGGCACAATTTATTTAAGTGATATCCAAGATATGCCTATGGAATCACAATTAAAATTTTTACAAATCCTCCGAGAAGGAAAGTTCACGCGAGGAGGAGGGGGCGTGGTTGTCACGCAGACTCGCTTTATTTGTGGAACCACAGAAGATTTAGGGCAATTTGTTAAAGAAAATAAGTTTCACCAAGATCTTTATTATCGTCTTAATGTTGTATTTATGAAGGTTCCCAACCTTTCCGAACGGTGTGAAGACATTCCTTTCCTCTGTGATCACTTGATTCAAAGAATGGCGCAGGGCAAGCAGGAGGCAGAAAAAATTTTGTCACAAGATGCTCGGATTGTGATGCAAGCGTGCGAGTGGCCTGGGAATATTCGCCAACTCCGGAACGTTGTTGAGTGGTTGTTTATTACGTACCCCTCTGACATTGATATCACAGCACAAATGTTGCCAACTGAATTAAAGCTCGATAATCAAAAAATGATTTCAGAAGTCTTTAATAAAGAATGGATTTTAAGTTTAGCATTAAAAGAAGCGCGGGAAAAATTTGAAAAAGTGTACCTGGCCCTTCATATACGCCGGTTTAATGGCAATATCGCTAAAACATCTCGATCGGTTGGGATGGATCGAACAGCGCTCCACCGCAAAATTAAGCAGCTTGGGTTGGAGACGCCTGAATATGTGGAAGAAGGACAATGAAGGTCGTCATTTGTGGGGCCAATCAGATTGGTTACAACATTGCCTCTTATTTAGCAGCAGAAGAAAACGATATCATTATTATTGATGAATCTCCTGATCTTATTGGATATGTGCGAGAGACATTGGATGTCCAGGCTGTGGTGGGACGAGGGTCCAACCCTGATTTACTAGAAGAATTGGCGGGGAACGATACGGATATTCTCATTGCGGTGATGGTGTCAGACGAGCATAACATCATTGCATGTCAAATCGCGCAGTCTCTTCTGAACATTCCCGTCAAGATTGCGCATATTCGCAATCAAAGTTATCTCAACTCGAGATGGTTGGATAAAACCATTCACAATTTTCCTATCGATTACATTATTTCGCCCGAGCGTCAGGTGGCCCAAGTTATTTTATCGAATCTGAAGATTCCTGGGGTTATGGAAGTTTTGCATTTGAAGAATTCAGAAGCGGTGGTTTTGTTTCTGCATTTTGATGAACATTCTCCCATGAACAATATTCCACTCAGACAAATTGGGGAACAGTTCTCGGGGCTTCCTTTCCGCATTTTGGGTATTTTTAGAAGTGATCAATTTATCATTCCCCAGGCCCACGATTATTTGCAATCGGGAGATGATGTCTATGTGTTGGTGGAAAGAGACAAACTACCCCGTTTCTTGGCTGTGTTTGGGATTAAGTCTGAACCACTCGGAAAAATTATCATCGCAGGGGGGGGGAATGTAGGGTTGTATTTGGCCCAAGGTATTCTCAGAGAAATGCCAGAAGTATCGTTAAAGGTTATTGAGAATAATAGAGAGCGCGCCCGATTTTTGGCAGAAGCCCTGGAAAATGTTGTGGTGTTGCATGGGAACGTGATTGATTTAAATGTGATGAAAGAGGCAAAGGTCTCCCAAACAGATATGCTTGTGTCGGTTACAAATGATGATGCTGCGAATATTTTGTCCTCACTCCTCGGAAAAAGTTTGGGTGTTCCTCGGGTAACAACATTGGTGAGCAACATGATGTACCCCAAATTTTTACCCTCCCTCGGGGTAGATAGCATCCTGAACCCGGGCTTTATCACCATCTCTACCATTTTGAACCACATTCGTCGCGGATCTATTCGAACTGCTCATGTCTTGCAAGGTCAGGTAGGGGAAATTTTTGAAGCCAATGTGCCCTCTGATTCCAAACTGATTGGGGAAAAATTCGCCCTGCTGAACATCCATGAAAAATCTATTGTGGGGGGGATTGTGCGCGATGGCGTGTTTTATATTCCTAGTTCGGAAGAATTTATCGAGGAGGACGATCACTTGATTCTCTTAGTGAACAACACTTATATCGGCCGTGTTGAGAAAATGCTGCGGTCTCGGAATGAGTAGAGTAGCCTTTGTAGACGGAGCCTATGTAGATATGGCGTCTGCCCGTATCTCTATTGAAGACCGAGGCTTTCAATTTGGGGATTCCATTTACGAGGTTATCCATTTCGTTGGCGATTTTTATGTGGATGCTGAGGGGCATCTGGATCGGTTAGAACGATCCCTTTTAGAACTTAAAATCCCCGTTCCCCTTCCGCGTGCTACGTTGATGATGCATGTGCGTCATTTGCGGAGAAAAAACCGCATCCAAGAAGGATTTGTTTATATCCAAATTTCGCGGGGTCAGGCTCCTCGAAACCATTTGTTTCCGGTGGGGGCAAGTCCGACGCTGGTGGTGGTCATCAAAAGACAGCTCTTCACATCTTTTGAGCCCAAAAAAATCATTACACTTCCGGACACGCGATGGAAAAGATGTGACATTAAAACCACCAACTTGTTGCCGAATGTTTTAGCCAAACAAAAAGCCTTTGAAGAGAACGCTTTTGAGGGATGGTTGGTGGGGGAAGGGGACGTTATTTCTGAGGGTAGTCTCTCCAATGCATGGATTGTAAAAGAGGGACGTCTCTATACAGCACCCACCACATGTAATATCTTAGGAGGCATCACCCGAAAGCGACTTATAATGCTGGCGGCCCAAGAGAAAATCCCCGTGGTGGAAAAATCGTTTACGGTGAAGGACGCCTATCAAGCGGAGGAGGCATTTAACAGCAGCTCGAATGCGCCGTTGACTCCTGTTGTTCAGATCAATGATCGGAAAATTGGAACGGGGGTTCCTGGCCCTATCAGTCGAAGATTACATCAAGCGTATCTCAGATTTGTGGAAGACGGTCTTCGCCATGGCTGAGATCTTAGACAAAAAGGTTTGTTTAAACCCTGTCGCTATTCTCTTTGATTGGGATGGTGTGTTGGTAGACACCAAAGAATTGATCGCAGAAGCCTATTTGAAAACATTTGAGGCGGTGGGGATGGACCCTTTACCCATTGATACCTTGCATCAGTTGCCAGGCACCTCTCTGAGGGATTATTTTCCCCATATTTTTGGGGCGCGGGCGAAAGAGGCAGAGACTACCTTTTATCGCCATATCCATGAGAATCATTTGTCTTGTTTGAAACAAACAGAAGGGGCAGGGGAGGTGCTGGCATTTTTGCACACTTTAGGAATGCCCATGGCCGTGATCAGTAATAAAAGAGGTGACATTTTGCGAAAAGAGATCAAACATTTAGGGTTTGAATCTTTCTTTTTTGAAGTCGTGGGATCGAAAGATTGTCCAGAGGATAAACCGTCTGCTGTTCCGGTTCGATACATTCTATCGAAGAAAAAAATCCCTCTTCCCAATGACCGTGTATGGCTTGTTGGGGATTGGTTGGCTGATCTGGAATGCGCCCATCGGGCGGGAGTTGTCCCCGTCTTATTGAATAATCCAAAGCTAAAAAGAGACAAAAAGAACCTTTTTCCGCCAAAAATCTACTTAAATTCGTGTTTAGATTTGAAAAATTTTCTTATTCAGTATATGAAAGAGAACAATTAAACAAAATTAAGTGGAAAAAATGACTACAGAAAAGAAACAAAGCACACAAGATGTTTTCCTAAACCACATGAGGAAAAACAAGATTCCTTTAACCATGTTTTTGGTAAATGGAATTAAGCTTCAGGGAATTGTTACTGGATTTGATAATTTTGCTGTGATGCTGCGTCGGGAATCTCACCTACAGCTTGTCTACAAGCATGCGATCTCTACGGTGATGCCAAATGAATCTGTAAAGTTCTATGATCCAGAGGCGGAAGACTCTGACCAATAGTCAGGGTTATCGGCCACGTGGCTTAGACCTATTTAATACATCCCTGTTTTAAAAAACTGTCGGATGATATTTTTTTACAGGTAAAACTTGACGAGATAACAGAAAATCGCTTTAACAAGATATGGCGTGAAAAATGCCAGCATAGTTCGCGGGTGTGGTGAAATTGGTAGACACACTAGATTTAGGTTCTAGCGGCGAAAGCTGTGGGGGTTCAAGTCCCTCCACCCGCACCATTCAAAAACAATAACACGTAAATATAATGAAGGACTCAGAGTTTTAAATGACGATTCAAATTAAAGAAAATCCCTCAAAGACCCTTGTCAAAGAATTTGTTGTAACGATCCCTCATCGGGACATTGCGTCGAAAGTTCAAGCCGAATTGATGCGTCGCGCCCAAACAGCGCGCATTGCTGGATTCCGCCCAGGTAAGGTGCCTGTTGAGGTGATTGAGCAGCGCCAAGGCAACGAAATTGTCTCGGCGGTTCTGGAGACGTTGATGAGTGAATCTAACCAAAAACTGATTACAGATAATAAATTGACACCTGCTTTGCGTCCGTGTTCTCACCCTGAGGCGGCGTACAAAAAAGGGGAAGATTTCTCTTATATCGTTCATGTGGAAATATTGCCCAAGATTGAAGAAGTGGACTTCAAGTCTCTGGAGATTATCCAGTATAAGATTAAAAAAGATCCTAAGAAATTAGAGCACCTAAACCAGTTACGCGCGAAGGCAGCGGGGCTGAATGAGCCCATCAAAACCAAGCGCAAGACACAACTTGGAGATATTGTAAGCATTGACTTTGATGGAAAAATCGATGGTAAACCTTTAAAGGGTGGCAAAGCTGAAAATTATGAACTGGAATTAGGGGCACAACAGTTTATTCCTGGGTTTGAAGAAGGCCTCCTTGGTTATGATACGGGAAAAAAATTGACTCTTAATTTAGCCTTTCCAAAAGACTATCATGAAAAGACCATTGCAGGGAAAAAGGTTGTCTTTGACGTGACGATTCATGAAATCATGGAACGTATCCCGGCGGCCATTGATGATGAATTGGCGAAGAAACATGGGTTTGAAAATTTGAAAGCCATGGAAGTCGCCAATCAGAAAATTTTGGAAGACTCTCACGTTCGTATGGAGCATGGGCAATCGAAGCAAGAAGTGCTGAACAAGTTGGCCTCCATTTATTCTTTTGATGTGCCTCCTGGTATGGTGGATATGGAGCTGGACAGTATTTTTCAGCAAGTCGCCCGAGAAGAAGGCCTTCATGAACCCACAGAAGCAGACTTTAAAAGATGGCGCGAGGAATATAAAAAAATCGCAGAACGCCGTGTCCGTCTAGGGCTGGTTTTGGCAGATGTGGGGAAACGTCACAATATTCAAGTGGCCCAGAAAGAGCTGACAGATCTGATGCTTCAAGAAGCCCAACGGTATCCTGGTCAAGAAAACAAAGTGGTTGATTATTATCGCCAAAATCCGGGAGCGGTGAATCATCTCCGTGCCCAGATTTTGGAAGAGAAAACCATCGACTTTATTCTAAAAACTGTTAAAATTAAGAAAAAAGAAGTATCAGAAGAAGAGTTCCAGAAAGTTAGCGAAGCGGCTGAGGTCCTCTAACTTATATTTAAAGCAGAGGTAGTAGCGATGTCGGATCCACTAAATACTTATATGAATACACTTGTTCCTATGGTGATTGAACAAACACCACGCGGAGAGAGATCTTTTGATATTTATTCCCGCCTTCTGAAGGAGCGTATCATCTTTTTGGTGGGAGAGGTGAACGATCATACGGCCAGTCTTATCTGTGCCCAGCTTCTGTTTCTAGAATCAGAAAACCCTAAAAAAGATATTTCTTTTTATATCAACTCCCCCGGGGGGGCGGTGACAGCGGGTCTTTCCATTTTTGATACCATGAATTATATCAAGCCAGATGTCTCCACCGTTTGTTTGGGTCAGGCAGCCTCCATGGGGTCACTGCTTTTAACGGCGGGAACCAAAGGAAAAAGATATTGTCTCCCCAATGCGCGCGTCATGATTCATCAACCTCATGGGGGGGCCCGTGGACAAGCAACGGACATAGAAATTCAAGCGCGAGAAATTTTGTCTCTGCGCAAGAGACTCTATGATATTTATGTGGAGCGCACAGGCCAATCCTTTGAAGTGATTGCGGATGCGTTGGAACGTGATCGGTTTCTTTCAGCGGAAGAATCAAAGAAGTTTGGGTTGATTGATGAAATTGTCAAAACGGCACCAAAGACAAAGGAAGATTAGGCTTTGGAATTAACGATCTTTGAGGAAGTTTGTATCTCTTTTCATTAGAAAAACCCCTAAACCAGATACTTCAAAATGAAAAATCCACCGATGAGGATCCCAAAGAATAGAGAGCTGATCAGCATCATGTTTTCTTGAATGATGGTGTTCATTCTTTCTCCCCACTTCCACACAACAGCCGCTTCTAAATAGAAACGAATACTCCGTGAGAGCGTTGAGGCGAGCATAAAGAGGCCAAAATTAAACTTAAGTGCGCCAGCCGTGATGGTCACAAGCTTAAAGGGAATGGGAGTAAACGCTTTAATCACAATGGCCCAGAACCCCCATTCGTTGAAAAAGGTTTGAAAGACAGTAATTTTTTCCATAAGACCGTAGGTCTTGAGAAGAGGGACACCAATCCGTTCGAACAGATAAAATCCAATGGCGTACCCCAAAGCTCCCCCCACAACAGACGATAGAGTGGTGAGGAAAGCAAGAGACCACGCGCGCTCTTTGTGAGCCACAATCATGGGGATCATCATGGGGTCTGGTGGGATGAAAGAGACGGAGCTTTCAGTGAAAGAGACGAGAGCGAGATACCAAGGCGCATGACGATGTTTGGATTTCTCCAGAAGCCAGAGATATAATTTTTTCATGTCTTTAAAGATAGAAGACAACCCTGAGGTTGTCAAAGTCTTAGTGACAGCGTCGCTTGAGTATTATAGAATCTTTCCAAATGTCTGTATTGTTTCGCTCCATCTTATTTCATTTTCGTTTCTTCTTCTGGGTGCCCTTTCTCTCTTTTAAGAATCTTTTTAAGAGCGCCTTTCGGTCGAGTGTACCCGAAAAAAATACAAATAAAGACCTGGCGCTATTCGAGTCTAAGAAAGGTGAGATAAAATGTGTGGGATGCAAACTGTGCGAAGTGGCGTGCCCCGCCCAAGCGATCATTATTGATACGTTTATGGATGGTAAGGGAATGCCCTATCCTGGGCGGTTTGATGTGGACATGACCAAGTGTATCACCTGTGGATTGTGTGAACAGGCGTGCCCTGTGGATGCCATTGGGCTGGTGCCTCGCACCCTGCTGAGTGTTGATCAGAAAGAAAAACTTTATCACACCAAAGAGAGCCTTCTTGAAAATGGTAGGGTTTTGAAAGAGAAGCTGCCATCATGACTTTTTTTGACATGGGTTTTTATGGGCTGGCTTTGGGGATGGGGGGGGCAAGCTTTTTATTTCTCTCCTTAAAAAATCCTATCCGGATTTTGTTGAGTTTTTCCCTGCTCATGCTGCAAATCGCGGCGATGATGATGTTGTTGGATGCTGTGTTTTTGGCCCTTCTTTTTTTGGTCTTTTATACGGCGCTTATGGTGTTGCTCTTAGTGTTTTATATGATTACTCAGAACCATAGCCGCGAAGATATGCCGCCGCTTTCTTTTGGGTACAAAAGCCTTACGTTTGTGGTGACAGCTTTATTAGGAGGACAGGTGTTCTTTGCGCTGGTCTACAAGGTGCGACACCTCTTTGTAGAGTCTCCTCAGGCTTTGGGAGATCTGCCATCCTCTCCCCGTGTTTTGGGAGAGCTTATTTATCACGATTATCCACTTCTGATCATCTATTTGGGCATTCTGTTCTTTTCCGCTTTTCTGGGGATTATCTTGATGATTGGACCCAAGAAGTTGAAGCTTGCCAAGCAAACATCTCTGGAGAAAGTACAACGAGATACGGGGCCCCTTGAGCTCAGAGACATTCGCCGTATTCCTGTGACGGATCAAATAGAGGGAGGTGCTTTGCCTCTCATGGAAGGGGATGCTCCCCTAGAAGAGGTACCAAAAAAATGAATCCCTCTTTTACCAAATTTATGGTGCTCGTCACCGTCATTCTGATGGATGTCTTGGGAGGGGCAGAGCTCGATCTTTTTGTGCCCAGCTTCCCTGAGCTACAAACCCAGTTTGGATTGTCGCCTTTTTGGGTTGAAGCATTGCTCTCGGTGAATTTCATTGGGTTCTTTCTCAGCCTCTTTTTTGTAGGGAGTTTGGCGGATCGGCATGGGCGCAAACCCATCATCCTCTGGGGAATTTTGATTTTCATCATCGGGAGTAGCCTTTGCTTATGGGCCACCTCCTATCCCTTTCTGCTGGGGGGCCGATTTCTGCAGGGAATTGGGATTGCAGGGCCGGCCACGTTGTGTTTTTTAATTATTGCAGACGCTTATCCCTTGAAAGAGCAGCAATTCTTGATGGCCATGCTGAACGGGGTGATGAATGCGGCGGTGGGGGCCGCCCCTGTGGTGGGAAGCTATATCGCCCTCTATTTCCATTGGCAAGGGAGCTTTGTGGTGCTTCTGTGTTCCGGTGTGGTGGTGGGGCTGATGACGATCTTCTTTATTCCCAAGGATAAATTGCCCGAGAAGAAAGAAACCCTCTCATTGGGAGGGTATATGCCCCTCTTTCGATCTCGCCCCTTGATGTTGGTGATTGTGCATATCGTCTTTCTTTTTGTACCCTATTGGATCTTTGCGGGAATGTCGCCGTTGCTGTATATGCAAAGCTTAGGCGTCACCCTTTCCCAGTTTGGGTATTATCAAGGAGCGCTCGCCACGGCCTTTGCCCTCGGCAGTGTGGTCTTTGGCTTTATTATTAATCGGTACGAGCAGAAAAAATTGCTGTCTCTTTCTGCTAAACTTTCTCTCTTTGGGTTCCTCTGTATTGCGTTGGTGACCTTCATGGGTACGACGAGTCCCTTGTTGATTACGCTGGCCTTTCTTGCTTTTATTACGGTCCAGATTATTCCGGGGAGTATCCTTTACCCCCTTTGTATAAGCTTTATGCCAAAGGCCAAGGGGAAGGTGTCGGCAGTGGTTCAAGGTCTGCGGCTGTTGTTGTCGGCTGTTGTCCTGCAGGTGGCGGGGTATTTTTACACAGGGACCTTCCGCAGTATTGGGGTCATTATCCTCTGCTTTATTCTGGTGACGATGGTGACTTCTTTCTTTGTGATCAGAAACCGAGAATTAATGGATTTTTCCGAAGCATCAAATTAAAAGGTTTTAGACCAAGCTTGTGGACAAAGAGATCTTAGGCTTTGTAAAAGAGGTGTTGTTCGATTTCTGCCACTGGAATCATATTTTTCTGCTGCGCCCAGGAAGGGTTTACCCATTTCGCATGATAATGATTCGCGCCATGGGTAATGTCTTCTTCTGACAAGAGGGCTGCGAGCGTGGCTTGATAGGCTTGGCGGAACTCAGGATTGTTGAATGTCACAGATTGAACGGCTCCATAGTTAGGGTCTCCCTCATTCCAGCACGAAAACTGATTTTTCTGGTGAATGACGGCTCGAACAGAGTTGGGCCAATTCTTGTTGTCTTTGACGCGGTTTAAAATAACGTGAGCGATGGCTTGAAGAGAGTCAAAGGATTTTTCTCCGCGTGCTTCCCCAAAGACAGTGCGGGCAATGAGATCCACCTCTTTTTTCTGCGCAGGATTTAACCGTTGGAGATATTCCTTGAGATCAGCTGTGCCGGGAAAGGGATTTTTGGCTAACTCAGAGGAAGGAGTGGCCGCGTAGGGCAGCGATCCTTTTAGGAGTTTAGTACTACTAAAGCCAAGGATTACCAGGAGGCCAAAGACCCATCCATAGCGCGTTCTGCGCGGGGAGGCGGAAGATTGAAATAGGGATAAATAATTTTTATGCATCAGACAGCCCTCACTTCGGTGACTTCGGGAACGTAATATCTCAGCATATTTTCAATGCCAGATTTAAGGGTCATGGTGGAACTAGGGCAGCTGGAGCATGCCCCTTGGAGCTTCAGATACACAACGCCATCTTCAAACCGATCAAAAATAATATCTCCCCCATCTTGGGCCACAGTCGGTCGGACGCGGGCGTCGAGAATCTCTTTGATTTCTTTCACCACATCGCTGTCCTCTGTGGTGCTCGGATTGGAAGGGGGGGCGGCGTCAACAACCTCTTGGAGAATAGGCTTGTGGGCCAGGAGATGTTCCATCATGCTGCCCAGAAGAGAAGGTTTGAGCATGGACCACTCTATCTCATCCGATTTGGTCACAGTGATAAAGTTTGTACCAATGAAAACGCCTTCTACGCCTTCTACCTGAAAGAGACGCAAGGCCAAAGGGGAGATTCTGGCCGTCTCTTTATTGGGGAAATCCATAGGTTCATCGAGGAGATGAGGCCCGGGAATAAATTTGAGGGCCGATGGATTAGGCGTTTGTTCCGTTTGAATGAACATTCGAATCCTTACTGCTTAAAACGGCTTCACTATAAGCATATCCGTTTGAAAAGTCAAAATTCTAGAGAATGGACTCAACCCATTCTTTTAATTTGTTTTTTGGCAATACGCCAATCTTGGTGTCAATGGCTTGTCCGTGATGGAACAAAATCATGGTGGGAATGGTGCGCACATTGTAGGTAGCGGCGGCGTTGGGGTTCTCGTCGATGTCTATTTTAACCACTTTGACCAGATCTCCCATCTCTTGAGCCAGGTCTTCTAGAATGGGACCCAACATGCGACACGGGCCACACCAGGGGGCCCAGAAATCCACCAGAACGGGAACTGTGGCGTTTAAAACCTCAAATTGAAATGTTGTATCTGTTACGCTCTGTGTCATTTTTCTTCCTTATTCATTAAAACTCGGGGTTCAGTATACCGGAATCAAAAAGGCGTGGGAATACCTTTTCTGAGGACGGAGATATAAAGTTTTAGGGCATCATAATTTCATTGATTTCCCTTTTGCTTTGCAGGACTATTAATAAGATTGGGGTTCAGATTTTTCCTGACCGTCGCTAACGTGGGAGAACAAACATGACATATTTATTCAAGAAAATCATACTATTATTTATGGCAATCCTTTTCTTCTGTGCGGGGAAAGGGTATACCGTTGCTGCGCTTGAAGAGGAGCCCATTGAGAGTCGTATTCAAAGAACTTCGAATTTACAGGCCCTTTATAGCCTTGGGGTAGAAGAAAAAACCAAACTTTATGCCACATGGAATAGTTTAAGAAATGGAGCAGATACCCAAGCTAAAGCTGCGTCCATATCTAGATTAGAACAATTAAAAAATCTCATTGCGCAACAAGGGGGTGAACTCACCGGATTGACGACTGAGGAGCGGGGGGCTTCTCAGTTACGGATTCGGCGAGGGTTTTTTACAGAAGCGCAGGCAATCTATGATGAGTTTATAAAAAAACTACTCCATTTACTCACAAACAATCAGGGAACTCTGAAAGAGGAGGAGGGAGCAATTTATGGTAAACTGATCGCCTGGGCCGGTCAGCGATCTATTTTTTATGGAGAGTGTTTTGATGTAATGAGGACATCTACTGATCATTTTATGAAAGGTGGGGCAGGGGCAGTTCTTTCGGAGTATACAAATGGATATACGGCAAGCATTGCTCCAACATTGGGACAATATTTTTATCCTCAGAATCCACACTTAACTCTTTTGATGATCGCAAAAGAAGACATGGAAACGGCTTCTCAACTAAATGATTTGCTCACTTCCTTTCATGAGCCTCTAGGAATCACAGAAAGGAGAGACTATATGTTTCCTTTCGGAGAAGCTCTGGCTGCAAAGAGATCTGCCCTTGAAGGGGAACTCTCTTTAGAGAGGGTTCAGAGGTATTTGGCTGATTCTGATTTTTGGGAAAGGAAGAAAATTCCGGCAGAGCTTAAGAGAAACACAGGCGGTGAAGCAACGAGAGGGGCGGCTGCTGTCGCAAGTTCTAGGCAAGAAGGGGGGAGTAGGGAAAATATCAGACCAGACGTGGGTGCAAAGAAACTGTACAGCCAAGCAGGGGTGATGGCTGATCGTTCTCGTCCTCACTAGAAGACCTGAGTTTGGCTATAGCTTTTCTAGGTCACAAATGCGGGAACAGGCCACCTCAATGCGTTTGAGAAGGCTGAGTCGATTATGGCGTAAGAGGGGATCTGGATCTTGCACCCTCACATTAGAGAAGAACACCTCAAGAGGTGCTTTAAGAGACGCCAAGGTTTGAATGGCCTTCGCGTAATGAGGCGTGGGGTCAGCGAGGCAGACATCCAATACCGTTTGGGTGGCGAGGATGGCGTCAAAGAGATTATGTTCCTCTTTGACGAACAGTTGCGAATTAATCTCTTCTGTTTTTAGGGCGCCTTCTTGCTTCAGGATGTTAGCCGCACGCTTGTACACCGTGATAAAGTCTGGCCCGTCAGGAGACTCGAGAAACGCTTTGAGGGCAGAGAGTTTCAGGTTTAGATCCGTGATGAAGAGGTTTCCCCCTTGCCTCAAGACGGCATTTAAAAGGGAGGCCGAATACAACTGCTTTAAATAAACAACCAAACGGTCTTGAATAAATGCTTTTATTTTAAGCGCTGCCTTTTCTTTCTTAGCCTGAGGGAAGGTATACGGAGTGAGTGCCACTTTGATGAGCTCGTCGATGGACATAGGGAGCTCATTTTCATGAATGAGGCGGATGATCCCGAGAGCTGTACGGCGAAGCGCGTAGGGATCTTTGGAGGCGGTGGGCTCAAGCCCCACAGCAAAAAACCCGACGAGGGTATCCAATTTATCCACTAAGGCCACATGCACGGAGAGATCTGCCTTGGGACAGATATCCTGCGGGCCGACAGGGGCATAATGTTCGCGAATGGCCAGCGCAATGTTAGGGTTGATACCCTGGGCTTTAGCATAGTGGCTGCCCATAATGCCTTGAAGCTCGGGAAATTCCCCCACCATGCTTGTGGAGAGGTCTGCTTTGAGGAGAGAGATGGATTGCTCAGCCTGCTTGGGATCCACGGTGGGGAAGCAGGCCAGAAGCAGCGCCGAGGTTTTTTGGAGGCGCTCGATTTTGTCAGCGAGGGTACCTAGCTTTTCTTGGAAAATACGGTGGGTGAGGGGCTTGTTCCAGTCACTCAAGGGGCGCCTCATATCTTGGGCCCAGAAGAAATGGGCGTCACTGAGTCGGGCGCGTAATACCCGTTCATTGCCGTCGATGATTTGTTGACCTTGATCTGCGGTTTCCATGTTGGAAACGATGAGAAAGGAGGAGGCAAGCTTGCCCTTTGAATCGCGGGTGGAGAAATACCTTTGATGGACGCGCATGGAGGTCATGAGGACTTCTTCAGGAAGGCTCGTGAATCTTTTGTCTATGGTGCCCCTCAGCACCACGGGCCATTCCACCAAATTGGCTGTCTCTTCCAAGAGACCAGAGTCTTCTTCCAGGGTTAACCCTTTGTGGGCCAGTAATTTGGTGATTTGTTCCCGAATGGAGGCCTGACGGTCTAAAGGGTCTATTTGAACATAATTTTCGGCGAGTTGAAGTTTGTAATCAGCATAATTTTTTACATCAAGTCGGTGGGGGGACAAGAATCGGTGGCCAAAGGTGGAGGCTCCTGAACGGATAGCTAACTGTTCCAACTTAACGGGAACAACCTGCCCTTCGAACAAGGCGAGGATGCCATGTAGGGGCCGGGCCCAGAGAAAATCATCGGACTTCCACCGCATGGATTTGGGCCATTCAAAATTTTCTAGCGTCTCTTTAATAAAGGTGGCTAAGATTTCAGCGGTGGGTTTCCCGCGTTCATGGAGGGTAGCTATGAGGAAGGGGCCTTTGTCTCCCATGTATTTTTCTTCACATTCGTGGCGTTGTTTCTGGATGGATTTCAGGAAGCCGTCGATGGCGGCGGCGGGTGCATTGACCTGTGGACCACGTCGCTCTTCCGAGCGATCTGCCTGAACGGAAGGCAGGCCGGTGATCACCATCCCCATGCGGCGCGGGGTGCCAAAGGCTTTGATGGTGTCAAAGGGGATGTTTTCTTTTTTGAGTTTGAGCTCAAAGGTGTGCGCCAATTGGGCCTGGGCCAAGGTTTGAAAGGCAGCGGGGATTTCTTCGGAAAAAAGTTCCACTAAAAATTCGCTCATGGCACCATCGGCAGTTCTTGGCTTTGGGCCCACGATTGACAACAGCCCTTGGCCATCTCCCGCACTCGGGCGATGTAGGAGGGACGCTCTGTGACACTAATCATTCCACGAGCATCTAGTAAGTTAAAGAGATGGCTCGCCTTCATGCAGTGATCGTAGGCCGGGAGGGGAAGGTTTTTGGCCAAAAGAGCGCGGGATTCTTTTTCAGCGTCATGAAACTGACGGAAGAGCATGTCGGTGTCTGCTTCTTCAAAGGCATAGCGGGAAAATTGGCGCTCATTTTCCAAAAAAACATCTTTGTAGGTAATCTCCTCTTTGCCGGTGCAGCCATTCCAGTTGAGATCAAAAATACTTTCCTTCTTTTGGATAACTAAGGCGAGGCGTTCAAGGCCATAGGTCAGCTCCATGGAGACAGGGGAACAGGGGATCCCGCCCATTTGTTGAAAATAGGTAAACTGGCTGACTTCTGCCCCATTGCACCAGACTTCCCACCCAAGTCCTGCCGCGCCCAGGGTGGGGCTTTCCCAATCATCTTCCACAAAGCGAATGTCATTGGTGATGGTATCCGTTCCAATGGCTTTGAGGCTTTCGAGATAAAGCTCTTGGGCATTTTCGGGGGCGGGCTTGATGATGACTTGGAATTGGTAGTAATGGCCCAATCGGTTGGGATTCTCGCCATATCGCCCGTCAGTGGGACGTCGACATGGCTGGACGTACGCGGCACGCCACGGATGAGGGTCGATGGAGTGCAAAGTGGTGCCGGGATGAAAGGTGCCAGCCCCCATTTCCATATCGTAAGGTTGAAGGATGGCACACCCTTGCTTGGCCCAAAAAGTTTGGAGAGCAAAAATAATGCTTTGAAAGCTACGCTGAGAATCTAACATGGACACCACAAAAACATCCGTTCAGTCTAATGGAATTTAGGAAGGAACTCAAGCGTGCGCCGAAGATTGCGCAGAATTTTTTGATATGAGATACTGAACGCTCAACAAGGAGAGGATTATGGCAAAATTTTTACTCGCCATCGTCGTATTTTTTATGGGGGTGTTCCCCGCCATGGGGATGGCAGAATCCAAGCCAGAAGACCAAAAAGCGGCCTACGTCGCCTGGAATCAGAAGAAGGCAGCGCATTTTAGAATCAATGGCATCGGCCGTTTGATTCAATCCGTTAAAACGCCGCAGGCAAAATTTGAAGTATATAGTCTGTGGATCGATTCCTTGAAGTTGGAAATAGAGGAGGCAGATCAAGCTCTTTTGTCGGGCATCATCACCCAGTCTTTCTATGAAACGTTGTCAAAGCAGATCTCAACAGAAATGAAAAAAGTAGCCCATGCCGCAAAAAAATTGGGTTACACAGACTCTGCAAAAGCGTGGGAAGAATTGGCTAGGCAGTATAGAGAAACTAAGAAGACAGGGTTGGAGAAGTAAGAGTAAGTGCTCTTGACTAATCTCACATGGTTATTGTGTGAGAAAAATATGGAATGGTCTCATTTTAGAATCCAGAAGAGATTAAATCTCCAAGTTCTGTATGGGGACTGTCTCTTGAACGGTTTCAACTTTGTTTTTTTTCTTCTTTCCTATACCATGAACGGTGGAGGTAAAATAAAATGAAACTAGGGATTTTTCTACTCGTTTTTCCGTGGTTGATTTTTGCTAAAGGGCCGTCTGTTGTGGTGGAGGGTCGGTCATTCAACCGAGAGAATTTAAGCGGGCTTGTGAATATTTTCCAAGACAATCGGATTTTTGTGCGCGGTCGTGGCCCCCATTATTTTAAGGGATTTATAGACTCTCAACATCCTCGCTCTACCATTGTTTCGTGCGGGGATTCCCGCGTTCATACCCATGCCTTTGATCAGACACCTGACAATGACATTTTCATGATTCGAAATATCGGCAATCAATTAGATGATACGGCGGGCGTGGGGGGTGTAGACTATGGCGTTCTGAAACTGAAAACCCCGTTGCTGATCATTGTGGGGCACGATTTTTGTGGTGCGATCACAGCAGCCTCTGCAGACAAGACCATGGAAGAATTAAAAGCGCAGCATACGCCTATTTACAGAGAATTAGAGAGCATCAGAGCTGGTCTGAAGGGACATACGGTGTCTCAGCTAATTCCGGGATCGCCCAAGGACCAAACAGCAGCGCAGATCAGGACGGTCCGAGAAAATATCGCCCTGAATATTAATGTTCAGGTGGCCAAGGCTTTAGAGCGGTATAAAGACCAAGTCCGCAAGGGCGAGCTTATTATCATAGGGGCGCTCTATGATTTTGGAGGGCTTGAGCCACCCAAACAGCAGGGCCGTCTTGTGATTAAAAACGTGAATGGGGAAACGAACCCCTCTTTCATCGAAAAGTTTGTTCAGGCCGTCTCTCCCTTTTATGAAAAGGCGAGCCCGTACAGCGACAACGAATAGGGCCAAACTCTGTTCAACTTTTCCGTCATTGCGAAGGAATCTGTCAGGATTCCTGAAGCAATCCAGCTGTCTTGTGCTTTCATAAAAGATGGATTGCTTTGTCGATCCCTATGGGCTCTCCGCGCAATGACGGAGGGGGATTTTACGCCCGCGGATGACTATTTTTATAAACTTGCTGCAGCTTTTTACGGTTGATTTTGGTGTATCTCTGGGTAGTGGAGAGGGAGGCGTGTCCCAAGAGTTCTTGGATGGTGCGGAGATCGGCGTTTTCCTCTAACAAATGCGTGGCAAAGCTATGACGCAAGGCGTGAGGCGTGGCGGTTTCTGGGAGGCCTAAGGAACGGCGCAACAAAGTGATAGCCCGCTCGGCTACTGATACATTCAGCCGCTTGCCCTGCTGGCCATAAAAAAGAGGCTGCTCGTGGGATTTCAAAAACGGGCAGATAGCGAGATACTCTTGGATTCTCTGCCACACCAGGGGCAAAAACGGTACCACGCGCTCTTTGTTGCCCTTTCCTTGCACGCGCAGCATGCCATTCGGTGGGGGGATATCCCCTTGATTGAGGGTAAGCGCCTCATTAATGCGGAGGCCACAGCCATAGAGCAACGTGAAAAAGGCCTGGTCGCGCTTGCCCACCCATTCTTCCGTCACCAGATCAGAGGCATGGCTGAGCAGCGTTCGGGTATCCTCTTGGGAAAGCGCCCGAGGCAGGGATTGCTCGCGTCGGGGGGCCCGGAGGTTCCGAGCAAGGGGGTTATGCACCAAGTTTTCCTGATCGAGGAACAAAAAGAAACTGCGAATGACGGACACTGCGCGCGTCACCGAGGATTTGGTTTGTTCTTGGGCAGAGAGAAGGTCTGTCATCCAGGCGCGGAAGTCTTTGGATTTCAAGTCTTTGAGGTGAGAGAGCTGAATCTCCTCACCCAAATGGGCTTGAGTGAAGGACAAAAATTGGGTCAGGACACGGTTATACACTTGCACCGTTAAAGGTGACAGCTTCTTTTCTTTTTGCAGCCACGTGATCCAACTGGTGGTGGGGAGAGACATATTAAATCTTCTGGCCTGACTCTTTCCAATCTTTTAGGAACGCGGTGAGGCCCGCCTCCGTGAGGGGGTGGTTTAAGAGTTGCTTGATCACTTTCGCAGGCGCGGTCACCACATGGGCTCCCATGAGGGCGGCGTCCAAAATGTGTCGGGGGTTGCGCACGGAGGCCACCAATATTTCAGTGGTGAGTTCAGGATAGTTCCCATAAATTTGGCAAATCTCTTGGATCAAAGCCATGCCGTCTTCGGAAATATCATCCAGGCGTCCCACAAAGGGAGACACGAAGGTGGCACCGGCTTTGGCGGCTAGCAGGGCTTGGCCGGAAGAAAAGCAGAGCGTGACGTTGGTCATAATGCCTTCTTGGTGAAAAATGTTGCAAGCTTTAAGACCCTCGGCTGTTAAGGGTACTTTCACACAGACATTAGGGGCAATTTTGGCAAGAGTACGGCCTTCGCTGACCATTTCCTTGGCGTGGAGAGAGACCACTTCGGCACTGACGGGGCCTTGCACAATCTCACAGATTTCTTTGATCACGTCTTTGAAAGGGCGGCCTGATTTGGCAATGATGGAAGGGTTGGTTGTAACCCCATCTACTGCCCCCATGGCCGCCAGGTCTTTAATCTCCGCAATATCGACGCCGTCTATAAAAAATTTCATGGACTCTCCACTTCTTTCTGTTACTAATTAAAGTTCAGCTCTCACCATACCGAAAAAAAGAAACAATGTCAGTGCCTAGTCTAAAAAAAATTGCAATCTTACTGCCGGTGCCCTTTGATCAGACCTTTACGTACCAAGTGCCAGAGGCGTTGACGGTGGGGCGGGGTGATTACGTGCAGGTTTCTTTTGGATCCCGCACCCTCATTGGGGTGGTGTGGGGAGAAGCGGAGGATGTAGCGGAGGAGGTGCCGGCGCCAGCGGGAGAGGTGATCACCAAAACGCGGGCGGCGTATACCCTAAAACCGATTTTGAAAAAGAAAGATCTCCCTCCCTTGACCGACCAGACCCGGCAGTTCATCGAGTGGGTTTCCCAGTATTATCTTTCCCCTTTGGGACTGGTGCTCAAAATGGTGATGGCAGAGCCTTCGGTGTTTAAGGAACGGAAACGGAAGACCTCCAAAGAGGCGCCTGCTCTTCAGCCACGTGTCCCCGTTGTCTTGTCAGAAGCCCAACAACACTGCGCTTCTTTTTTGGCCGAAAGACTCAATGGATTCCACACCGTTTTGTTGGAAGGTGCCACGGGCTCGGGCAAAACAGAAGTTTATTTAGAGTTGATCAAAGAAGCTTCTGACCGGGGGAAACAGGCGGTGGTGTTGTTGCCGGAGATTGCGCTGAGTGCTCAATGGGTAGCACGCTTTGAACGGCGATTCGGGGAAAAGCCCTTGTTGTGGCACTCGGACCTGACGTCAGCCCAGCGGCGAGACAACTGGGAGAAAGTCGCCCGCGGAGACGCTCGTGTGGTGGTGGGAGCCCGGTCTGCCTTATTCCTACCGTACCAAGATCTGGGGTTGGTGGTTGTGGATGAAGAGCACGACGGAGGATATAAGCAAGAGTCTGGTGTTTTCTATCAAGCGCGTGACATGGCTGTGGTGCGGGCGTCTTTTGCCTCCTGCTTGGTGGTGCTCGCTTCTGCGACGCCCTCTTTGGAAACCTTGGTGAATGTAGAGCAAGGGCGCTATGAGAGATGTCATCTGGGAGAACGGTATGCAGAGGCCACCTTTCCGGAGGTGGTGTTGGTGGATCGACGGGAAGAAAAGGGGGGCGGCGTGCCGGGAAGCCAATGGATTTCTAAACCTCTCTATCAAGAGATGAAAGAAACGCTGGCAGCGGGGAATCAAGTACTCTTGTTTCTCAATCGTCGGGGGTATGCCCCGTTGTTACTGTGCCAGGCGTGTGGGATGCGGACAACATGCAAACAGTGTGACGCGTGGTTGGTGTATCACAAAAGCCAAAATAAGCTGCAATGCCATCATTGTGGCCATGGAGAGAAGCCCCGAACGGTGTGTCCGGGATGTGGAGCTGAAAAGAGTTTTGTGCCGTGTGGCCCGGGGGTGGAGCGTGTGATGGAGGAAGTGACGGCGCTTTTTCCTGATGCCCGTCCGTTGATGATGACCAGTGACACCATGACCACCATGAAGCAGGCCGAAGCTATGATCTCGAAGATTGAGAACAGAGAGGTGGACATCATTGTGGGGACGCAAGTGATGGCCAAAGGGCATCATTTTCCCCACTTGACTTTGGTGGGGGTGATTGATGGCGACTTGGGGCTGGGGGGTAGCGATTTGCGCTTGGTGGAGCGCACGTATCAGTTGCTGCATCAAGTGGCCGGGCGTTCGGGGCGTGCGGAGAAAAAAGGCCGCGTGCTCATTCAATCCCATAGGGGGGATCATCCGGTGATGTGTGCCTTGCTGGTGCAAGATCCTTCCCTTTTCCTGGCGTTGGAAAAAGAAAGCCGTGAGATGTATGGATTTCCGCCCTATGGACGACTTGCCGCAGTGATTCTCTCAGGACGGCAAGCACCAGAGGTGGAGAAGGCGGCGCGCGCTCTAGCGGCCGTGATTCCTCGGGTGAAAGACATTGAGGTACTGGGCCCTGTGCCCGCAGCCATGAGCCGGCTCAAAGGCCAGTATCGTTGGCGGTTCTTGGTGAAAAGCCCGAGGACCCTGAAGCTGCAGGCTTTTTTAAAGAGGTGGCGCGCGGCGGCGGCATTGCCTGCCCACATCCGATTCCAAATTGACGTGGATCCTTATAGTTTTTTTTAGAGAGGGGGCATCTTGTTTCAGATTCGTTTCTTCTGTACTATTTTAATAACGACCATATAAAAGCAAAAATCAGGGGGACACACATGTTTTTCAAAATTTTTTATCCGGTTTTGTTTTTAGTTTTGTTTTCTTATACCAATCCTCTTAAAGAAGGGGTTGATTGCTTTAATAGAGGAGATTATGAAGAAGCTCGTCGTCTGCTCTTGAAGTGTAGCCCGAACGATATTGGTGCCCAGGCTTATTTGCTGGCATCACAATCCTTTTCTGCTCGGAAAATAGAGCCCCACGTAATGGCTGGGTTAAGAACTTTAATAAGAGATGCTATAGACGATGAAAGCCATTCATATTATGTCGTAGCAAGACTGATTCGATCTTTTTGGAACCTTTACTCTCAAGAGACCAGGCGGTCGGAAACTGTTCTTGTCCCCGAAAGACGGTTTGTAAAGTGGGTCCAACATCTGCATGAAACACATCATCACCGGCGTTCGACAGAGGAAAGAGGGAGGGATGGTGCAAATGCGGCAGAAAGATTTAGGGTGTGGGGGGAGACAGGAGAGAGGAGGACTCCACCACCGTTGGAAAGAACATCTTCCTATCTTGATACGGTCGATCCAACATTAGGGGAAGCAAGACGCCCTGCTCCTGACTATGAGATGTTCAGGCAGGAATCGGGGGAAACAGGACGTTCTTCTCCTCTGAGTTTTGTTGAGACGTCGCCACGGGGCGCAGCAGAGAGGGGTGATTCCGGTGCTGCTGCGGCGTCGCAGCGGCAGGAAGAAAGTCGTTCTGACTCTATAGTAGAGGCGCCGCCTGCAGCAGAGGCGTCTGCTTCTCTTGAAAGGATGCGACGGAGAGGAACAGTGATAGATCTTGACACGGTGATTCCCATACCTCATATAGCGGAACAGCCAAGAAGCGTCTCTAGGACTTCGAATGTTTCTATAGATACGGTCATCGAGGGAGGGCGGGCATCTCCAGATTATGGACACTCTATGGCAGCCGCTGGGCTTGAACATCCTGATTTTCAAGACATTGTTGATTTTGTCCATGGGAATCAATATTTCCCGATTGCGGATTTATTTGAAGGAGGGCCGTCAGAAGAAAATGGTCTTCTTGATTTACAGCGCCTCATAGAATTAAGAAAACATCACGGCTTTTATTTTTATGGTACTCATAGTTTGAGTGATAGGTCGCCCGTTACGATCGAAGTGAGCGCTTATCTTAAAAGTCGGGGGTTGGGAGCTCTACTGACGGCAGGGCGCCTAGGAAATGTGGCAGCACTTACCTTTTCCAAAAAGTTTTTAAAGATAGATGGATCCTCTTACTGGACAGACAACTGTGAATGTTGGTGTTGTTACGGTGTACCGATAGGGGCGCCTCGATTGGGGTGTGCTGGATATGGGGAGAAGTGGGATTGTGGGCTAGGATTGTGTGGGGCTCGGGTGGGATGGACTGCGGATCAGCTTTGTTCCAATATTCGAAATGTGTCAAGAACAATGCTAGAGAATATTGTCATGGCGGCGGGTGTTGGACTTCTTGTTTTGCAACAATTATCAGTGAATGAAGTTGTTGATTTGGGTGAAGGGGGGTCCACTGTGTCTGGATTGGGAGGAACAGTGGCAACAGTGGCGGCGTACCTATCAGCCTACAACAATCCAAAAACAAAAACCGATTAAAAATCTTCTTTTCCTGTACGACGTTCTTAGAATTTGCTAAAAGGACGTAGTCCATACGTAGATGAGGAGGATTTTTCTGTGAATATAGCTTTCAAGCCGTCTAAATTCCCCACGACAGGCACTGTCTGTGTGGCTGTTTTCGAAGGGAATGTTTTGTCGGGGCCAGCCCAGCTTCTGAATGAAAAGATGGGGGGGGCTTTGGCCCGTGCCCTCAAGAATGCTCATTTTGAGGGAAAAAAGGGAGAAGTGTTTCCGGTGGCGTCTCCCGGCGGCCTTTCTTTGACCCGAGTTATCTTGTTTGGCCTGGGAAAGTTAGACGATTTAAAGTTTCAAGATGCCATTGAAGGGGGGGCTTCCCTTGTCACCTATCTTCGCCAAGTGCCAGACAGGGACATCCTAGTGATGATTGAAGGCATTGAGAATGCTAATCTAGATAATGGGAAGTTGGCAGCCGGTATGGCCAGCGGCCTTCTATTGCGCGGCTATGACTTTCATAAGTATAGAACACAGTTGAAACCCAATCAAAAGTTGGCGCTCGAAGACGTGGTGTTCTCAGTGGACTCGCCTAAGAATGCAGAAGCAGTCTTTCAGAAAGAAGAAAAAGTTGTGGAAGCTGTTTTGTTTGCGCGCGATTTAATGTGTGAGCCCCCCAATATTTTGGATCCAGAGACATATGCCAAAGAGTTAAAGAATCTTTCCAAACTAGGCCTGAAAGTAGAAGTCCTGGGTCGTAAGGATATGGAAAAGATGGGGATGAATGCCTTGCTCGGTGTGGCTCAGGGGAGCTCCAAGGAAGCCCAGTTGGTGGTCATGCATTGGAAGGGGGCTGGGAATAATGAGGCGCCTCTTGCCTTTGTGGGCAAAGGGGTGACGTTTGACACCGGTGGTATCTCCATTAAACCAAGTGCGAAGATGGATGAAATGAAGATGGATATGGGCGGCTCTGCAGCAGTATGCGGACTGATGTATGCGCTTGCCGCCCGAGAAGCCAAAGTGAATGTGGTGGGTGTGGTCGGGCTTGTGGAGAACATGCCCGATGGGAATGCCCAGCGCCCCGGAGATGTGGTGACGTCCATGTCGGGTCAGACCATTGAGATTCTCAATACGGATGCAGAAGGACGTCTGGTCTTGGCGGATGCCTTGTGGTACACCCAATTAACCTTTAATCCCAAACTCATCATTGATTTGGCGACGCTCACCGGGGCTATCAGCGTCTCGTTGGGTAGCAAGTATGCTGGGCTCTTTTCAAATGATGAAGGATTGGTGCATAAGCTGCGTCAAGCGGGAGAAGAGACAAAAGAGCAGGTCTGGCAACTGCCCTTGGATGAACGCTATGACAAAGATATTAATTCACCCATTGCGGACATGAAAAATATCGGGGATAACGGGGCAGGCAGTATAACGGCCGCCCAGTTCTTGCAGCGGTTTGTGAATAAGAAGCCCTGGGCCCACCTTGATATTGCAGGCACAGCGTGGACAAGTGAGCCGCGTACGTTGTCAGGACGGTACCCCATTGGGTTTGGCGTGCGGCTTTTAAATGCGTTTGTTCAGAAATTTTATGAAAACAAATAAAGGAGGCTGGAATGAAAGTCCGGTTTTACCAATTAACGTCGGCCCCTTTGGGAAAGGTTTTGCCGAAGCTTTTAGAAAAGATTTATGAACAGCGTCAGCGCATCCTCGTTTTGTGTTCCAATGAAGAAACGGTACAGGCCTTTAATGAAGGGTTGTGGACCTATCGTCCTACTAGCTTTTTACCCCATGGTACGTCAAAGGAAGGGGATGCGACCAATCAGCCCATTTGGCTTTCTTCCAAAGTAGAGCCATTGAATGGAGCCACCGTGTGTGTTTCCATCGAACCTAAAAAACTAGAGGAGCTCAGCCGATTTGAGGTGGTGGTTTACCTTTTTGAATCTAGCCGAAACGCGGCCTTTATTTCTTTATGGCAAGAGTGTCAAAATAAAAAAATAGAGACTGTTTTTTGGGACCAGGATGTGGAAGGCGCGTGGGTTGAAAAAGTGGCCGCGGAAGTGGGTTGAGTCCCTGGGTTTGGGGAGGATGGAAGTGTTGCAAAAAAGCCTCCATCTTTTTTTGACGATAAAAGTTGTTGACGACCTCTAAGCTATCGTGAGATATTTTTCTTATGCGAATACAAAGATTCATAACGGAGGAGTTTCAATGAAAAAGTCTTTATTAAGTGTTACACTTTTAGCAGTTTTGTTTGGTGGGTTGTCTTCTTATTCTTTGGGAGATGATCGCAGAATGAGTGCAAAACAACAAGAGGCATGTCGTACAGCTTGCTTGAAAAATGCAGGATGGAAGTGGGATCCGACTTCTGCGGATAACCGAAAAGGATGTACGTGTCGTGATGAAGGTGGAAACGAAGTCACAATCACGGATTATGATCTTGGTGAAAAGAGGCTTGACAACGTAGTTTCCAAGACAAAGCAATAAGCTTTTTTAAAAGCTATTTTTCTAGCAAGATGTCTTTCAAAAAAGCAGGATGAATGTCCTGCTTTTTTATTTTAAATAATAGAGTTGATCCAGTCCTGTCACTGCGAAAAAATTTGTGAGGATTTTTGAAGCAGTCCACCTTTCTTCCTCTTAAAAAAGATGGATCGCTTCGTCGGCTTTTCAAGCCTTTTCGCGATGACGCAAAACTCTGGGCCCCCGCCTACGCGAGGGCGACAAAAGGGAGAGATTAAGAAAAAACCTTGAATAAATAAGGGAATGTCTATAGAAAAGAAGGAACAATTTTATTTCTTAAGGACGAACAGATGACCACATTCTTATTAATTATTCTCTCCTTCGTAACGCTTGCCATGATTATTTGCATTTTGTTGCAACAAAGTGAAGGGGGAGGCCTGACTTCTGGAGGGCCAGCTATGGGAGGCATGATGTCGGCACGGGGGGCAAAAAATCTTTTGACTCACGTCACCGCTGTTTTGGCTACTATTTTCATGACACTTTGCATTGTTTTAGCCATTCTGAGTGGCGCGGGGCGGAAGAGCGTAGAAAGTTCCGTGTTAGACGAGATTAGCCAACAGAAACCCGTCATTCCTGCGGCGCCAATCAGCCAGTGATTTTATAAGAGGGAGCCTTTCTTTTGGAAAAAAGAAAGGGCGGTAATGTGACATACTATATTTTTGTAACAGGTGGTGTTCTTTCTTCTTTAGGGAAAGGAATCGCGGCATCTTCAATTGGGACCTTGCTGCAAGCCAATGGGTATAAAGTGTGTCTTCGCAAAATGGATCCCTATATCAACGTAGACCCCGGCACCATGAACCCGTATCAACACGGGGAGGTTTTTGTGACCAATGACGGTGTTGAAACCGATATGGATCTTGGCCACTATGAACGGTTTACCAATGTGGATGCCCGTAAATCAGATACCATCACCACCGGTCAAATTTATTGGGACGTAATCGAGCGTGAGCGACGGGGAGAGTACTTGGGGGGCACTGTCCAAGTTATTCCCCATATTACAAATCGAATAAAAGAATTCATAGGCTTCCATGACGAGGATCTGGATTTTCTCATTACTGAAGTGGGTGGCACCGTGGGAGACATTGAAAGCCTGCCGTTTATTGAAGCTTTGCGTCAATTTAGCAATGATATTGGGCGGAAGCGTTCTTTGTTCGTGCACCTCACCTTATTGCCCTATATTGCCACAACAGGGGAACTGAAAACCAAACCGACCCAACATTCGGTAAAAGAGCTTTTGAGTTATGGGATCCAACCGGACATTCTCTTGTGTCGCAGTGAAAAACAAATGTCAGCTGAAGAACGTACGAAACTTTCTCTGTTCTGTAATATCCCCGAAGATCGTGTGCTATCAGCCTTAGACGCTGGCAGTATCTATGAAGTGCCCCTGATGCTGCATAAACAAAATCTAGACAAAGAAATTTTATCCTATTTTGGGATCTTTCAAAAGAAAGCCCCAGATTTAAACCACTGGCAGAAATTTGTGGAGAACCAGAGCCGTACAAAACATACGGTGACAATCGGTCTCATTGGAAAATATGTCTCTTTGCAAGACGCTTATAAATCTATTCATGAGGCACTCATTCATGGAGGGGTTCACCTTCATACCCAGGTTCAGATTCGGTGGATTGATGCCGATACGTTAATCCCCAAAACTTATAAATCCATGTTATCTGAACTGGATGGCATTCTGGTGCCTGGTGGATTTGGCGGGCGTGGGGTGGATGGGAAAATGTTGGCCATCCGATATGCACGAGAAAACAATGTGCCGTTTTTTGGTATTTGCTTTGGCTTGCAGCTTTCCTTGATTGAAATCGCACGGCAGGTGGCAGGCCTCAAAGAGGCGGGATCTACTGAGTTGGAAAACCCAAAGACTCCGGTTGTTTGTTTGATGGGTGAATGGGAGAAGGAGGGTGCTTTGGAGGCCCGGACAGAGCAATCTGATAAGGGGGGGACGATGCGACTCGGTAATTATCCGTGCACTGTTTTAGACCGCACAAAGGCTTATGAGGCGTATCAAGGGAACATGATTCAAGAACGCCATCGCCATCGATACGAAGTGAATATTAAATATAAAGCCGATTTAGAGAAAGCGGGCGTGGTCTTTTCAGGGATGTCTCCTGATGGGAAACTGCCTGAGATCATTGAGCTTAAAGACCATGCGTGGTTTGTTGCTGTTCAATTTCATCCAGAGCTTAAATCTCGACCCTTTTCTCCCCACCCTTTGTTTGTATCATTTTTAAAAGCCGCTTTAAAAAGAAAGTAGATGTCCATGATCCTTCCTGTACACGTTCCTGTTGGCTCCTTAAAAATTGGAAATGACCTCCCGTTTACCTTATTGGCAGGCCCGTGCCAGATGGAAAGTGAGGCCCATGCCTTTGAAATGGCCCATGCGCTGGTGGAACTGTGTGGTGATCTTCAGATTCCTTTTATCTACAAAACCTCCTTTGATAAAGCAAATCGCACGAGCATTTCAGGGGAGCGGGGCATGGGACTAGAAAAGGCTATGCCTGTGTTTGAGAAGATTCGATCCAAATTTGGCTGTCCGGTGGTCACAGATGTGCATACAGAAGAACAGTGCAGAGACGTGGCCCCCTATGTGGATGTCTTACAGATCCCAGCATATTTGTGCCGACAGACGGATCTTTTATTAGCCGCAGGTCGGACAGGGCGGGTTCTGAATGTGAAAAAAGGTCAGTTTCTAGCGCCGTGGGATGCTGCGAATATCGCCAAGAAGATTGAAACCACGGGCAACAAAAATATCTTATTATGTGAACGGGGGGTGACCTTTGGGTACAATCGGCTGGTGGTGGATATGCGAAGTTTCCCCATCATGGCACAGACAGGCTATCCTGTGGTGTTTGACGCGACCCATTCGGTTCAGGAGCCAGGGGGACAAGGATCCAAAAGCGGGGGACAGCGAGAGTTTGCCCCCATTCTGGCACGGGGGGCGGCTGCCATTGGTGTTGCGGCGTTTTTTATGGAAACACACCAAGATCCAGATCACGCCCCCAGTGATGGCCCTAATATGATTTATTTAAAAGATATGCGACGGGTGTTGATGGAGTTGAAAGAACTCGATTCTTTTGCCAAAAGAAATCCGGTTCATTTATAGGAGATTTTTATGAGTTCCATTGTTGATATTATTGGGCGTCAAATTTTTGATAGTCGGGGGACCCCTACCCTTGAAGTGGAGGTTTTATTGGAAAGTGGGGCTTGGGGTCGGGCATCTGTACCGTCGGGAGCGTCGACGGGCAGCCATGAGGCAGTGGAATTGCGGGATGGAGGCAAAGCTTTCGGAGGCAAGGGGGTGTTAAAAGCGGTTGATCATGTGACTCACGATATTTTTGATGCGCTCAGAGGGCTGGAAGGTCTGGACCAACTACTCATTGATAAAACGCTGTGTGCCTTGGATGGAACACCCAATAAGAAGAAATTAGGGGCTAATGCCATTTTGGGAACGAGCCTGGCCGTGGCACGGGCAGGGGCAGACGAACTCGGGTGTCCGCTATATCGGTATTTAGGAGGGCCTTCTGCCCGCATTTTGCCTATTCCGTTGATGAACGTGATTAATGGGGGCGCGCATGGGGATAATAACCTGGATATCCAAGAGTTTATGATTGTCCCCGTGGGGGCGAAGACGTTTGCTGATGCTATGAAGATGGGAGCAGAAGTTTTTTATGCCCTCAAGGCGTTACTGAAAGAAAAAGGGTTGAATACGAATGTGGGAGATGAAGGTGGATTTGCCCCCAATCTTCGATCAAACCGCGACGCCCTTGATTTGCTTGTGACAGCCATTCAATCAGCTGGCTTTAAGCCTCAACAAGACATGGCCTTGGCCTTAGATGTGGCCGCTACAGAGCTCTATAAGAATGGTCAGTATCATTTTGAGGGAGAGAAGAAGAGCATGTCCGCAGAACAACTATCTGACTATTATTTCGAGCTCATAAAAGCCTATCCCATCGTTTCCATTGAAGATGGCATGGCAGAAGATGATTGGACAGGGTGGCACCATATGACCCAGCAGATGGGATCCTTGGTACAGCTGGTGGGAGATGACCTGTTTGTAACGTCAGAAAAAAGACTCCTCAAGGGGTGTCAGAGGGAGGCAGCGAACTCTATTCTCATTAAGCTGAATCAGGTAGGCACCTTATCTGAGACGATCTCAACGGTACAATCAGCCCATCGTCAGTCCATGACGGCTATCATTTCCCATCGTTCGGGTGAAACGGAAGATACATTTATTTCTGATTTATCTGTTGCTTTGGGGACAGGGCAAATTAAAACAGGATCTTTGTCGCGAACGGATAGAATAGCTAAGTATAATCAACTTCTAAGGATTGAGGAAGAATTAGAAGGTAATGGGTATTATTTCGGAAAACAGGCATTTCCAAAAACCTATAAATAGCGTATCTTTGAAAGGCTATGAATAGACAGTACCGCTATTACCTAAAAAAATTCTTTCTGCCTGCTTCTTCATCCATTCTATTTATCTATTTTTTTTGGCATATTCTGAGCGGAGATCACGGATGGTTTTCGTGGCGCTCCCTAGAGACTGAATTACAGGACAGTCGCAAAATCCTATTGGTATTAGAAGAAGAAGAAAAAAAATTACAAAACAAGGTTAAGTTGATGCGTCCAAAACATTTGGACCGCGACTTATTAGATGAAAAAGCACGAGAGATGCTGAATGTGGCGGATGATCAAGACATAGTCGTGATTGATGACGCCATAGGATCTTAATTTTGACAGGTAGTAGAAATTATAAAAAAAAATCTTATTTCAATATTTAGTTTCTTTCTCATACTGGTAGGACAGATCACTCTTTCTGCTGGAGCAGATAACTCTCTTGTTATCCAAAAGTATTTTGGACAAGAAAAGTGCTTAGGAAAAGGGACGGTCTATAAATTTATTATTCCTGCTTATGATATTAGTTTGTGGGTTGAGAACGGAAAAAAGTGGGGATATGACCAGCTTTTTGCCTTGGAGGTTAAAGCCAGGTGGGATTCAAGTAAAAAAGAGATGTTGGATAGTACAATAGAAGTAATGAAAAGAAATACGAAGATGACAGAAAGTCAATCTAGAGACTATACCCAGTTTCTTGAGTCTTTTTATCCAGACTTAAAAGAGGGTGATTTAGTAACGGTCGTTTATATGCCAGAGCAAAAGATCCTTTTCTATTATAATGATCGATTACTGAAAGAATCTGGAGATATGACATTTGCCAAGGCTTTTTGTGATATCTGGCTGTCTCCCAAGACGAAGTATGAGAGTGCGCGCCTTTCGATGTTGGGACTTGAGTAATCTTTTCAAAATATAAACAGAATAATCATTTTTTTGTATTATCAGAAAAATATGATATGAATAACTTAAATTAGTAATTTATGTATTACTAGTTAATATTTGAATGGATTTTAGATAATGACGTTAGATCAGTTAAAGACCTTTTATATAGTTGCCAATGCAGGGAGCTTCACGAGTGCGGCCATAGAATTAAATATGGACCAATCTAATGTCAGTCGAAAAATCATTTCTATGGAAACGAGATTGCGTACGAAGCTATTTACGCGCAAAGCTCGAGGATTAATTTTAACCCCTGAAGGACAGGCTCTTTTAGAGGAGACAAGAGAGATTTTAAACCGTATCGAGGGCATGAAAAACATTGTTAAAAATGTTCATAATGAAGCTCGTGGTTTATTAAATATTAGTGTTTTAGATAACTTCTATGATCACTTTTTATTGCCTAATCTCCATGGTTTCTTAGAATCATACCCAGATATTCGCCTAAACATTAACAAAGTAGATGCATGGAATGTTTCTGATCTCGATTCAAGCGACATGATGGTGGCGATTAGGCCCTATATGCAGAACGCAACAAACGTTGTACAAGAATTTTTAACCAGGCTACATATCAGGCTATATGCAAGTAAGGCTTATTTGAAAGAATTCGGAACCCCAAAGCGACTGGAAGATTTGTCGCATCATCGCTTGTTGGCGTACGGCCCTAAAAATGATTTGTCTTCCGTCGTCAACTGGCATCTCTTTGCGGGATTGTCTTTTGGGAATCCGCGGGAACCCTATATTCAAACAAGTTGTTTTAAGACGCGACTAGATTTGACAGAGCGAGGGTTTGGTATTGCGGCGCTTTCCTCTGAAATGGTGGGTGATAATAAAAATCTTGTGCCCGTTCTTCCTGATCACGAAGGAAGTGTTATTGATTTCTTTTATATCTATCCAAACTTGCATAAAAATGCTATCCCGGTAAAAAGATTTGGAGAGTTTGTTCACACTTTCTTCCATTAGGAGTTTAGGAGCTGTTGGTGTTTAAGATAGGTAGTTTTCTAGTCGGCATTTTCCTCCTTCTTTTTTCTTTCCTCTCGAGTGCAGAGAGTGCCCCCAAGAAGGTTCATGGTATTTCCATGCATGGTCTTCCCAAATATAAAGGGGGGTTTAAGCACTATGATTTTGTGAATCCCAATGCGCCGAAAAAAGGAAAGATCGTTTTGGGTGAAGTCGGGTCGTTTGATAGTTTGAATCCGTGGATTTTAAAGGGAGTGGCGGCGAAAAAGATTACGCTCACACGAGCAACATTGTTGGGTCGTTCCCCAGAAGAGCCTTTTACCATGTATGGGGTGGTGGCAGAGACACTAGAATTCCCTGAGAATCGAGCGTGGATTATCTTTAACATTCGTCCGGAAGCACGGTGGGATCATGGAAAAACCATCACAGCAGATGATATTATTTTCAGTTACCAGACGTGGCTGGAGCAAGGGCAGCCTTTCATGAAAACTTATTATCGAAAGGTTCAAAAAGTTGAAAAGCTTTCGGATAAGCGCGTTAAGTTTACCTTTGATCCAGAAAAATCTGATCGTGAGGTGCCGCTGGTCATGGGAATGATGCCTTTATTGCCGAAGGATGTGTATGAGGGCAAAGATTTAAGCAAAATTTCTTTGAAGCCATTGGTTTCAAATGGGCCTTACCGGATTAAATCTTTTGAGCCTGGTCGATTTATTGTTTATGAACGCATAAAAGATTTTTGGGGCAAGGATCTGCCCACGTATAAAGGCCGCTTTAATTTTGATGAAATTCGCCTGGATTACTATTTAAGCGAATCCATTTTATTTGAGGCCTTTAAATCTGGAAAAATTGACATGATGGAAGAAGAAAACCCTCAAAAATGGAAGTGGAATTACGCATTTGCCGCATCTAAAAAAATTAAGAAGGAAGAAGTCGATCACAAACGTCCTGTGGGGATGTCTTCCTTTGTTTTTAATACGCGGAGGGAGCTTTTCAAGGATGCGCGGGTGAGGGAGGCTTTGACTCTCGTGTTTGATTTTGAGCACTTAAATGATTCTTTGTTTTATGGGATGTACACCCGCACGCACGGCTTTTTCGACAATACAGAATTGGTGCCTCACGGCAAACCAACGGGCCAAGAATTAGCCATCTTGAATCGCTATAAAAAGAAAGTGAATCCCAAAGTTTTTGAAGAATCTTATCAGCCGCCGGTGAATAAAACTCCAGCGCAGAAAAGAGCAAACGTAGAGAGAGCTTTGCAGCTTTTGAAACAAGCAGGATGGCGCCTTGAAAAAAATAAACTGGTTCATGAAAAAACAAAGACCCCTTTTGTTTTTGAGATTCTTTTAAAATCAAAAGAGCATGAAAAAGTGGCCTTAGAATTTGGGAGAAATCTCGAGCCCCTCGGTATCAAAGCCTCTGTTCGAATCGTGGATGAAGCCCAGTATGAACGTCGAAAAATCGATTTCGATTTTGATATGCTTTATTACTTGTGGGTGGGGACACGTTCTCCTGCTGGAAATGAACTTATTAACTATATCTCTTCAAAAGCCGCCGATATTCAGGGAAGTCGTAATTATCCGGGCATTAAAGATCCCGTCATTGATGACTTGATTCAAAACATGCTTCAATCAAAAGATCGGGCGGTTTTGGTGGCTAACGTGAAAGCGTTGGATCGTATTTTAATGTCAGGGAATTATGTCCTTCCCCTCTTTCACCTGGCAAAGGATATGATCGCCTACAAAGAGCGGTTAGCCCATCCGACTCTTCAGCTGATGATGGAGTCTCGCATAGAGTCTTGGTGGGAAAAAGCTTGATCCTTTTTTTCGAAAGGGGCGATGGCGGTTTTCAGCCAGGCCTTTTCGTTAGGATTTAAGAACTTATGAAGAGCGGTCCAAACGGTTTGATGATACTTATTGAGCCAGTCTATTTCATGATCAGACAAAAGCGTCTTCTCAATGCAGGTGCTATCGATGGGGCAGAGGGTCAAGTTTCTAAACTTTAGTAAAAAATTTCCGTGACTATCTTTGTGAGAAGATTTTTCCACAACCATCAAATTTTCTATGCGCACTCCAAATTGTCCAGGCAAATAACATCCGGGTTCGTTTGATAAAATCATGCCAGGTTTGAGCGGTGTGGGAGAAGAGCGGGGGGAGATGTTTTGGGGCCCTTCATGAACGTTCAGATAATGCCCTACTCCATGCCCAGTGGAATGGGCATAGTCAAAACCAGCTTCCCACAAAGAGCATCGTGCTAAGACATCCAACTGCATCCCATTGGTGCCTTTAGGAAAGTGTACCAAGAACAAAGCGATGAATCCTTTTAAGACCCTTGTAAACACATCTTTTTGGAGAGGGGTAGGGTTGCCTCCAAGGCATATGGTGCGCGTAACGTCGGTTGTTCCCTCAAAGTATTGCCCTCCAGAATCACACAGCAATAAATCATTTACTTTTAAGGTCTTGGATTCTTCGTTGGCACGATAATGGACGATCGCCCCGTTTTCATTTGTACCGACAATGGTGGGGAAGCTGGGGCCCTTGCAATGTTTGTTTTCAGCTCGCAGGGAATCTAGCTTGAGGGCCGCTTCAAATTCTGTGATTTTTTTGGAAGAAACAGTTTTCTCTAGCCAACAGAAAAACTTGGTGAGTGCAATGCCATCCCAAAGGTGGGCTTTTTGAACATGGGAGAGTTCTGTTGGTGTTTTACAAGCTTTTATGGCTACACAAGGATCTTCCACGTTTATAAGAGCCGCTGCTGGGAGCTCTAGAATTTGTTTTATGGCACAGGGGGCGCTTTGCTCGACGTATCCTATTTTTAATCCTTTGACGAGAATGGGTAAGCTTTTCTTTAAATCCACCGATGATAAATTATGGAAGGTGACCCTTTCAGAAAAATGTTTTTTTATCGCGGGGGTGAGGTTTTCTAAGTAAATACAAAGATCAACTTTCCCTGTCTTATGAATGAGCGCAAAGCAAAGAGAAATGGGTGTATAAGATGTATCATGGGCACGCATATTAAGAAGCCAACAGATTGAGAAAGAGGAGTTCAAAAAGAGAGCATCTATGTTTTTCTTTTGTATTTCGGCCGCAATGAGGTCTAGCTTTTCTATCCAAGACAACCCCGCATATTTTTCAGGATATAGAAAGACTTTTGTTTTTGTAATGGCGGGCTGATCTTTCCATATCTCACTCACCAGATTTATCTTTAGAGGGGAAAAGGTCACGGATTCAGTGGCGGCTTGCAATTGATTTATTTGTGCGACGGTATAATCCCACGGATCATAGCCGATGACAAGGGAATGGGAAGAAGACAGTTGTTTTTCGTGGATCCACTCAACGATGGCACTTAGACCATGACCTCTGATTTCAAAGGCGGTCGGATCCACTTCATTCTGTGCTTGGAGTGTATAGCGACCATCCACAAAAAGGGCGGCCGAATCTTTCAGGACCAAAATGGTCCCAAGGGAACCTGTGAAACCAGATAGGAATTTTATGCGTTGGAAGTACTCGGGGATATTATCATTTTGAAAAGGATCTGCCATGGCGATGAGCATGCCGTCTACTTTGGCTTCGTGGAGTTTCCGTCTGAGGTTTTTGAGTTTATTCATGGGTTAGAATTAATGTCTCCCAATCTTCTATGGCAATTCTGTTTGTTAATTGTAACCCATACTTTTGATGTTGTTCAATCACTTCTTGAGACTGTGTCTTTAAAAGGCCTGACAGAATAGCCATTCCTTTGGGGCGAAGATGTTTCCTTAACTGAGGCGCCATCTCGCAAAGAGGCTTTGCTAGGATATTGCACAAAATAAGGTCGAATGTTTCTTCTTTTTTTAGGCTTACATATCCGTTGCTTTGAAAACAAGAAACTTTAGTTTTCAAATTATTTTTTCTAAGGTTTTCCTTCGTGGTCTCTATGGAGAAGGGATCTATATCCACGGCTGTGAAAGGGATCTTAAAAAACATCGACGCTGCCATGGCAAGAATCCCTGATCCACAGCCCATATCTAAGCCCTTTTGGGGTATAAATTCTGGGAGTGAGGAAAGGGCGAGTAAGCACCCCTTGGTGCTGGCATGCTCACCACTTCCAAACGCAAGGGCGGCATTTATTTCTAAACTTAATTTATGCTTTGGGATTTTTCCCTCAAAGTGGGACCCATAGATAAAGAAAGATCCAATCTCTAGAGGTGGGAAGGAGAGTTGATTTTCCAGGAGCCAATTTTTCTCAGGAATCTCTTCAATGGACAGCGCGGTGGGAGAAGGAAGGTTGTAACTTTTGAGAGCTCTAGAAAGTGTTTCTACCACCATTGTCTGTGTCAAAGGGAGGAGTGTTTCTTTGTTCGAGACAAAGGCATCAATCCGGATATCTTGATCAGGATTTTCAGAAACATCCCAAGACACATTTTCTGATATGTTCTCTAAAAGATTCACAAAGCTATCTACCAACGTGGGCGCAACGATGAGTTTAAGGTGGAATAAAATTGGTTTGTTCATGGTTTCCGACAAAAAAACACTATAAAGGGTAGAAGGGATGAGGACAAGATAGTTGAAGGGTTATTTTTTAAATGTGTGAGAAATCCAACCTAATTTACTGCTTACCATTTTGCTTTTAGAGATCAGGGATCGTCTGTATTTTTCAATGATGAGATCTACTTGCTCAGAGGTCATGCCGAACAATTCAAAGACAGCTGACGCCAGTTGAAAGCTGGGCGCAAACATTTCGGGGGAGACAGGCTCTGCTCCAATTTGTTGGAGTTTGTAGGCTTGGTCACTGTCTTGGACACGCACAAAAATTTTGAGTTTAGGGAAATATTTTTTAAGCATAACCACCGCGTGGGAAGAAAAATTAAAATCTTCCAAGCTAATGACAACCGCTTTGGCCTCTGCCGCATTGAGAGCCTGGAAGACTTCTATTTTTTTGGCGTCCCCAAAGAAAATGGGGAAGTGATTCATGCGGCCTTTGGCGACCCGGGTGACACTCATATCTATAATGCTGTGCGGGATGTATCGAATGGATAGAAGGTCATGCACCGCTTCACCCACCATATTGAACCCAACAATGATCACGTGATTTTTCATGTCCACAGATTCTTCGGCAGCAGCCTTGAGCGAGATTCCTACGGATTTTCCAATGCGCTTACTAATAAAAGCGCCCAGCATGTCAAGAAGAGGGCTGAACATCATACTCATCACCACCACGAGGTAGGCAATTTGACTCAGTTCTGTTTCAATGAGCCCGCCTGTTTCTGCCTGTTTGAAAAGGACGAATACAAACTCACTACCTCCCGCTAAGAGCAGAGAAATACGGATCGCAGTTTTGATAGGAATCTTCATTACCATAGAGGCGATTAGAAAAATAGAAACTTTCGCTAAGAGAAGAAGGCTTAGGAAAGAAAAAACAAAAGATGTTTTGCTCATGAGGAGGTAAGGATCTAGAGACATGCCGACAGTCATAAAAAAGAGACCCAAAAGTAAAGACCTAAAGGGTTTAATATCGGCCTCGACTCGGTGTCGGTGTTCTGTTTCAGCTAAAAGAAGGCCTCCAAGAAAGGCGCCTAAACCCAAAGAGAGACCCACATAGGCGGTGGCAAAACTTGTGGCTAAAATGATGAGAAGCGTCAGCGCAAAAAAAAGATCAGAGTTACGGGTGGCAACCACAATACGATAAACGGGCCGTAATAAATATCGGCCAAAAACCATGAATCCACCAAAAACGGCGATGACTTTGAGAGAAGAAATTCCCAGCATTGAAATAAAGGATTTTTCAGATCCTTGAGCCAGCGTAATCCAGACAAGGGCAACAATCACCATGAGGTCTTGGAACAAGAGAATAGAGAAAGAAATGCGGCCAAATCGTGAGGTGATGGCCTTTTGATCGGACAAAATTTGTAACACAACGGCTGTAGAGGAAAAAGAGAGACCAAGCCCTAACAAAATAGAGGTTTCAAGATTGGCGCCAAAGTAAGAGGCAATACATCCAATGAGAATGGAGGTTAGAAATACCTGTAAAAAACCCATTCCGAGGACATATTTTTTTAGTTCTTGAAGACGCTCCCAGGGAAGTTCAAGCCCGATGGTAAACAGCAGGAAAACTACCCCAAATTCGGCAATGTGTTTGGAGGCTTCCACATTGTTGAAAAGATTGACGGCATAGGGGCCTAAGATGACTCCTGCCACTAAATATCCCAGAGCGGATGTGACTTTTAATTTACCACAAATAATGGAAATAAATATGGCTGTTCCTAAAAAATATAATATTTCCCAAAACTGGCCCGGTACTGCTTCCACTGTGATACGTCTCCCCGTTTATAAAATTCTTTAGGTTCAATAACTATTTAACCATAAACACACCCGTAACACTAGTGAGAATTTTTGTCTGAAAATGTACGAGATAATCCTATTGTGATGCGCGAGAGTATGATAAATTATGGGGGCAATGGAGAGAAAAACATGAATCTTATCCCTCATCTTTATGGGTTTTTCTATGTTGGTCTTGGGATTATTTTTAGTATTTTGACAGTGAAACTGTTAAGAAAAATAAAGAATAGCCCTGGAATCAAAAATTCTTTTTATGAACGTGAGCAATCATTTTCTTTTCGCTCTCATCAGGATTTCAATGTTCATTTTTATACGTTGGGGCTCTTGTTTTTAATTCTCATTTCTTTTTCTATTTTCTTGTTTTTATGGGTGTCCTCCAGTGAAAGTTCTAGCCCTTTGGGTCTTCTTCTTGTGGTTTTTATGATGGGAATTTTTTCTTCAGGATATATCTATGCCTGGAAAAAAGGATTGTTTGAATGATTTCTTTTTTGGAAAAAAAACAGAAAAGCATCAAAGAGAGTGTGGAGTCCTTTCAAGTGAGCGATGCCCTCTTTAAGTGGGCTCTTAGAAGATCTCTTACCTTGATGATAGTGAATGCCCAATCTTGTTGTACGGGTCATCTTAAGGATCTTAAAGTGGGACAGCCCAATCAAATCAGTGGGGTCATCACCCAGAACCCAGGCAGAGCAAACGTCTTAATCTTATGTGGGGCTGTAACACATCGAATGGGCCCCATCATTCGGCATTTGTACGACCAGATGGAAAAACCAAGTTGGGTTGTGGCTTTGGGGTCGTGTGCGGCGGGAGGAGGGGCGATGCACTATTCCTATGCAGTAGCACGAGACTTAAATAAAATTGTGCCCGTGGATGTCTTTGTACCAGGCTGTCCCGTCTCACGGGAGAGTCTAATAGACGCCCTTGATAAAATTGTGCAAAAAGCTTCGTAAGAGTGACAGCGTGTTTTCAGTAAGAAATAAAATAGAAGATTACATTGTAAGGAGACTTTCAAATTATAATTTAAAAGTCTCTTATGAGAATAAAGATATTGAGATTCACGCGTCGGAAGAGTCTTTGTATAATGTGCTTTCTTTCTTACACCATGATACCCATTGTCAATTTGAACAGCTTTTAGATTTAATTGTTCTGGACTGTCCGGATCATGAAAAAAGATTTGATCTTATTTATGTCATTCGCAGTTTGAAAAACAATCAACGTCTCCGTGTGTTGATCCGTGTGAATACCGAGACTGCCTCCGTTTCCGAGATCTATAAAAACGCTGCCTGGCTGGAAAGGGAAGCCTGGGAAATGTTTGGTATCTTTTTTAAAAACAGTCGAGACTTGAGGAGATTGCTCACCAATTTTAGGGTGGCAGGATATCCCTTGAGGAAAGACTATCCGGTCAGTGGGATGATGGATTATGTTTTTGACGAGCATACCGATAAATTTCTGTCCGTTCCTTTATTGTTGATTCAAGAACATCGAGTCTTTGACGTGAGCAGCCCTTGGGAGGGAGCTTCACCTCACCTTGAAGAGAAACAAGCCCCCCACGCAGAAAGTCAGACTCAGGAAGCGCCAAAAACGATCCCTGAGGAGGAATGGGTGGAATGAACCAAGATACTTCTGCCTTTCAACGGGTGAATTTTGGGCCCTATCATCCCGCCATTAAGGGAATGTTGCGGTTTATGCTGAAGCTGGATGGCGAGGCTATTCAAAAAAACACGTGTTATGTGGGGTTTACCCATAAAGGTCTTGAGAAAGTGCTCGAGGACAAACCCCTCTTGCAGGTTCAAAAAATTCTAGAGAACGCTGATCGGAATTTTTTAACCCCTTATGGACTTTCTTATGCGCTGGCTTTGGGCGTTGAGAAAATATTGACTCTTGACCCACCTATACGAGGGCAATTTATTCGTGTCATGCTGGCAGAAATGGGTCGGATCGTTTGCCACTTAAATCAAATCGCCTCCATTGCGGAAAGCATTGATTTTAATTTAATCTCTTTCTGGTCTTTAAATTTGGGGGAGAAGTTAGATAGTCTGTTTTTAGAGATACGTGAGACACATCATGTATTTCTTATACCGGGGGGGGTGACGTCGGATTTTCCAAATGATCTGTTGAAAAAGATTAAGTCTACGATGAAAGAGATTGGAAAAAAAGTTGAAGATATCAAATCTGCCCTTTTGAACAATGCAGTTTTTAAATTGCGCACCATTCAGGTTGGCGTTTTGTCAGAGATGGAAGCTATCTCGTGGGGATTATCCGGGCCTGCGTTGCGGGCATCTCGGGTTGCCTGGGATTTGCGTCGAACCCAACCGTATGATGTGTATGATCGTCTTGAATTTAAAATCCCGGTGGGCGTTCATGGGGATAGTTTTGAGCGAACCGCCCTCTGTCTTGAAGAAATGATTCAGAGTGTTTCCATTATAGAGCAGTGTCTTGATCTTTTGCCTCAAGGAGAGGTATGCCACCCAGAAAACAAGCTTAAAATCCCTTTGAAAAAACGTATCAATCACTCTATGGAAGCGTTAATCTGCCATTATAAACTCTTTAGTGAAGGGGCACATTTACCACCCTCACGCACTTACGTGGAGATTGAGGGCGCGCGAGGGGAAATAGGATTGTTTCTGTCGTCTAACGGATCCAACGCTTTTGATCGCGTGCGAGTACGGGCTCCCAGTTTTTTTAATCTTCAGGCTTTGGAATCTCTGTTGAAGGGATACGCCTTTTCAGATTTGCCGGTCCTCTTGGCATCCTTTGATATTTACTCCGCAGAGGTGGATCGATGAATCTTCCTTTTGTAAGCTGCCTTTCTTTAGACCAACAAAAAATGTTACAGGCACTCTTAAAAAAGTATCCCAAAGGGGCCGAAAAAGCGGCCACGAGAGAAATTCTATTTCTTCTGTTGTCGCCCGAGATGGAGGAAGCCCAGATTCAAGAGACAATCAAAGCTGTTTCCTATTGTTGTGGCGTTTCTCCCCGCTTTCTAACAGAGGTGATGAGAAATGATTTGGGATACAAGAAGAGAGAGGAGAAAGTATCTGCCGCTGTGAGTATCTGTACTTCTTTACCGTGTTTACTGCGAGGAGGGGGAGAAATCATGAAAGCGTGTGAAAAATGGTTAGGCCTTCCGTGTGGCACGAAAACAATTGATGGACGGTTTTCCTTGACCAAGAAATCTTGCTTTAATCAGTGCACAGAAGGCCCCATTGCTAAAATAAATCAGGATCAAAGAGCAGGCTTAACCCCCACGAAAATGGTTTTTTGGCTCCAAAATTTATCCGGAGAAGAATCCTCTATTTCTCCAAAAGACACCACTGTTGTGCGTAATCCTTATAGACCCTCACAGAATAAGAAATGATGTCTAATTCCCCTAAAATTTTTAAAAATCTTTTGACACAGCAAGAATTAAACTTGGAACAATCTCGCCAGCAGGGGGATTGGGCAGATCTTGCAGAACTCTTGAATCGGGGAAAGAAAAATTTGCAAAAGGAGATTTCTTTATCGAAAGTCAGGGAAAGAGATCATAAAGCACCCCTTCTATCTGAAAAGTGGCAACCTTTAGGAAGAAACCCTATTTTAGTCATTGATGCAAGTCGGGCCGTGCCTGGAGAGGTGGGATTTTTACATCTGATTTACTATGAAACTTATAAAATCATAGAGGGTGCCTTGTTAGCGGCTTTTATGGTGGGGAGTGCCTCTGGGTATTTTTATGTGGCTGCTGATCAAAGGCGGGCATTTTCTCTGATCCAGAAAGCGCTGGACGAATGTTATGCGGTAGGGTTATTGGGACAGAACATTCTAGGCACAGGTTTTTCCTTCCATTTGCAGGTGCATATGGGGTCTACCGACTATGTATCCTACAGTGACGATGTCCTGACGGATTCTTTGGCGGGAGAGAAACAACCCAGGGGCACGTTGTTTGGTCAGCCCGTCTTGATTCATAAGGTGGAAACATTGGCGACTATTCCCACCATCCTCAGAAGAGGGGGAGAGTGGTTTTCTGCTTTAGGAACGCCGCACAGTACCGGCACAAAAGTCTTTTCTTTTTCAGGACATGTGAACCAGCCATGTGTGGTTGAGGAAAGTTTTGGGGTTTCTTTACGCTCAAGTCTCGAACAGTATGCGGGCGGGGTCAGGGGTGGATGGTCTCATTTGAATTTTATTTTTCCAAGCGGCTTAGGGAGTCTTCCCTTACCCAAATCGTTCTGCAACGATCTGGTTCTGTCGTATGAAGGTATTGGGGCTTTTCATTCTTGGTTGGGAAGTGGGTCTATTGTGGTGGCCAATGGATCTGTCAATTGGCTGATGGGGACTTTAATCGCCATGGATTTTTTGGGGAACATTCCCGTTTCTGGATGTTTGTTTTGTAGAGAAGGAATTCCTGTGTGTGTAGGACTTTTGAAAGAGGGGCAAACAAGGGAAAGGAAGCCAGAGGAAGACATGAAGAGGACGATTTCTTTATCTACCCTTTCTCAACAAATAGAAACCAGATGTCAATGTGGATATGCTGCCTATGCTCTCAATCCCATCAAGGGATACCTCAGATACTCGGAGATCTCGATGGATAGGGAGGTGGAGAGCCATGTCCTCTGATACGTACTTCATTCATTTGGATGGTACCAAAGTGGATTGTAAGCCGGGGCAAACCATCCTTGAGGTGGCGTGCCAAGCAGGCGTTGAGATTCCCCACTTTTGTTACCATCCGGGCGTACCAACTCAGGGCACTTGTCACGTGTGTTTTGTGTCCATTCAGGGCAGGGAAAATTTAGAATGTGCATGCTCCTGCTTTGTGGAAGATCAGATGGAGATTATCACCACAAGCCAGGCGATTCAGGAGGCGCGCAAAGAGGCATTGACGCTGCTGATTTCAGATCACCCGCTGGAGTGTCCCGTTTGTGTGCGGGCAGGAGAATGTGATTTACAAGACCTCACTTTTTTTTATGGGGAAGCTTCTCCTCTCGTAAAATTTTACTCCCCCCCTAAAATGCCACTCAAACAATTTAATTCTGTGGTTCAGGCTAATATGAATCGTTGTATTAGTTGTCAGCGATGTGTCTCTTTTTTAGAAAACGTCACAGGTACAGGGGAGTTGGGTTTTTTCCAACAACAAGACACGGAAAGATTTAAGATCGATGTCGGGTCTGATGCAGGCATTACTTCCGAGCTCTCTGGCAACTTATTGGATTTGTGTCCGTCAGGAGCCCTGATTGAAACCCCTTCTTCTTTTGTGGGGCATCGGTGGGAAACGGAGAAGGTCCCCTCTCTCGACGTGATGGATGCCATGGGATCTGCTATACGGTTAGATTGCCGAGAAGAAAAAGTTGTGCGTGTTTTACCTGTCACCCAGCCTCAGATCAATCAATATTGGAGTACGGACAAAGCGCGATTTTCGTATGATGGGTTATTACATCAACGATTGGACCAACCGTATATCCGCAAAAATGGAGTATTGGAGCCCGCTTCATGGGTGGAAGCGTTTAAAACTCTGGTCAGAAAAATCGTAGAATTACAGCCTTCCGAAATGGCTTTTTTGGTGGGTGACTTGGTGGAGGTTGATTCTGTATATTTATTGCGCCAGCTTTTGGATGACATGAAAATTTATAATCGGGATTGTTGTGTGGAAGGGGCATTTATCCCCACGGAAGAAAGAAGGGATTATTTATTCAATACGCCTTTGGACCAGATCGAAATCTCTGACGCTTGTTTAATCATAGGGGCAGATATCCGATACGATGCGCCTCTTTTAAATCTGCGGTTACGGCAAGGGTATAAAAATTCGGGGGAGGCTTTAGCGGTGATTGGAGACCCACAGGATCTGACCTTTCCTCACGCTTATTTAGGGCCTTCTGCGCAGGTTTTAAATGATATGGTGGCAGGGTCCCATCCTTTTTGTCGTATCCTTCAAAAAGCAAAAAACCCCCTCTTGATTTTGGGGATGGATGCTCTCAGCAGTTCAGAGGGAGAGGAGATTTATAAGACAGCGCGATTCATTGCCGAGAAATACAATTTAAAACGGGAAGATTGGGATGGGTTTAACATTCTGCATCGAGCGGCGGGGAGAGTGGGGGCTTTAGATGTGAGATTTGTGCCAAGGGAAGGAGGAGAGGGTTTATCGGGCATTTTGAGATTAGCCAAATCACGTCAACTCAAACTTCTCTACTTATTGGGCGTAGATGAAATCCCCCTCGCTTCTTTCGAAGACACTTTTGTGGTGTATCAAGGACACCATGGGGATGCAGGTGCCGAAGCGGCAGATTTAATTTTACCGGGGGCAGCTTTTTCAGAAAAAAATGGGTTTTATGTAAATACCGAGGGGCGTGTGCAATTTGTACGGCGGGCAGTGTTTCCGCCCGGGCAGGCAAAGGAAGATTGGAAAATCATTCGGGGTCTCTCGGAAGTGCTGGGATATAAATTACCCTATGAGACGTATGAAGATGTTTATGAGTCTCTTCGGAATTATTCCCCTGCTTTTCGGACCTTGGGATCCCTGGTGAGATCTGAGATATCATCTACCAGAAGTTACGAGCCGGTTTCTTTGAAACAAGACGGGTTTTCAAAAGAGAAAAAGAATTATTATTTCACAAACCCCATTTGCCGAGCATCTCCCACCATGATGCAGCGTGCCAAAGAGACAGAGCGTAAAAAGAAAAGAGGGGTCAGATGATTAACCCTCTGGTTTTACCTTTGAAGGTGATTACTTATGGAATGGTAGCTTTTTTAAGCATCTTGTACCTCATGTATTTTGAACAAAAAATAATTTCTTTTGTTCAGATGAGAGGACTGAGAAGAAGTCTTGGCTTGCGAGATTTTTTGTTTCCTGTGGCTCTGTTCATTAATCTGTTTAGAGTGCGATTAGTTTTCCCAGAAACACCCTATAAATTCTTGTATGTTTTATCTCCCCTTCTTTTAGGCCCTCTTGTTTTCATGATGGGGATTTTTATTCCGTTTCATAAAACGGGCTTTTTTTGGTCTTCTGATTATGGTGTTCTGTGGATAATTGTTGTGTCTCATCTCATCATTCTCTGTATAGAAGTGATTGGGTGGGCCAGTCATACCCAGTATAGCTTGCAAGGAGTCATTCGAATTTTTGGTCATTTCATTGCGTCCGCTTTATTATTTGTTTTTGTGTCTTTGATCATCACTTTGTGGGCAGGGTCCATGAACCTGCTTCAGATTATTCAAGATCAGAAATCGATCTGGTTTATTGTCCCTCTTTTTCCCGTGTTTCTGGTGTATATGGTTGTGTTATTGATGCGAGGAAGAAGTACACCTTTTGGGGCTTCAGAATCGGGAATCGACTTAATGGGAGGGTATAAAAGCCGTTATGCTGGGGGGCTTTTTGTCTTCCTTGTCATTGCAGAATATTGCCAATTTTTATTATTCTCAGTGCTCGGTATCGTTTTCTTTTTTGGAGGATGGCTGCCGTTGGGGAATATCTCGTGGATGTCAGGATTTTCTTGGTTTTTTCTAAAATTAATCATTTTTCTAATCGGGACAAGTTGGATTAAGGCTGTTCTGCCTAACTTGCGCCATGACCAAATCGTGCGACTTAGTTTTAAAGTCTTTCTGCCGTTTATTGTTATGCTGTTTCTATTCTATTGTTTTATAAAAATTATGGTGGGGATATAGGGGGATGAAATTTAAAACGCTTTCAGATTATAGTCTTCGAGATAAGCGCGTTCTTGTGCGGGTGGATTTTAATGTGCCGATGGAGCAGGGGATCATTTCGGATGAGAGCCGGATCGAAGCTGTTTTGCCGACGTTGCGCTATCTGCAAGAACAGGGGGCTCGCCTCATCCTCATGTCGCATTTGGGCCGTCCTAAGGGGCAAAAAGAATCGCAGTTTTCGCTCAAACCTCTTGTAAGGGTTTTGAAGAGGTTATTGCCGGGAACATCCGTTTCTTTTTTAGAAGAGACCGTCGGAGATCAAGTGGAGCGGGACTCCCATGCTTTGAAGGCCGGAGACATTTTATTATTAGAAAATTTACGCTTTCACAAACAAGAAGAAGAGAACGATAAAGACTTTGCCAAAAAGCTGGCGAAGCTGGGTGACCTTTATGTAAACGATGCTTTTTCTGCATCCCACAGGGCCCATGCCTCCATCGATGAGGTCACCCACTTTTTGCCAGCCTGTGCAGGGCTTCTTTTAGATTCAGAATTGAAACAGTTAGAGAAATTTTTGACTCATCCTAAAGAGCCCATGATGGCAATCCTCGGTGGGGCCAAGATTTCCAGTAAACTAGCTCTTATTGAACATCTTATTCCAAAACTAGATACCCTGTTGATCGGAGGGGCCATGGTGGGTACCCTTTTAGAAGCTCAGGGGATTTTTATTGGGGATTCCTTAAGCGAACCGTCTTTAAGGAAAGAAGCGCTATCTCTTCTTGAGAAAGTCAAAGAAAAGAAATGCAAACTGGTTTTGTCCCGGGATGTGGTTGTGGTTAAAAATAAAGACTCGGGTGAAGAGCAAAGAATTACCTCTGTTCATGATATTAGAGAGAAAGAGATGATTGTGGATGTGGGTCCTGAAACAGTCGAATTGTTTAAGGAGACGTTAATGGGGGCGAAGACAGTTGTGTGGAACGGTCCTTTAGGACGCATAGAGGTGGAGCCTTTCGATCGGGGAACTCGACAAATTGCAGAGTTCCTCGCCCATCAGAAAGACATGATCACCGTTTGTGGGGGCGGAGATACGGTGTCTATTCTGAATAAGCTGGGGGTGATCGAAAAATTTTCCTACGTGTCCATGGCAGGGGGGGCTTTTCTCGAATGGCTAGAGGGGCGTTCGTTGCCCGGGTTGAAGGCGCTCGAAAAGGCGGCAGCTAAAGGCGCTTGGAAAGCCAAATAGCGAGCTGACACCCGGCCTTAATGGTGCTCGTAAAGGCTTTGTATCCTGTCATCTCTTGCGCGTTGTGGGTAAGACCAATATTTTTATGATCAATTTCTTCTTGATAACACTCCATAATGAGCGCTTGAACATCAGCAGACGTGTCATTGGGCAAGTTGTTGAGCTGTTTGGCGTAATGGTCCTCAATCACTTCTTCTACGGCGATAGTGCACGCCATGGCGGCTTTGGTGCCTAAGAGAGCGGATACGACCCCCAGACCATACGCGGCTCTTTCCCAGACAGGTTGAAGGAGCGTGGGATGCAAGTTCCGTTTCCCCAGTTCCGTGTTGAATTTTTCATAATGGAGGGACTCTTGAGCCAATAGGTGACGGAGGGTAGGCGCCGTTTTAGAATCTTTTAAAACGCGCAACTGTCCTTGGTAAATTTTGACGGCCGCGAATTCGCCAGCATGATTAACGCGCAGGAACGATTCAAGGGTGGGGGAGGTCTTTACTTCTTTAATAGTTTCCATGAGGCCCCCAACAAAATAAGAGAGGTTATCCCGTTCCACTCAGCGAGCGACAGGAAAAAGAGGCGAAGCGACACGACATTACACGGGATGACTGTTGTTTGGCTGAGGATTTGGGCGCGAAGAGCCTCTACGGTGTCGAGCTTCAGGGAAGATCCTTTGCAGAACTCAGGAAGATCAAACCAGTTATGTTCAAGCCCCATATGGTAAAAAGAAAGGCCCGTGCTCACGATAAAGGTGGCGATCAAAAGATATCTTGCCCAGCGGTGGAGGATGGTAGGGTCAGAGAACATATAAAAAAGAACGCCTAAGAGAGTGGCTACGGCATAGGGATAGCGTTCGAGCATACACATGCGACACACGGGTATTTCAAAGAAATGCTCCAGGATGAATGTGGTGCCGAGAATGCATAGAGAAATGAGGGCAATCATCAAGGACGCTGTTTTGGGGTGAAAGCTGCCTAAAAGAGAAAAACGCATGGAGACATCTTAGTGGATCTTTAAGGAGGAGGCAATAAGAGCTTACCATCCGACATATCTTGATAAAGAGGGAATTTTCAATCTTCCCCTTTTCGTCATCCTCGAAAAAATTGAGCTCCCCCCCCCTCGTCATCACGAAAAAATTCGTGAGAATTTTTGTGGTGATCCATCTTTCTTTAAGTATAATTCAAGCAATATTTCGACTGTGGAAAGGTTCTATAAGCTGGACTGCCGAGAAAATCCCGAAGGATTTTCTCGCAAAGACGACCTTTTTTACGCCTCTTTAATTCTGTCAGGTGGTAAGCAATAAGAGCCTGTCATAAATTTTGTGCTAAAGCTATTTTTAATGAAGGTCTTAAAGATCTTTAACAGATCAATGTCAAAGGTCTCCAATTTTATTTATTCTTCTTGCTTGTGTTTAAAATCCGAACCAAGACGCAACAGACCGTAGTCCAGAAGCTATGCTGGAAGCTGCCTTATGAACCTGATTCACAAGGCGACGGAAAATTGTGGGGGAAGAATTCTGTTGATCTCCTGTTGAAACATATGCGCGTCCTTGAGCTGCTGCTGCCAAAAGCTCGTCTTGTAATCCCTGTCGATACCCTGCTAACTTATGAGGTGCAGTACCAGCTGGCACTGCTAACGTAAGCTTTTCCCCAGGGTTAACATAAGGAAGGGGTGTATGAGGAACAAGATCGTATGACTGGGCAATATGTAGAGACTGTGTAAGATGTTCTGCAGCTTTTGATGTAACAGCGTCTAAAGTTGCAGGAGCTCCGAAAGTCACCAAAACTGGTTTTTTATTAGCACTCTGTTTGACGGTTGACACAGCCGCGTGCGTAGCAAGAGCGCCTCCTAAACTATGGCCTGTAAAAGTAATGTTTAGATCTTGAACGAGCACCCCAAGTTCATGCGCAATATTCCCTAAGACTTTATCCAAAGAACTTTTCAACCCTAGGAATTTAGCCTGAAAACCACCATGTCCCCCTATACCTGTTGCGGTATCACAGGTTGGAAGTATCGCAAAGTTTGTGTTCCACCATTCCTCCCACGTACTCGTCCCTTTAAAAGCCACAGTGACATTGGCCTTTTGATCATAGGCAACCACAAAGGCCGCTTGGGAATTTCCTGAGTCATGGACAAACAATAAAGAGAAGCCCTGTTTTTCTAAATCCTCTACTATTCTTTGTTTATCTTTTGGCTTAGCGATGCTGCGATACGCAAGATCTGACAAAAGCCCAGAAAATTCCACGTCTTTTGCAGAAAAAGATCCACCCAAACTCATTCCACCAATAAAGGATTGTACAGATTGAGGTTCAATGGCTATCCAGGACTCGTCGGCAGCGTTTCCCGTAAGGGGTGGCTTAATGGAAGCAGTGTTTTGAATTTCAATCCAAGAAGAGTTAGGATCTGGCTTATAATATGCTGCTATTCGGTGTGCTGTTAGAGACACTGCCGGTTCAAAGTCATTGGGTCTATCCGCCCATATAACGGTTGCGCTCATTAAAGAGATTATAGAAACACTAACAAAACCATTCACTTTTTTCATGTGTTTTCCTCAAAAAAATTATTAGTGACTGAGATATATGAATTCTTCTAGAAAAAGTCAAATTTAATTTTTTGTTGTAAGATCAATTTGATAATGTCCGGTGTTAGGTTAAAAAATTTTAAAGTGATATTTCCCTGCCAATCTTGTATAAATTTAAGGGAACATTGAGGAGGCAGACAATGACACCCGAAGAAACCCAATCAAATTTTAATATCCCCAATATTTTGTCTGTGATCAGAATTCTTCTGACCCCTCTTGCCTTATGGGGCATGGTGAAAGAAGAGTATCTTTTTGCCTTGTCCATTCTAATTATTGCGGGCATTACGGATGCGTTAGATGGATTTTTGGCCCGGAAATTTGACCAGCTTACCCCCATGGGGCGGGCGCTCGATCCTCTGGCTGATAAAATTCTGTTCATCAGCGTTTTTCTGACCATGGGGTTTGGGCTTCATTTATTTCCAGAGTGGTTTGCGTGGATGATCTTGTTAAGAGATTTTCTCATTTTGGTAGGATTTGTTGCTCTAGTATTGGCCAATAAAAACCGTACCATTGCCCCAACACGCTCCGGGAAGATTCATACCGTTCTTTTGTTTGTCTTCCTCTGTTTGGTCCTCTTATCCCTCTCGTATGGGACATTGATTCCATTGAATCTATTGATGTATGGCATGGCACTTTCTACGGCCATTTCGTTTTTGGATTACTTGCGTCTCTGGGTCAAAAGAATGGCGGAATAGCCGTTAAAACCGACGATTTGGGGGTGATTTTGTTCTTACTTCCGAGGCGTAATGAATAGCAAGCAGAGAAGAAAGACAACAGACGCGGCCATCAAATAGAACCCGGGAGTAAAGAGGGCCAGGTGATACTCTGTTGCCATGGTGAGCAGCAGAGGGGTGAGCCCCCCCATCATACCAACGCCTAAACTGTAACTGAAAGAAATGCCCGTATACCGGTCTTGGGTGGGGAAAAGCTTTTGGGAAAAAAGAGGCTGCACCCCAATGATGCTGGCCACCAGAAGACCCAGCAACAGATGTCCGAAGAGAATGGAAAACCAATGAGTGGCGTTCAATGTCATGAACACAGGGATGCTGAGACCAAAAATAAGGATGGAGGACAAAACCAAGGTCTCTTTTGCTCCATATTTATCTGCATAATGCCCAAATAAAGGGCAAGAGACCATGCAGGCGGCCATACCCGCCAGGTTATAGGAGGCTGCTTCTTGAAAGGGAATTTCAAGATAGGTGACGAGGTAAATGCTTAAAAACCCAATCAATGTATACGTTAGTATTCCATCAAAAGAGCCCACAGCAAGCACCAAGAAAAAAGACCGAAGATGTTTCGACAACACAGTCTTTAAGGGAATTTTTAATACCTTTTCTTTATGTTCTATTTCTGTAAATGCGGGGCTTTCGGCCAATCTTTTTCGGATGTAATATCCAAAAATAGAAAAAACACCTCCTAAGAATAAGGCAATACGCCAGCCCCAAGCAGGGAAATAAGAGTTGGTGACTAAAGCCGCAGTGCCTGTGGCAAGAATAGACCCCATCAGGCAAGACCCAGTGATGAGCCCTCCTACAAATCCAGGAGAATCCTTTTCGGTGTGCTCAAGGGCAAACACCAGGGCGCCGTTGTACTCACCCCCGGCACATAATCCTTGGGCAAGCCGACTTATAATAAGAATAAGGGGAGCCATAACCCCAAAGGTCTCATACCCCGGTAAAATGCAAATAATGAAAGTGGGGATACCCATATATAGAATGGAAAGACCCAGGGCTTTTTTGCGCCCGAGGCGATCGCCAATGTATCCGAATAAGATAGCACCCAAGGGACGAACCAAAAACGCCGCTCCAAATGTCGCTAGGCTGGCCAACAGGGAAAGGGTTTTGTCTGAATTGGGAAAATAAATGTCCGCAAAAATAGCGGCTAAAGAAGCGTACAGCGTCAGATTATAAAACTCGAGCGTATTGCCCAGAATGCTGGCAAAAACGATATGAGATTTTTTACTAGATTGTTGCATGGTTCTTTGGATAATCCCTTTCATTAACCCCGCGAATTATGGCCTTTTTTGGAGGGTTCTGCAATACGAATATGAATTTCTTGCAAATGGGTGGAATCAACCACCGCCGGGGCACCCATCAAAAGATCTTCGGCTTGCTGCGTCATGGGAAAGGCAATCACCTCTCGAATGTTGGGTTCATTGGCGAGCAGCATGACAATGCGGTCGATGCCGGGCGCGCTTCCTCCGTGGGGAGGGGCTCCATATTCCAAGGCTCGCAACATGCCTCCGAATCTTCTCTCAAGATCGTCTTCAGAGTAACCGGCGATTTCGAATGCTTTGCGCATCACGTCGGGTAAGTGGTTCCGAATGGCACCGCTGGAGAGCTCAATGCCATTGCAGACGAGGTCGTACTGATACGCCTTTACCGTTAACGGGTCTTGATTCGTTAAGGCAGCGAGGCCTCCCTGAGGCATGGAGAAGGGGTTGTGACTAAATTCAATCTTCCCCGTTTTCTCATCGATCTCAAACATGGGGTAATCGGTGACCCAGCAGAACTCGAAGGCGTTGGGGTCAAGCAATCCAAGTTCTTCCGCCAATTTTGTTCGGATGAGGCCCGCAAACTTAGGGGCTATCTCTTTCGTTTGACAGATGAAAAAGACGGCATCTCCGTTGTTGAGGCGCAGCTTCTTTTGAAGCGCCTCTAGATGATGGTTTTGTAGAAACTTGGCGATGGGCCCTTTGGCGTCGCCATCTTTGAAAAGAATATACCCCAATCCGGGAAGTCCCTGGGTTTGTGCCCACTCATTTAGTTTTTCAAAAAAACTGCGAGGTTGATTGGACACTGCTGGGGCTGGAATGGCGCGAACCACCTGACCTCTTTTAATGTTTTCCACAAAAATGGAAAAGGAAGACGACTCAAAAATAGTGGTGACATCTTGAATGAGAAGCGGGTTGCGCAGATCGGGTTTATCCGACCCATAATGCAGCATGGATTCTTGATACGGAATCTTTTTGAAGGGGAGGGGAGATACGCGTCGATTGTTTGCAAATTCCGTAAAAACGCCCTGGAGAACAGACTCGAGAACTTCAAATACTTCGTCTTGGGTGACGAAGGACATTTCCATATCGAGCTGATAGAACTCTCCTGGCGAGCGATCGGCCCGCGCATCTTCGTCTCTAAAACAAGGGGCAATCTGAAAGTATCGATCAAACCCTGAAATCATGAGCAATTGTTTGAATTGCTGAGGAGCTTGTGGCAGCGCATAAAACTTGCCGGGATGCAGACGGCTGGGCACCAGGAAGTCGCGTGCGCCTTCTGGAGAGCTGGCCGTTAAAATGGGTGTTTGAAATTCCATAAATCCGTTCTCTTGCATGCGACGGCGCAAACTGGAAATGATGTGGTTGCGCAGAATAATATTCTCATGAATTTTTTTGCGACGCAGATCTAAAAACCTGTATTTAAGGCGTGTTTCTTCTGGGTAGTCCTCAGACCCATTTACTTGTAGAGGCAAGGTGTGGGAGAGAGATTCAATGTGAAGGCCTTCGATATTTAATTCAATTTCTCCTGTGCCTAAATCTGAATTAATGGTGTTAGGAGACCGGGCGATCACCGTGCCAGAAATGGTTAAAACGCTTTCGAGCGTGGCACGTTCCGCCACCGGGAAAAGAGGGTTTGTTGTTTGAATAACACATTGTGTAATGCCATAATGGTCTCTTAAGTCAATAAACAAAAGATTTCCATGGTCCCGCTTGCGGTGCACCCAGCCGGAAAGGCGGACCCGTTGTTCTGTATTTTCTTTTCTCAGTTGCCCACAGGTATGAGTTCGATAAGGGTGCATTCTTTAGTTCCTTCAGTAATGAGTAGACCAAGTAATATAACCCTCATTTATAGAAGCATAGAGTTGAAAGTGGCAAGTGAATTCTATTGCTTTACGCAAGTCAGGTGGTATATTAACTTAATCTCAAATGTATCAACCCATTAGTAGTAACGAGGATAAGATGACAACGATCAGCGAAAAAACAAAAGCTTTAGATGCGGCTTTAAAACAAATTGAGCGAGCCTTTGGTAAGGGGTCCATCATGACGCTGGGTGAAGATAACAAGGTTGAAATTGAATCGATTTCCACAGGTTCCATTGGGTTAGATATTGCCTTGGGAATTGGTGGATTGCCCAAAGGGCGGATCATTGAAATTTATGGGCCAGAAAGCTCAGGCAAAACTACTCTTGCTTTACATGTGGTGGCAGAAGCGCAGAAAGCGGGCGGCACCTGTGCTTTCATCGATGCGGAGCATGCCTTGGACCCTGTTTATGCCAGAAAATTGAAAGTGAGCACAGAGCAACTGATTATTTCCCAGCCAGACAATGGCGAGCAAGCCTTGGAAATCGCGGATACCTTGGTAAGGTCTGGGGCCATTGATGTGTTGGTTGTGGATAGCGTGGCGGCCCTTGTGCCAAAGGCAGAATTAGAAGGGGACATGGGAGATGCCCATATGGGATTGCAAGCGCGGCTCATGAGCCAAGCCTTGCGTAAACTCACGGCTTCTATTTCTCGATCGAAATGCATGGTGATTTTCATTAACCAAATTCGACAAAAAATTGGGGTTATGTTTGGAAACCCAGAAACCACCACAGGGGGAAATGCCTTGAAATTTTATGCGTCTGTTCGTTTGGATATCCGCCGGATTGGAGCCATTAAAGATAAAGAAGAAATTGTGGGAAACCAAACCCGTGTGAAGGTGGTGAAAAACAAAGTAGCCCCCCCTTTTAAAGTCATTGAATTTGATATTATGTATGGGGAAGGTATTTCCAAAACAGGAGAGATCATCGACTTAGGCGTTAAAGCAGACGTTATTGAGAAGTCCGGTGCCTGGTATTCATGGAAAAACACCCAGCTTGGTCAAGGAAAAGAAGCAACTCGCAAGTATTTAAAAGAAAATCCTGCCGTGATGAAATCCATCGAACAGGAAATTCTGGATCGGCAAGGGGTGATTGCCAAGGCCATTGAAGATGGGTCCATTGAGCCAGAAGGGGCATAGATTGCATTGCCTTTTGGGCATCGAAACCTCTGGAGATCTTTGCTCGGTGGCGGTGGGAAGAGATGCCTCTGTTCTCTCCAAAAAATCAATTTCCATGCCGTACGGCCAAGCGGGGCATCTCATGGGGCTGATCCAAGAGGTTTTAACGGCGTCTGAGACCTCCTGGAAACAATTGGATGGCGTGGTGGTGAATCGGGGGCCAGGTTCTTTTACAGGGCTCAGAGTAGGCCTTGCGGTGGCCCAGGGCATCTCATTAGCTGGAGGAATTCCTAGTTTTGGACTCACAGGGTTTGCCATTTATCGCAGCTTAGAAAATATGGAAAAAAATCTCTTGGTTTTGATTGATACGCGTCGGGATGATTGTTTCGTCGGATTTTTTGAAGCAGGAGAGTTGGACCCGTCTTTTGAGACGGTCATGTCTTACGAAGAAATTAGTGTCTTTTATGCTTCTCAGAATAATCTTCATGTGGTGGGTAATGTTGACGCTGTTCTTATTCCTGGTCTCATCTCGGGAAGAGAAATCTACCCTTTAGAGGCAGAAGAAGGTCTCCGGTCTTTTCGTTTTTATAGAGAGAGAGATCGTTCCGATTTTTCCTCTGAGCCATATTACTTGAGGGATCCGGAGATTCATGGAAAACAGATTCCTCTCTAATCTGGATGTGCCAGGGATGGAGCAGCTTTTAAGAGAGGGATTTCCGGCCTCTCTTTGGTCCGCGCACGACCTTCATAAATTTATGATGTTAGACAGCTGTCAAGCATGGGGGGCCTTTCAGGGCGATCAACTGAGAGGATTTTCTTTCATTCAAATGGCGGCAGATGAAGCTGAAATTCTTTTAATTGTTGTGCATCCCTCTGTCCGGAGGCAAAAGATCGCACATAATTTGCTAGAGAAAACAGAGGCTTATTTGAGAAAAAGAAAAATAAGTCATCTTTTTCTAGAGGTTTCGGTTGAGAACGAGGCCGCCTTTCATTTTTATACGAAAGTTGGATTTACCATCACGGGCAATAGAAAGGATTACTATTCCAATAAACAAAACAAATCCGCACATGTCATGATGAAAACAATTAAATAAAAATATAGAAAAAGAATGAAAGATTAAAATGTACTTGTTTTTAGGGCCACCAAAAAGATTGCTTTTTAATTTTAAAAATAGTATAGCGGTATCTGAAAATATAAAAATATTATAATAAGAATAAAATTATAAAATAGAGGTATAAAATGAATGAAAAAAACAACATTGATCATATTTTATCTTTGACGACGAATATTGTTGCGGCCCATGTTTCTAATAACGCCGTTTCTTCGGCTGATTTACCTGCTTTAATTCAACAAGTTTATGGCACTTTGACCAAGGTTAAATCTCCTCAGCTTGTTCAAAATTCCAGTTTGGTACCAGCCGTTCCCGTTAAGAAGTCAGTAACCCCTGATTACATTATTTGTTTAGAGGATGGAAAGAAACTAAAAATGCTCAAGCGACATTTAAAAGCTGTCTATGGCATGAGCCTTCCTGAGTATCGGGCCCGATGGGGTCTTGCAATTGATTATCCGTCTGTGGCGCCCAACTATGCCAAGAAACGAAGTAGTCTCGCCAAGAACATAGGACTGGGGAGTCGGAATCGGAAACAACCAAGAGAAGTAGAAGTATAGTTTTTAATAAAATTTATGAGCTGAGAGAGCGCGATTTTTGAAGGACTGAGTTTTCTTCAGGAAAATTGTCCTCTTCAGCTGAAAGCTTTTGACAAATCCGGTGAATTTCCTTATTTTCCCTCTATTACTTTAAGGAGAAATATTGAATGGAACGTACATTATCCATTATTAAGCCAGACGCAACGCGTCGTAATCTAACTGGACAAATTAATGCTTGCTTTGAAAAGGCAGGGTTGCGAATTGTGGCCCAGAAGCGGTTGCAACTGACAGAAGCGGACGCAAAAAAGTTTTACGCAGTGCACAAGGACCGCCCTTTCTATGGAGAGCTTTGCGATTTTATGACCTCAGGTCCTGTTGTTGTTCAAGTGTTAGAAGGAAAAAATGCTGTGGCGAAAAATCGTGAAATTATGGGCGCCACCAATCCTGCACAAGCAGCTAAAGGGACTATCCGTGAGATGTTTTCTGAATCTATCGAGGCCAATTCTGTCCATGGGTCAGATTCATTGGAAAACGCGAAGAATGAAATTGCATTCTTCTTTAGCGAGCGTGAAATCACGGCCTAAAGGATTCGTCAGAAAACTCATTCCGATTCTCTGTAAGAAATTGTCATAATTTTTCAATAACATCTAGTGGTAAGATGCCGATTTTTCGCTTATGCTAAAATCATGAAAACCAATCTTTTTTCAACCATTATTTTAGCAGCCGGCAGTGGCACACGTATGCACGCCGCTCTCCCCAAAGTGTTGCATCGCATTGGGGGGCAATCCATGATAGCGCACCTGGTGGAAACGTTGAAAAAGCTTCACTGTCGGAACACCTGTCTGGTGACAGCGCCAGGTATGGAGAGGGTGAGGGACTCTTTCCCTGCCTTGGATCATGCCATTCAAGACCACCCCTTAGGGACGGCTCACGCGGTGCTCGCGGCTGAAAAGGAAATCTCCTCTTATAAAACGGATATCCTTATTTTGTATGGGGATGTGCCCCTGATCACGGAACAGACCCTGCAGCGCATCATAAAAAAAGGACAAGACCACGATGTTGTTATGCTGGGCATGCAGGTTCAGGAAGAAAACGCTTATGGTCGGGTCCTTGTGAATGCATCGGGTCAGGTGGAGGAAGTGGTTGAGGCCGTAGACTGTACCCCTGAGCAACGTAAAGTCACTCTCTGCAGTTCTGGTATTTTCTTGATTCGTCACAAGGTGGTGCTGCCCTTGTTGAAAAAGATTGGGAATAAAAATCAGCAAAAAGAATTTTATCTGCCAGATATCGTAAAGATCGCCCGTCAAGAGGGCTATTCTGTGGTGGTGGAGGAAGGTGCGTTATCGGAACTGCAAGGCATTAATACTCAAGGAGAGTTAGCGCGCGCCGAAAAAACGTTTCAAACCCGAAAAAGAAAAGAATTTTTAGAGAAGGGTGTGACCCTTTTGGATCCGGACTCTGTATACTTCAGTTACGATACAGAAATTACCCCAGATGTTCTCATTGAACCTAATGTTTTTATGGGGCCAGGGGTGACTTTAGAAGCAGGGGTCGAGATCAAAGCATTCTCTCATTTGGAAGGCGCCCATGTTCGTCAAGGAGCAGTGGTGGGGCCTTTTGCCCGCCTGCGCCCGGGAACAGTTGTGGGAAAAAAATGTAAGGTGGGGAACTTTGTGGAAATTAAGAAATCCATTCTGGGAACAGAAGCAAAAGTGTCTCATTTGACGTATATTGGAGACGCCGAGTTGGGTAATCGCGTGAACATCGGCGCAGGGACCATCACCTGTAATTATGATGGGTACAGCAAACATAAGACGGTAATTAAAGACGGTGTCTTTGTGGGGTCAAACACAGCATTAGTGGCTCCCATCACGTTAGGCAAAGATGCCATGATTGGCGCCGGCAGTGTGATTACGGATGATGTGCCTGCGGGAGACATCGCCCTTTCCCGAGCTCCTCAAAAAAACATCCGGGGTGCTTCCACAAAATTTCGTTCAAAACATTCAAAGAAATAAGGTCCTTTTATGTGCGGCATCATTGGTATCGTGGGGAAAAAAAATGTGGTATCTCGGCTGCTCTCTGGGCTCAGAACCCTCGAGTACAGAGGATATGACTCATCCGGTATTGCGGTGCTGGATCAAGGACAGATCCAAGTGCGTCGAGCGGAAGGAAAGATTGCTATTCTTGAGGCTTTGCTGCAGAGAGATCCCATTGAGGGATTGACGGGCATTGGGCATACCAGGTGGGCGACCCATGGGGTACCGTCAGAGAGAAATGCCCATCCCCATGTCACAAAAGACGTGGCCATTGTTCATAATGGGATCATCGAAAACCATCAACCGTTGAAAGAAGTTCTTCTTCAACAGGGGGCTGTTTTTCACTCAGAAACAGATTCAGAAGTGGTGGCGCATCTGGTGACGAGTTTTCTGAAAGTAGGCCGCACTCCCCAAGAAGCAGCTTCCCTTTCTTTTGAGAAATTAGAAGGGGCTTTCGCCCTTGTCATGATTTTCCGAAATCACAATGATTTAATTATTTGTGGACGTCGGGGCAGCCCCCTGGCTTTAGGTGTTGGAAAAGGAGAGATGTATGTGGGGTCTGATGCCTTGGCGCTCTCCGCTTTGACCCAAACCTTAGTCTATTTAGACGAAGGGGATTGGGCGGTTGTGCGCAAAGAGGGATATGACATTTACGACCACCGTAATCAGGCTGTGATACGCCCTCAAACTCTCTCCGCGGTGCGGGAAGATCACGGGTACAAAGGGGCGTACCCACACCATATGTTGAAAGAGATTTACGAGCAGCCCGCTGTGGTGAAAAAGATTCTCGACACGTACGTGGAGGCGGAGCGTCAGGAAATCAGACTTCCCTTCGAGATAGAGTGGGCATCGCTGCCGGCCATCACCATTGTGGCGTGTGGTACATCTTACTATGCGGGTCTTGTGGCACAGAACTGGATTGAGCGCCATGCGTCTTTACCGGTGCGGGTGGAAATTGCCTCTGAATTTCGGTATCGTCAACCACCTTTACCTACAGGGGGACTCACCATTGCGCTCTCTCAGTCTGGCGAGACAGCAGATACATTAGCGGCTCTGCGATATGCCAGGTCGAAGGGTCAAAAGATCCTCAGTCTCGTGAATGTGCCGGAAAGTTCGATCGCCCGTGAATCTGATTATGTTTTGAATCTTTTGGCAGGCCCTGAGATTGGGGTGGCGTCTACAAAAGCATTTGTGGCACAGCTTATGGTTTTGTCTTGTCTTTTTTTGGTATTATCCAAAGAAAAGGGACATTTGGAAAAAAAGGGTTATCAGGATCTTATAAAAAATATGCGTCATATCCCCTCGTATGTGGAGGCGCTCTTAGATCGGCAAGCTGATATTGATCGGGCGGCCCATTTCTTAAAAGGAAAAAGAAGCATCCTGTATCTTGGGCGTGGAGCGTTCTATCCCATTGCCATGGAGGGCGCTTTGAAAATGAAAGAGCTTTCTTATTTGCATGCGGAGGGGGCACCCAGCGGTGAATTGAAGCATGGCCCCATTGCGTTGATTGATGAAAATACCCCCATCGTTTTCTTGTTACCACCTGATGAATTGAAAGAAAAAAATCAGTCAAATTTAGAAGAAGTCATTGCTCGGAAGGGGAAAGTTTTATTGTTTGGGGATGCTGCTTGTGTTAAAACTTTTGCCAAGAAGGTGTACGACGGTTTTGAGATGCCAGAAATGGCCTCAGTTTTCCTCCCCATTCTCTACACCATTCCGATTCAGTTGTTGGCCTATAAGACAGCGGTCTTGGAAGGAAATGATGTGGATCAACCAAGAAATCTCGCAAAGTCTGTCACCGTCGAATAGCCTTCGTTTAATTGTTTTGAAGAGGTGTGGACATGCGTATTTTTTCAATCTTTTACCTACTCATTTGTTTATGTTTATCAACCTTCGCAGGGAAACCTGTGGATGTTTTGCTCTGTGCCTATGATACAGGGGATTCGAACATTATGAAGCGACTCCTTCCTGAGATTACAAAAAATAATATGACCTATGCTATTACTGCTTTTGGACGGGGGGTGGATATTTTTAAGGATGAAAAGATGCTCCATATTCTGAAGAGCGGAAGTTTGGAAAATCGGGGACAATTGTTATCAGAAACAGACATACGATCAGTACAAAAAGAATTTGAGCCCAAGATTGTATTGGCGGGTATGGCCTCTGCTGGGCAAGCACAGGTTTTAAATGCCTTCCCCAAATCACAACAAGTGGCCATCTACGATAATTTCGATCCACCAGAAGGCAAAGAATTTATCCAGCCTTTTGTGAAAACGGTGGGGCCAATTCACCTTTATATGGTCTGCGCAGTTTTTCTGGTGGCCCCTTTCCAGGATCTTTTCAAAGGCACTCCGGTGGAGGCCGTGGGTCAGCCCGCTTTGGAAGAGTGGAGGGATGTCTTTGAATCCACTGACCGGACAAAACTAAGAAAAGATCTTGGCTTGGAAATGAATCAAAAAGTGATCGTTTTTGCGGGAGGTACAGATGATACCTATAAGAAAAATCTTGATATCTTTGTCAGGACAGTGGCTCGTCATCCTCATTGGAAAGTTTTCGTTACCTATCATCCGAAGACAGATGGAAGTGTAGAGCGGGCTGCAGTTAAGGACGCGAACGCGAGGAATATTAAAGTGAGTAATGACATCAAGACAAACAGTTTGGCGACCATCGCAGATGTCTTGGTCTGTCACAAGTCCTCTGTTTGTCAGCAAGCCTTTTCTGTGGGAGTGTCCTGTGTTTATGTAGCTGGCAAGGAATATCATAATTTTTTAACGGATCAAAAATTGGTGATCCGAGTAGAAACAGAAGATCAACTTGAAAAATATTTGACGCAAAAGATGCTGGGGCAACCCAAGCTATGGGCGACGCGTTTGAAAGAGAACCAAGAAATCATGACAGCCGCGGGTATACCATCTCAGGCATCAGAAGGTATTGTGTCCCGATTAAAAAGGTTGATGGAGGCATAAGTCTCTTTCCCTCCAGCCAATAAAAAACCCGGCTAAAGTTTAGTCGGGTTTTTGCTAGCCATACGCTGTTCGCTTAGTTATCCTTGGCGGGCCTTAAAGCGAGGGTTGGCTTTATTAATAACGTAAATACGACCCTTGCGACGCACAACGCGGCAGTTTTTGTCACGCTTTCTAAGGGTTTTAAGGGAACTAACTATTTTCATTTTCAAAAACTCTAAACATTTATATTCAAAAGGGAGCCCATTAGTATCAATATCCTGTTGGTTTGTCAAGCCTGGACAGAAGCTCTTAAGAGAGATAGTTTCTCATATCCTAAGATAAGCTCTCCCCACAATCCATTTTCCAAGTTGGGGGTGGTATTGCTATGAAAGAGAGTTTTCATTTCTCTAAAAGCCCAATCTTGTTGCTGCATGCCCTGAATAATTTGAATCATTTCAGATCCAGATTTTCCTGGATACAGAGCGACCGCAAGATCGGCCATTTTTTTATAGGCCATTGCCTTCGTAGCCCTTGCCGTCTCGATTCCCTCATCCATTGAACGGTCACGGTTTAGATAATATGAACCGCGCAAGCAAGCATTCACATAGTTAGACAATTCTTCAAGAAAGAACATCTCATATTTTTCTTCCAGAGAAGGTATTGCGGCATAGTTTGTCCCTTTTTGAGAGTCGATTTGTGTGTAATCAATGGTTGTTTTTAATTCCTGGGCTTGAGCAATCATTTTTTGAAATCGCTGTTCCATGGGGTCGCGGAAAAGGGCCACTTCTTTTTGACGATAACGCTCTGTCCCAAATTCATGGAGAGCACACCATCCGCTGGCTTTAGCCACATCATCCCAGAAACGAAGAGATTCCGTGAGAGGGGTCCCTATTAGGAACTGATAGCTGAGCTTCGCCGCGTTTACTATCCTCTTTGCCCTTTCCACTACAGGAAGGCCATCCTCTTCAGTACTTTTTACTGCTTCAACATCAGCGTCTGAGGAGATGGAGAAGGTTTTGAACCCAGATCCTGTATAATAATCTAAAATAGACTTTAGCCCTGTTCTCAAGAGGGGTAGAGAGGAGTTAAGTGGGTCTCCAGAGGCCAAATAAGAAAGACTGAGGCCAAATTGGAAAAAAGGTCTTTCCTCTGAGGACAAAGAAGGGTGGTATGATGTGCCCTCTAGAGCAGCACATATGCTTGCAGCCATTATGTGACTATTTGAAAATTGACGTTCGTATATGATTTCCATAGCTTTTAAGGCGTCTAAAGAGGTTTCTTCCCCAATAACTCCTCTGATTTTTTCAAGGAGATCAGATGGAAGAATATTACGAGTCGCGAGATCTGAAAGAACTTCAGAATCTTCATGGAGAGCTTTTTTGCCTAGGGTTGAAATCATCTTCAACTGTGCTTCTCTAGATTGCTCATCACAAGATTGGGAGATCTCTGCAGATGCCGCATAAGATAAAGGGGCCAGAGTTGCGAAGGCTAACAAAAGGGGGTATATAAATTTCATTGTCTTAAATATTCCTATAAAATTAAGTACTACATTGATATATATGTTCTTTTTCTTCTTTTCAAGAGCTAAGAAAGTAAATACTTAAACTTATCTATAGAAGAAAATTGTATTTTAAGATAAAATTTTTATAAAAGATCAGAAAAAACAAAGAAAAACAATGATACATATTTTACTCAGCTTGCTTTTATTGATAACACTCAGTGGTTGTGATGGGGAAGAGCAAAAAGTACCTCGCGAAAAGCCCTTTGCTGTTTACCACGAAAATCCCATTGTGGCCTATTGCGGAGAAGATTGCAGCCGGTGCCATCAAAGCCAAGAAGAGTGCTTGCGATTATTGCAAGAAAATTTGCCCATTCTTTGTGACAATACAAAGCAAAACTGCTATGATCTCTGGGTGCACTATGCCGCGCGTTGTCGGCGGGTATGTTCCAATCATTAAAGACTCATGAATCCACTGATTGAAAAATTTCAGAGACAAGGAACGGGGACCATTCTCGTCACTGGCGCTGCAGGGTTTGTGGGATTTCATACCGCTCATCGTCTCTTAAGTTTGGGCAAGACTGTCCTGGGGGTGGATTCTCTCTCTGACTATTATGACGTCTCCTTGAAAGAAGCCCGCGTGGTGGAGCTTCAGAAAACCTTTGGTCCCTCGTTTCATTTTGTGAAAGCCGAAATTCAAAACCGAGAAAAGATGCTCGATGTCTGGCGCCAAGCGAACCCCAAAATCACCCATGTGGTGCATTTGGCAGCCCAAGCGGGGGTGCGACACTCCTTAACCGATCCTTACAGTTATGTGGATACCAATGTGATGGGTAATGTGGTGTTGCTTGAGCTCGCACGCCACCAGAAAGGAATTGAAAACTTTGTATATGCCAGTACTTCGTCTGTGTATGGGTCGAATACTAAGCTGCCTTTTTCCGAAGAAGACCCCACCGATTCGCCCATGGCTGTGTATGCGGCCACAAAAAAATGTGATGAGTTGCTGAGCCAAGCCTACGCCCACCTTTTTAGACTCCCTGTTATTGGGCTCAGATTTTTCAGCGTGTATGGCCCGTGGGGGCGCCCAGACATGGCTTTGTTTATCTTCACGAAAAACATCCTGGAAGGCAAACCCATTACTGTCTTTAATGGAGGGCACATGCAGCGAGACTTTACGTACGTCTCTGACATCGTGGAAGGCATTGTGGCAGCCCTATCCAATCCCATCAAGGATGACGGAAAAAATCCCCCCCACCGGATTTACAATCTAGGGAATGGCAACATGGAAGATTTGAATGCGTATATCGCCTTCATCGAAAAATATGTGGGGAAGAAAGCCACCATTAAGTACACAGGCATGCAACCGGGGGATATCTCGGCGTCTCTGTCTGACATTTCACGGGCCCAAAAAGAACTCGGCTTTGAACCCAAAGTGCGTATCGAAGAAGGCGTTCGCCACTTCGTGGATTGGTACAAAACCTATTACGGCGTTTAGCTCCAGTTCAGTCTTCTCAGAAGATCTTCCGTCTTTTGAATGTCACTCGGATGATCCACCCCAAAAACTGTAGAGTCCGTTAAATGGATGCCAAAGGTATAACCAGCTTCAAGCGCTCGCAATTGTTCAAGAGATTCTTGCTTTTCCAGGGGGGAGGGAGGTCTACTCACAAAGTCTGCCAAGACGTCTCGGTTAAAGGCATAAATACCCACATGGTGGTACATTTTATTGTGGCCCGAGGAAACCGGTTGTCGTGTAAAGTAGAAGGCTTGACCCATGTCATCCTTCAGATTGCCAATGATGGCTTTCACCACGTTGGGGCTGGTGCGTTCTTCTTCGGTGTGAATGGGGGATGCCAGGGTAGAAATATCCATTTTCTGACCCACCAAGGCCTTCAATACTTTTTTAACATCATCCGGATGAATGGCAGGTAGGTCTCCTTGAAGATTAATGACCACGCCATGTTTTTTCTGGGGGTCATAAACATCTGCACCTGCATGAACGCGGTCTGTACCGGAGGGAAGCTCGGGTGGGGTAATCACGGCAATCCCACCAGCGGCCTCGATCAAATCTTTTATCTCATTGGAACAGCAAGCCACCACAACGGGGCCTATGTCAGCCTTGATGGCTTGTTCCCACACCCGTAAAATCATGGGCTTCCCGTGGATCAGGGCAAGGGGTTTCCGATTGAACCGTTGAGCATCTAACCGGCTCGGAATAACGATAAGGGGTGTTGTCATGATTGTGGACCTCTGAAAAAATCTGTATAGGGATTAAACTATGTTTTATAAAATACTCATTCTTCTTTTTTTGCTGCCTTCCTTCTTGTCATCTGTCTGGGGGCAAGCCCAATCGAGTTCTCACTATGTCTCGTTACGTGGCATGGGTCAACCCAAGTATAAACAAAATTTTTCTCATTTTGCCTATGCAAACCCTGAGGCACCCAAAGGAGGCCATCTTAATCTCTCCACATCACGTCGGTTCAACGGGTTTAATCCCTATGTGGATGTGGGCGTCACTGTGCCTGAGATGGAGTTAACTTTTGCCACGCTCATGAAGCCGGCGCGGGACAATCTGGAAGCCTCTTATCCTTACCTCGCCCAATCAGTCATGACGGATCCAGCCCATGGGTTTGTTGTTTTTTCTTTAAGAAAAGAAGCCACTTTCCATAATGGAGATCCCATCACCGCGGAAGATGTGGCGTTCTCTTTCAATCTGCTCAAAAAAGAAGGTAAACTGTCTTTTCGCTCTTTGTTTCAACAGGTGGCAAAGGTTGAGATCTTAGATCCCTGCACTCTTAAATTTGTTTTTCAAGGGCCTAACCGAGATTTGGCCTATCATTTGGGATCTTTTCCGGTGTTCTCTAAAAAGTCTTTAGAGGGAAAACAGTGGCAGAAGGAACCTCTCTTAGTAGGGAGCGGTCCCTATAAAATTCAGTCCTCTGATTTGGGCAAGTTTATTCTTTACGAACGTGTACGACCATGGTGGGGGGAGAAAGCGCCTTGTAACAAGGGATTTTATAATTTCGACACGCTGAAGGTGACGTACTATGCTGATTCACGTGTGGGGTTTGAAGCTTTTAAAAAAGGTCTGATCGACTGGTGGAGGGATGAACGGATCAGCAATTGGCATCAAGGGTATGATTTCGCCGCGGCTGAGCGGGGTGAGGTGATGAAGGTTGCCTTTGACAAACCGTTTTATCATGGACTCACAGGGATTTTTATCAATACGCGCCGACCCTATTTATCGGATGGGCGGATCCGGAAAGCGCTCACCCTTTTGTTTGATTTTGAATGGCTCAATAAAGCGCGGTTCTTTCATTCTTATAAAAGAAACACCAGTATTTTTATGAATTCAGGGTATGGAGCCCCCCAGAAAATGAGTGTGGCAGAAAGAAACCTTTGCCGTCAATATTCTCCCTCTTCATTGCCCCAGGGATTAAAGGACTGTTCTTATTCATCGAACAAAATGGGTCCATTCATGGAACGAGATCGGTTTCGTCAAGCCCTCGACCTTTTTAAGGAAGCGGGATGGGTTTTGAAAAAAGGGAAGTTAGTGTCCCAAGAGACGGGCCAACCCATGGTTTTGGATTTGGTTGTGTATACATCGGGGCAGGTGGCTCTATTCCAGGATTTTCTGCACAATTTACAGAAAGTGGGTATAGAGGCCTCCATTACCATCAGTGATTGGTCTGGGCATACGTGTCGTCTGCGCACTTTGGATTTTGACCTGGTATTACATTTCCACCCGCATGTGGTCATCCCTGGACCAGAACAAGAGCTCTTTTGGTCGAGCAAATGGGCAGCGAGTCCTTCCACACTGAATTTGTCTGGGGTCCAAGATCCCCTTGTGGATGATCTTGTCACACAGATTAAAACAGCCAAAAATCTGGCAACTCTCAAGACTTATACGGCTTTACTAGATCGTATTATCGGGTTAGGGTATTATCTAATTCCGGGGTGGTGCCCTCAAAAGAGCTATTTGGCCTATTGGAGAAAACTAAACGTGTTACCAAAAGATGCAAGTTTATACGATACAGATACGTGGTGGGTGAAGGCCCTAGAGAAAAAAGGTCTCTGAGATGATGCCTTACGTTTTTCGCCGATTGTTTTTGGTATTCCCCACCTTGTTTTTTATTCTGCTGATTAATTTCTTTCTTGTGCAAATTACACCGGGGGGCCCCATTGATCAGATGATCGCCAAAGCAAGTGGCATGGTAGAAGGAAGGCTGTCAGACAACTTGATCGATTCGGGGGCAGACTCTTCCTCCTCCTATCGAGGGGCGAGAGGATTACCCCAAGAGTTTATTCAAGAATTAGAAAAACAGTATGGCTTTGATAAGCCGCCCCTAGAGCGATTCTTTTTGATGGTGAAAAGCTATTTAACCTTTGATTTTGGGAGCAGTTATTTTCGCCAGATTTCTGTGTGGGAGCTTATCAAAGAAAAACTGCCCGTTTCTTTGTCTTTGGGATTTTGGTCAACGCTTTTAATTTATCTCATCTCCATTCCTTTGGGTGTGTTCAAAGCCGTTCGAGACGGGAGTCGATTTGATACAATCTCAAGTATTGTGATGGTGTTCTTATACGCTATTCCCAGTTTTTTATTTGCCTTGCTCTTGATCATTCTGTTGGCTGGGGGATCTTATCTAGATTGGTTTCCTTTGCGAGGGCTTTCTTCTGATGACTGGGAGTCTCTGACCTTTTTTCACAAAATTACAGATTATTTGTGGCACTTGTGCTTGCCCATCGTGTCCATCGTTATTTGTGGGCTTGCAAGTGTTACCTTGCTGACAAAAAACTCATTTATTGAAGAGATTCAAAAACAATATGTGATTACAGCGCGGTCAAAGGGGTTGGATCGGAAAGCAATTCTTTACAACCACATTTTTCGTAATGCCATGCTGCCTTTGGTGGCACGGTTTCCCAGTGCCTTCATTACCATCTTTTTCACCAGTAATTTATTAATCGAAATTATTTTTTCTTTAGATGGTTTGGGGTTTTTGGGGTTTGAAGCCGCTGTGAATCGAGACTATCCGGTGATGTTTGGGACTCTTTACATTTTTACGCTGTTGAGCCTCTGTCTACATGTGGTTGGAGATCTTCTTTACAGTATCATTGACCCGCGCATTAATTTTGAAAAAGAGGATTAAATGACCCCCTCCATCTTCTCAGAAAAATATCAAAAATTCATTTCAAAAAAGAGAAGTGTCTATGCGCTTTATTTTTTCCTGGGTACCTTTTTAATCAGTTTAGGGGCAGAACTCATCGCCAATGATAAACCTCTCTTTGTTTGGTATAAGCATAAAGCTTACTTTCCCTTGGTTGTTAATTACTCCGAGCAAGAATTCGGGGGGACGTTTGTCACGGCAGCGAATTATCGTGATCCTTTTGTGAAAAAGTTAATCAAAGAAGACGGATGGATGATATGGCCTTTGATTCCCTATAGTTACAACACGGTCAATTATGATTTGACAGCGCCGGTACCCTCTCCCCCGTCCCAAGAAAACTGGTTGGGGACAGATGATCAAGGACGGGATTTATTAGCACGCCTTATTTATGGTTACCGATTTTCCATTATTTTTGGGTTAACAGTGACGCTTATTAGTGTGACCATCGGGTTTTTTATGGGGGCGATTCAGGGGTATTTTGGGGGGTATGTGGATCTCACATTGCAGCGATTTACAGAAGTGTGGTCGGGATTGCCCCTTATCTTCCTGCTCATTACGGTGTCAGCTTTATTTCGATTGAATTTTGCCGTTTTAGTCTTTGTCATTTCGGCGTTCAAATGGATGCTGGTTGTCCCTATTGTGCGGGCTGAGTTTTTGAAAGCGCGTCATTTAGATTATGTAAAGGCTGCCCGCATTATGGGGGTTAAACCTTTTCCCATTATTTTCCGACACATTCTTCCCAATGTATTATCGGCCCCGCTGACCCTTGTGCCCTTCCTTCTGATTGCGTCCATCACGTTGCTGGCCACCATTGATTTTCTAGGGTTTGTCCCTACTTTTGGCCCCCCGTCTTTGGGAGAAATTTTGAATCAGGGGAAGAATAATCTCTATGCTCCCTGGATTGGGATTACGGGATTTGTGGCACTTACCATATTGTTAACTTCCTTAATTTTTGTGGGGGAGGGGATTCGAGATGCTTTTCGTCTCTATCAATCCCAGGGTGAGACAATCCTGTGACTAGAAAAAGATCCCCTTTACTGTCTGTGAAAGATCTGAGCGTTGCCTTTCGAAGTGCCCCTCAAGCGCAAGGTGTTGTTGTGGATCGAGTTTCCTTTGATGTTGGGGCAGGAGAATCAGTCGCCATTGTGGGGGAAAGTGGCTCGGGAAAATCGCTAACAGCTCTCTCTATTATTCGATTGCTCCCCTATCCTGAAGCCTACCATCCCTCGGGAGAGATTATTTTCAAGGGCATTGATGTTGGACGGGCGTCTGGGGAGGAACTCAGATCTTTAAGAAATAGAAAAATTGGGTTTGTGTTTCAAGATCCCTTAACGTCGCTTAATCCCTTGCATACGGTGGGGGATCAAATTAAGGAGGTTCTGACTTTGCATCAACAGATGACGAAGGTTCAGGCTTTTAAAGAAACTTTAAACCTTTTACACATTGTGCAGCTGCAGGATCCAGAGAAGCAAATAAATGCTTACCCCTTCCAACTGTCCGGGGGGGAGAGGCAACGGGTCATGATTGCCATTGCCATTGCGAACAAGCCAGACCTATTAATTGCTGACGAACCCACCACGGCGTTAGATGTGACTATTCAAGCCCAAATTCTTTCCATCCTAAAAGATTTGCAACAAAAGTTTGGCATGTCTTTGTTGATGATCAGCCACGATTTAACGGTGGTAAAAAAAGTGGCTGATCGTGTGCTTGTTATGCATCGCGGAAAAATTGTGGAGTCAGGGACAGCCCAAAAAATATTCAAATCTCCCAAAGATCCATACACTCAGAAATTATTGAATGCTGTTCCTAAGGGAATTATGTCGGATCAAGACAAGAAGCGTCCCCTACTTTTAAAGGCACGAGATGTCAGTGTGTCTTTCCCGCGCCCGCGGGTGTCCTTCTTTAAAAAAGGTCCCGATTTTCAGGCCGTTAAAAAAGTAAGTTTTGAGGTGGGAGTCGGCGAAACATTGGGGCTGGTGGGAGAAAGTGGCTCGGGGAAATCCACGTTGGCGTTTGCTGTGGTGAGGTTGTATAAATTTTTAGGAGACATAACTTTTCAAGAACACTCTCTCCAGGCCTTGGGGCAAAGGGAGATCCGACCGCTTCGAAAAGATCTACAGCTCGTGTTTCAAGATCCCTACAGCTCTTTGAATCCTAAAATGACAGTAGAACAAATTGTACAAGAGGGGTTACGGTCGTATCGTCGGGATTTAACTCTCCAAGAAGTCACAGAAAAAATTGTGCAAGCACTTGCTGATGTTCAATTATCAGAAGATTTTTTAAAGCGTTATCCTCACGAGCTTTCGGGGGGGCAGCGCCAACGGGTGGCCATTGCGAGAGCTCTGATTTTAAAACCAAAGCTTATTGTGTTGGATGAACCCACTTCTTCTTTGGATTTGTCCATTCAAACCCACATTTTATCCATCTTGAAAGACCTTCAGAAAAAATACCAAACTTCATATTTGTTTATTAGTCACGATCTTCGGGTCATTAAATCCATTAGTCACCGAGTTATTGTGATGAAGAGAGGAAAAATCATAGAGCAAGGCACAGCCAAAGAAATTTTCTCTAAACCCCAGACAACGTATACGAAAGAATTGATTAAGGCGGCATTTGTGGACTAATCCTCTTGCGATGGGGAGGACTCTAGGGCAGTATACTAGAGGAGGTTGGTTATGCAGTTTTTTCATCGGTTCATTTTATTTTTTAGCCTTTGTTTTACCCTTTTGTTCACTCTAGGGGATGTTTTTGCTGGACAAATGCCCCTGCCTTCTTTCTCTGCAGGGAAGGCAGCTCCGTTGCCGCCCGCGGAAAATCTTGATATGGACATGGGCGATGAAGAAGATATGGGAGAGGACTGGATGGATGAGGGGGGAGAGGACGATCGTCCACCACTACAAGTAGCCATGCCGCCGCAAGCTGCCCCAATGGTTTCTCAACCTCCAGCACAAAAGATGCTGACTCAACCTAGGGGCACCCCTTCTAGACGACCAGGATTTCAGCAAAAGAAAGGGATGGAAGCTCCAGAGAAAATTGTAGCGCCTTCGTCAGATACTATGGATGAAAAGGGGCTAGACTTTTTATCGGATGATGGTGCTCCATTGCCTCCACCCGCCGCCCAACTTCCTCCCCGAGACTATCCCCCTCGGTTAAAGGAGTTGCAGTTTGGCCAAACGGATTGGAACCAAATGGATTTGCACAGTATTGTAGAGGGGCGACGTTCTTAGGCGAGAGGAAAAAATCTCTTTAAATTTTCTTTACTTTTGAGGTAGACTCTCTTAGTTTTTCTATATGACCCATTTATCCGTTCCTATTTTAAAAGCCCATTGTCTTAAATCCGTTAAGCACGGATTCCTGACCCGTCAGGGGGGGGTTAGTACTGGACCTTATGAGTCTTTAAACTGTAGTTTTCGGGAAAATAGAGATCAAAAAGGACGTGATGGTAAAGAAAACGTTGTTGAAAATCGGAAACGCGCCGTAGAGGCAGTGGGCCTAGAGTATAAGAATCTATGTACCTTAAGCCAGGTGCACAGCAATAAGGTGGTGATTTTAGAGCGAGTTCCGGCAACGCTACCGGAGGCAGATGGGGTCGTGACGACATCGACGCATCTTGTGTTAGGAATTCAAACGGCGGATTGTGTGCCGGTGTTGTTTTTGGATGCGACCCACGGGGTGATTGGAGCGGCCCATGCGGGATGGCGAGGGGCGCTCGCGGGCATCGTGCAAAATACGGTCAAGGCCATGGAAAAGTGTGGTGCAAAAGCGCATTCTATTTCAGCGGCGGTTGGGCCTTGCATCAATCAAGAGTCTTATGAGGTGGGGGCAGAAGTTTATAATGCCTTTATGGATCAGTCCGACGACAATGCTCAATTCTTTGTGCCTCAAGAATCTCCGGAAAAATTTTTGTTTGATCTTCCCGGGTATGTGGAGCATCAACTAGCAACCTTGAAAATAGGGCATAGTGAACGGTTGCCTTATTGTACCTACGAACAAGAAGATCTTTTTTTTAGTTGCCGTCGATCGGCGCATAAAAAGGAAAAAGATTTTGGGGTGCATTTGTCCCTTATTTCTTTAGAGTCAGCTGAATGATCCCATGTTTGATATTATAGAAAAAACAGAGATTAAACACAAAGGGATTGCGTTGATCTTGTCGTCGCCGTCGGGTGCGGGCAAGTCGTCTGTTTCCCACGCATTGATGGAAAGGAACCCTAATTTTTCCCTGTCCATTTCCGTCACAACGCGCCCGTCTCGGCCAGGAGAGGAAGAGGGAAAGCACTACCATTTCAAAACCCAAAAAGAGTTTGATGATCTATTGGAAAAAGAGGCGTTCTTAGAATGGGCCAAAGTATTTGGAAACCAGTATGGAACCTTGAGGCAGCCCGTGGAGGAAGCCCTGCATGCCGGGCGGGATATTATCTTTGATATTGACTGGCAAGGCACGCAGCAGCTCTGCCAAAGCATTCGGCCGGACGTAGTCTCTATTTTCTTGTTGCCGCCCTCTTTAAAAGAGCTGGAAACCCGGCTTTACAAGCGAGCCCAAGATCACGAGTATATTATTATGGATCGGATGACCAAAGCCATTGATGAAATCAGCCACTGGCCTGAGTATGACTATGTGCTGATCAATGATCAGTTTGAAACAACGGTGGATCAAATTCTAAAAATCGTCTCCTCTGAAAAATTACGCCGCCGCCGACAGGTCGGATTAGAGAAATTTATCAAAACTCTTGTTGAGTAACCAAATTATGAAATTATCCCAGTATTTTTTACCGACCCTTAAAGAAAACCCCAGTGAGGCGCAGGTGACGTCCCATCGCTTGATGCTGCGCGCAGGGATGATCTGCCAAGATACGGTGGGCATTTATTCGTGGTTGCCCTTTGGGTTAAAGGTGCTGCAAAAAGTGGAGCAGGTGATCCGAGAAGAACAAGATAAAATTGGCTGCCAAGAGGTGCTCATGCCCCTTCTGCAAAACCGGGATTTGTGGAGAGAGAGCGGCCGGGATGATGCCTACGGCAAAGAAATGCTGCGTCTTCAAGATCGTCATGAGCGGGAGATGGTTTTTGCTCCGTCCTCAGAAGAAGTGGTGCATGACTTGTTCCGCCGTCATTTGCAGAGTTATAAAGATCTGCCCAAGTGTTTGTATCAAATCCATTGGAAGTTTCGCGATGAAGTGCGCCCTCGGTTTGGGATTATGCGGGGTCGTGAATTCCTGATGAAGGATGGCTATTCCTTTGACTTGGATGCAAAGGCAGCGCGCGAGACCTATAAAAGCATTTTAAGATCTTATTTGCGTATTTTTAAACGATTGGGTTTAGTGGTTTTGCCCATGCGGGCGGATACAGGTCCCATTGGAGGGGATCTGAGTCATGAATTCCATGTGATTGCCCAAACCGGGGAAAGCGGCGTTTTTTATGATAAAAAATACGATCTGCTGAAAGAAAACATAGAATCCATAGATGTGGAAGATCTGCTGCAGCTCTATGCCAGCACGGATGAGCTGCATGATCCCTCCAATTGCCCTATTTCCAAGGAAGATTTAAAAGAGGCGCGTGGGATCGAGGTAGGGCATATCTTCTATTATGGAGACAAATACACAAAGGCCATGAATATCACCGTTATGGGGCCAGAAGGTATGCCCGTTTATCCGGAAGGAGGATGCTACGGGATCGGTGTCTCTCGTGTGGTGGGGGCCATGATCGAAGCAAGTCATGATGAGCGAGGCATTGTTTGGCCTGAATCCGTTTCTCCTTTTCTGGTCGGCCTCATTAACGTCAAAGTGAAAGATCCGGCTGTTTCCCTATTGTGTGAAGATTTGTATACTCAACTGATGCGAGTGGGCATTTCTGTGCTCTACGATGATCGAGACGAGGGGGCTGGATCAAAGTTTTCCAATATGGATCTCATCGGGTTGCCGTGGCAGATGATTATTGGGCCTCGGAGTTTGCTCAACAAAACGGTGGAGCTCAAAAACCGTCGAACGGGTCACGTTCACGAGGTGTCTGTAGATACTGTTTTGTCATTTCTTAAAGACGCGCTAAGATCTGTTCTATGATGAGATTTGAATGGATTATAATCCGTCGTTACCTTTGGCCACGACGGGCAGAAAGCTTTCTGAAAGTTATTAATGTTTTTTCTCTTTTGGGTATCACCTTAGGGGTTGCCACTCTCATTGTGGTGATGTCGGTGATGAATGGGTTTCGTCATGAATTGCTGTCAAAAATTCTGGAATTCAATAGCCATTTAACGGTCACAGATCAAGAAACGTCCTTTCAAGATTATGAAACTCTCCTGCCGAAGATGAGGGAACTTCAAGAAGTGAAACAAGTGATCCCCGTCATTGAAGGGCAGGGGATGTTTTCTTTCCAAGGACAATCTTGGGGTGTGATGATCAGAGCCATGCCCTATGATCAGCTGAGCTCTCGATCTATTCTGACAAAAAAGAATCTTATGGGGGAGTTTACCTCTTTCCAAGGCAATGAAAATGTTATTGCCGTAGGCATGCGCCTCGCGGAAAAAGCAAAGCTTAAGGTAGGAGATGTGGTAACGATCACCATCCCAGAGGGGCACGTGACACCTCTCGGGCGCATGCCGCGCATCCAATCTTTTAAAGTGGCTGCCATTTATGAATCAGGGGTTTTCGAATATGATAGTACGGTGGCATTCCTTCCTTTTCAAACAGCGCAAAGCTTCTTTCAAAAAGGAAAAGGGATTAGTCATTTTGAATTTTTTTTAGACGATCCCTATAGAACAGATCTTGTTATTGAGACAGTACAGGATATTATTCGACGTCCTTCAAAATATTTAACGTGGGTACAAGCAAATGCCAGCTTTTTTGAAGTGATACAAATCGAGCGGAACGTCATGTTTATCATCCTGAGCTTGATTATTTTGATCGCTGTTTTTAACATCGTGTCGAGTTTGATTATTCTGGTGAAAGATAAAACCCAAGATATTGCTATTTTAAAAACTTTGGGAGCGAGTTCGTCAAGCATCATGCGCATTTTTGCAGGGGTGGGAACCTCTTTAGGCGTGATGGGCACCGGGTTGGGGGTTTTGTTAGGTATCATCGTCGCTTTAAATTTAGAGTCCATTCGGCAAGCCCTCCAATGGATGACGAATACCACCTTGTTTAACCAAGAATTCTATTTTTTGACAGAACTTCCTGTGCATATGGAGATAGGACAAATTGTGGGGATTGCCCTTATGAGTCTTAGCTTTTCAGTTGTGGCGACGTTATATCCTGCGTGGAAAGCCTCAAAACTTAATCCCGTTGAGGCTTTGCGATATGAATAATGCTTCTGTCCGCTTAGAAAATGTTCATAAAAAGTTCTCAGAAGGATCTTCTTTTGTTCATATCATAAGGGGGATCACTCTCACTCTCTATCCGGGTGAAATGGTAGGGTTGGTGGGTGAGTCAGGTGTGGGCAAGTCAACCTTGCTTCACCTCATTGGATTGCTGGACTCTCTGACCTCGGGTGAGATTTCCATAGACGGGAAAAAGTTAGGGCAAGCCTCCGAAAAAGAAAAAACAAAGTTTCGGTGTTTGCATGTTGGGTTTGTGTATCAAAAACATTATTTGCTTTCAGAGTTTACGGTTTTAGAGAATGTAATGATGCCTTTGTTGGTGCAAGGAGTTGCAGAATCTGTGGCCAAAGCGCGAGCGCTTGACATGCTAGACAAGGTTTTGTTGTCTCATCGGGTGAATTATCCTATTACAAAACTTTCAGGAGGAGAGCAACAAAGAGCCTCCGTCGCGCGGGCCTTGGTAAAAAAACCCACCATTTTACTCGCGGATGAACCCACGGGAAATTTGGATCATGAAACAGGAGAACAGGTCTTTTCCCTCTTTGTGACCTTGGCTAAAGAACAAAATGTGACAACTCTGATGGTGACGCATAATTTGATGTTAATGGGCAAAATGGACCGCGTTCTTGTTTTAGAGAACGGATTGGTAAAGGAAAGAGCATGACATCTCTGTCCCCTTCCTCCTTTGTTCATTTGAGACTTCATACAGGCTATTCTTTATTGGAAGGGGCGTTAAAAATCCCTCAAGTGGTGGAGCTTTGCCTTAAACATAAGATGCCGGCAGTGGCGATGACAGACACCAACAACATGTTTGGGGCCCTCGAGTTTGCGATGGCGTGTGCCAAAAACAAGATTCAGCCTATCTTGGGGTTGGAAATAGGGCTCACGTTACCAGCCTTTAAAGATCGGATGGATTTCCCCCCTCTTGTATTGCTTGCCAAGAATAAAGAAGGATACCAACATCTGATTAAACTGATAAGCCAGGTTTATGCGGAGTTGCCGTCGCGGCATCTGCCCCATGTCACGTTGGCGGACCTCTCTCGGTATTCAAGTGGACTCATTGTCTTGTCAGGAGCGGCCACAGGGCCCATAGGGTCTTTGTTCTTAAGGAATAAAATAGAAGAGGCACAGAAACTCATTCAATCTTTCAAAGATATTTTTGGGGATCGATTTTACATGGAAATTCAGCGCCATGGTCTGGAAATTGAAGACAAAACGGAGACCTTTTTTTTGGAAGAAGCTTATGCCCACCATATCCCCTTAGTGGCTACCAATAATTGCTTCTTTGCCGATGCAGCTATGTACGAAGCTCATGATGCGTTGCTGTGTGTGGCCGGGGGGTCTTATGTGAATGAAGAAAATCGACGTCGAGAATCTCCCCATCATTTTTTTAAGTCGTCTAGGGACATGGCTGATTTATTTCAGGATTTACCCGAAGCGCTGCAGAATACGCTGGCCATTGTGGAGCGGTGCTCTTTTATGCCAGAGCCCGCGTCCAAGCCCTTGTTGCCTCCATTTTCAAGCGACTCTGGGAAAGATGAAGCAGAAGAGTTACAGAGTCAGGCAGAGCAGGGGTTAGAAGATCGTCTTCTCCATAAAAATATCTCAGAGGTTGAAAGGAAAAAGCTAATCCAGACTTACCAAGAACGTTTGGATTATGAGATTGGCGTTATTGTTCAGATGGGGTTTGCAGGCTACTTTTTAATTGTGTCTGATTTTATTAAGTGGGCAAAATCTCAAAAAATCCCGGTGGGCCCCGGACGTGGGTCGGGGGCAGGGTCATTGGTGGCATGGTCTTTGATGATCACAGACATTGATCCTATCGAATTTGATCTGATTTTTGAGCGATTTTTGAACCCAGAACGTGTCTCCATGCCCGACTTTGATATCGATTTTTGTCAAGATCGTCGTGACGAAGTGATCCATTATGTCCAACAAAGATATGGGGCCGAAAAGGTGGCGCATATCATCACCTTTGGAACTCTGCAAGCCCGGGCCGTGCTCAGAGATGTGGGCCGTGTTTTGCAAATGCCCTATCCTCAGGTAGATCGTATCTGTAAATTAGTGCCCTTTACGCCCGCAAGCCCCTGTACGTTGCAAGAAGCCATCAATCAAGAGCCTCTCTTACGAGAGATGCGGCGCAGCGATGAATCGGTGGCCAAGCTCATGGATATCGCCTTAAAACTGGAAGGGCTTTATCGGCATGCCTCTACCCATGCGGCGGGCATGATTATCGGAGATCGTCCGTTGGATGAGGAAGTGCCTTTGTATCGTGATCCAAAATCAGATATTTTGGCGACTCAGTTTAGCATGAAGTTTGTGGAATTGGCTGGCTTGGTCAAGTTTGACTTCTTGGGATTAAAGACCTTAACCATTTTAGAAAATGCGGCCCAAATGGCACGGGATCAAGGGCATGAGGTGGAAATTTCTAAACTGCCGCTCACAGATGAAAAAACCTTTGCCTTGCTCAGACGGGCGGAAACAGTGGGCATCTTCCAGCTGGAAGGCCAGGGCATGCGCGATGTGCTGCGGCGCTTAAAGCCAGAGCAGTTTGAAGAGTTGATAGATCTGAATGCTTTGTATCGTCCTGGCCCCATGGACGATATCCCTCGGTATCTTGCCTGCAAGCATGGTGAGAAAGAGGTGTCTTATTTGCACCCAGCCCTCGAACCTATTCTAAAAGTCACACATGGGGTGATGGTGTATCAAGAACAAGTGATGCAAATTGCCCAAGTATTGGGAGGATATACCTTGGGAGGGGCAGATTTATTGCGCCGGGCTATGGGTAAAAAGATTAAATCGGAAATGGATGCCCAGCGGGAAATATTTACCGAGGGGGCCATTAAGAAAGGGGTGGATCGGGGGGTGGCGTCCCAGATTTTTGATCAGATGGCCAAGTTTGCTGGCTATGGGTTTAACAAGTCTCACTCGGCACCTTATGCGCTTGTTTCGTATCAAACTGCCTATATGAAAGCCAATTTTCCCCACGAATTTATGGCGGCGACCATGACGTATGATATGCATAACACAGATAAGCTGGCGGTGTATCATCAAGAACTGAAGGAGAGGGGGATCCGGTTGTTGCCTCCAGATATTAATCGATCATCCGCTACCTTTGCGGTAGAGATTGATGCAGAGACTCAAGAAAAATCCATCCGATATGCCCTCGGCGCCTTAAAGAATGTGGGGACTCAAGCCATGGAAGTGGTGACAGAAGAGCGTGCCAAAAATGGATTATTTAAAAACATAGATGATTTTTTAAGTCGCTTTAACACCAGGGTTTTAAATAAGAGACAGTTAGAGCACTTGATTGCGGCCGGGGCCTTTGATTCTCTCAGTGGGAACCGTCGCGCTTTGTATGAATCGGTGGAGGCCATGGTGCGGCATGCCAATACGGCGTCGTCCAAGACGGAAAGCTTGCAAACGGTTTTGTTTGCCCATGAGTCGGAGGTGGACCGGTTTACACTGCCCCAAGTAGCAGAGTGGCCCATTTTGGACCGATTGAATAAGGAAGCGGAAGCTGTTGGCTTTTATTTATCTGCCCACCCTCTGCAAGCGTATAGCGCTGATGTCCTAGAGCACCTTAAGGTTATCAAAAGCTTGGATCTGGAAACTCATCCGGGAGCCATAGCTAGCTTGGTGGGCTTGCCCGTGTCTTTCAAACTAAAAACCTCCAAGAAGGGGAATCGCTTTGCCTTCATAGGTTTCTCGGATGCTTACGGGAATTATGAAGCCTTGGTATTTTCAGATAAATTAGACCATGCGCGAGCATGTGTGGAAAAGGGGGACCCTCTTTTTGTGCAAGCGTTGTTGAAGCGGGACGATCAAGGCATGTTGCGCTTGACGATTAATGATCTTACTCCTTTGGAACAGTTGGTATCTTCTCTTGAATATGGGATCTCTCTCCATTTCGAAACCTTGAGAGGCATGGAAGAGTTGAAGAATTTTTTGTCCCAGAGAACGGGTGGAAAAATAGGGATAAAGCTCTTTATCAAACAGAATCTTGGCCAGTTGGAAGTAACGTTGCCAGATCGATATCAATTGTCTCAGGAAGACAGAGAGTGGCTTAAAAGTTTGGCGGGGATCCGTCTTGAAGAAACAGTTTGTTCTTAAGTTGTTATATCTCATGGGGTTAACCTTCCCTCCATTATAGTGTAAACGGCGTCTATCTGAATACTTTCCAACAGGTCTTCATCATGGGAAATAATGAGAAGAGCCCCCGGATAAGCCCTTAAGACCTGGACCATATGATTGCGGGTGTCCAGATCTAGGTTATTCGTCGGCTCGTCTAAAGTTAAAATCCTAGGTGTTTGAGCAGCAATGTGGGCGAGGGAAAGACGCGCTTTTTCCCCGCCAGATAAAGTGGAGACCAAAGCATTCACCTCTTCATTTTTTCGGAATAAAAAATCATTGAGATGCGCGCGAACTTCCGCGTGAGACCAAGAGGGGGCTAACGTATGAATGGCATCAAAAACAGTATGATTCGGTTGCAGCGTCTCATAATGTTGATCCAAATATCCCATCTCTTCTCGGTTGGATATAGTCCATGTTCCTGTCCGAGTCACTTCTTTTTGGGTGAGGATAGCCTTAATCAAGGTAGACTTGCCCGATCCATTATCCCCTCGGATGGCAATGCGTTCTCCACTTCTCACCGAAAGATTAATCTCTGTTAAAATAGGATGTTCCCCATACCCCACAGTCCCTTCAGTGATGTGAAGGAGGGTTTTTCCGTGAGCTTCTCCCACCTTCAAAGAAAATTTGGGCATAATGATCTCGGGAAGACGCAGGGTGGCAAGCTGATCTAAGAGGTCGTTTCTTCGGTGGGTAAGGGTGCTTTTTTTACGACCCGATGTTTCTGCTGCTCGTTTGGCTTTTTCATTGGACACAATGGTGGGCCATTTTCTGTTCCGAATGCTTTTTTGCCCTCGCGCCTGGCTTTTCTTCGCGCGTTGTTGTTCCTTCATGAAGGCATGGTGAAGCTCTTTCTTTTGCCGATCTAGCCGAGAAAGCTCTTCTTCAATGGAAGCTCTCTTTACTCCCATCTCCCGCTGATAATCATCATAATTACCGGAAAACACGTGGACTCGCCCGTTATCAATATGCCATAGGGTATCCACAAATCGGAGGATATCCACGTCATGGGAGGCAATGATCAAGGTGCATTGATAGGAATGGAACATACGCAAGAGAGAGCGACGGTTATGGACGTCTAAATGATTCGTTGGTTCATCCAAAAGGAGAACATTGGGATCTTGGCTCAAGACTTGGGTGAGGGTGGCTTGAAACCGCTCACTGCCGCTGAGGTCTTGGAATCCCTGGATGATCTGGGGTACAAAGCCCAGACGAACATCTTCAGGTCGATGAACAGTCCCGCTAGTAGGCTCGACTTGACCTTGAATTATCCTAAGGAGGGAGGATTTTCCACTGCCATTGCAGCCCATAAGGGCAATGCGACTGCCAGGGCTGATTTGGGAACTAAATCCCTCGAAGCAGGTTTTATTGGGCAAAGAAAAGCATAGATTATTTAGGTGGAGGGGCTTGTGTAACATGAAAATCTCTCAAGATAAATTTAATGACGGGTATCCCTGGAGCAGGATGCCTTTCAGCTAAACGATACTTTAAGAAATAACTTTCATAACACGGGCCTCAATTCTGAATTGGTTGTCCTCTTCTGACCTATAGTATGGGGAGGCCAGAGTGTCAAGAGGTGTATACCTCAATCATCCAATCGAACTTCATCATATAAAGACAGTGGTGTTATTCTAGCGTCTGACGAATCAAGCTATGTGACAGGATCAGAATTCACCATCGATGGGGGTATTTTAGCGGGATCTGCGGCCTCTCCTACCCAATAGGCCATGCAAAAACTGCATGATAAATTGGACTAAAATGATCTACTTTTTTGCGTAAAAATATCTATATTAGGGACTGAAGCGAGAAATTGCTTCACAAGTTTGCCGAAAGGCTAAACCCTTCTAGGCGCAAGGCCTAGAGCTAAGAGTTTTCTCTTAGTTACGTCTCCCAGACGTAAGCCTCCCTGTTAAACTTAGGGCCAGAGTCAAATCTGGCCCTTTTTATTTTGAGGCCTTTCTAGAGAAGCTTTTCTTTGATAGCATAGCCCATATAGTTGATCTCCAGCGTATCAGATAAAGACCATTCATTCTTCAGGGGAGAAAAATGAACACCTTTGAAAGAGGCATCTTGAAACCCTGCCTTTTTAAATAAATGAAACAATTCGGCAGGTTTCAAAAAGTTAGACCAATGGTGGGTGCCTTTGGGCAGCCACTTTAAAACGTACTCAGCTGCAATGATTCCCTCTAAATAAGAGCGCAATGTTCGGTTCAGCGTGGCCACAATGCACAGCCCACCGGGGGAGGTCTTTTCAAAGCACAGAGCTAAAAAGTCTGCCGGGTTTGGAATATGTTCTAAAACTTCCAGGGCCAGCACCACGTCATATGTTTTTTGATCCTGTAAGTCTTCGAGCGTGCAGGTGCTGTAAAGAATATCTAGCCCAAAATGACGGGCATGATCTTTCGCGATGGACGTATTCTCAGGGCTGGGGTCTATACCGGTGACAGAGGCACCAAGTCGACTCAGAGGCTCGCAGACAAGACCTCCGCCGCAGCCAACATCCAGGATGGTCAGGTTTTTGAGGGGAAGGGCATCTGGTTTTTTATGAAAATGTTGCATGAGAAGGCTTTTCAGGTAAGAAAGGCGTATCATGTTCAGTTTATGCAACGATTGGTATGAACCCGTTTCATTCCACCAATCTTGGGCATTGTCTGAGAATTTTTTGACTTCGTTTAAATCTATGTTATTGTTTGGTTTAATCATGCAAGGAACCTTTTTCCTTTAATAGTATCATAATTTTCTTTTTTTTTATAAATTCTCTTGGTAAGTTACCTCTGTTTAGAAAAACAAAGAAAATTATCACAAACTCACAGAAGATTTATGCAAAACAGATTAAATAAACTATGGAAGCGCGGTTGTGACCTGTTGGGGTCTCGGTATGCTATTTTAGGGGGCGCCATGACCTGGGTTTCGGAACCAGGGTTGGTAGCGGCAATTTCTAATGCTGGTGGGTTTGGGGTCTTGGCGTGTGGAGCGATGCCTCCTGATATTTTAGCTGAGGAAATCAGAAAAACACGCACGCTCACGAAAAATACGTTTGGGGTAAATTTGATTTTATTGCACCCTCTCATCGAAGACTTGGTGAAGGCTTGTATGACAGAAAAAGTTTCCCATGTTGTTTTGGCAGGCGGGTTTCCGCCGGCAAGCTTCCTCGATATGTTAAAAACGGCGGGCATTAAGGTGGTTGCCTTCGCGCCCTCCTTAATGATGGCGAAAAAGCTGATTCGTATGGGGATAGATGGCCTAGTGATTGAAGGCATGGAAGCCGGTGGGCATATTGGCCCCGTTTCCACCACGGTATTAGCCCAAGAGATTCTGCTTCACATTCAAGAAGTTCCTGTCTTCGTAGCCGGCGGTATTGGGCGAGGGGAGGCTATTGTCTCGTATTTAGAGATGGGGGCTTCAGGATGTCAGCTGGGGACCAGATTTGTGTGTGCTACAGAATGCAAAGCCCATCCTAACTTTAAACAAGCCTTTATGCGGGCCAATGCCCGAGATGCCGTTGCCTCGGTGCAGTTAGACGAGCGATTCCCTGTGATTCCTGTTCGAGGATTGGTCAATAAAGGAACGGAAGATTTCATTAAGCTGCAACGTCAAGTAATCCAACGGGTGGATGATGGCAAGGTTACCTTGAAAGAAGGGCAATTAGAGATTGAACACTATTGGGCTGGGGCTTTAAGACGGGCCGTGGTTGAGGGGGACGTGGAGCGAGGATCCCTCATGGCCGGGCAAAGTGTGGGGATGGTTTCCAAAGAACAGCCAGTGGCAGAGATCATTGAAGAGTTGGTTACTCAATCGCTCTCTTGTCTAGAGCAGAAAAAAGTTTCTTAGGAAAAAATCCAGAACATGACCCCCACAAAAGCGACGATGACGATGAGCCATCCCACAAAGGAAGAGAGGACTCTCGACGAGCTTTTCTTATTCGTATTTGCAGGGGTTTTCATGTGAGTAAATATACCAAACTTTTCGAGTTTCTCAAGAATAAGATTGAAATAAAAGGTTGATTTAAAAATTAAAGGTGAGGGGAGTACCAGCCCCATTTGTGTAAAAGTACGGTCTTTGGGGATCCGGATTAAATCAAATCATGGGAAGCTAAGCATTGAACTGCCCAGTTTTAGGGAGACTGTCATTTAGCCCTTTTTTTATTTAAAAAATAAGAAATTTCACCTTGCTATACATCTCCATCTTGTGTAGTCCTCATATGGGACAGAGGAATTTTTGATTAAGAGTACAGAGTTTCCTTTTCATTTTTAAGATGGAGTTTAATATGAAAAATATATGTAGTTTCTTTGGATTCTTGCTGATAGGGTTTCATGTTCATTCGGCTTTACTAGACCAAAATAATATAGATATAGATTTGAGTCGTCGGAGCATTACGTCTCCTTCAATCTCCTGTTGTTTTAGAGGTCATCGCCCTCTTGACACAACGAGTGTGATTGATTATTTAAAAGAAATTCCTGAGGCTTCCACACGTGTTAAATCTTTAAACCTAAATGACAACATAATTACGTTAGAGGGGGCAACAGAAATAATTGACTATATTAATAAAAATCTTCCTTCTTTGACGCGGCTAAATTTGAGTTTTAATCGTCTTTATGAAACAGGATGGGATGAACAAGAAAAATTTGAACAGACCTTAAACACCCTGCTTGCCAAGGAGCGTTTTGAAAAAATAAATCTGGAAGGCAATGGGATAGCATGTTTTCCTTGGATTCAAAAAATGTCTTTCCTTGGTCTTGGGCAAAATGTTTATGGAAAGATTCAATGGTAAAAAAGAAGTTCTTTTTAAGATAGTCGTTCTTTTCTTATTTTTCCCGCTTTGTTTTTCTGCTATTGGAGAAGAGGACTATGGGTGTCGTTGGGTTTCTACCCTAAATTTTACTGCAACTGTCAATATTCCTGATATTGAAAAGAAGACGGATCCCAAAAAAATCATAACAACAGGAGAAGGAGGTAATACCTCTCTCATAGAAACAATTCTCAATGACAAACAAAATCCTTTTAGAATTGAGAGTTTTGATGTCATTAGGATTCATCAGGGATTAAAGAAATCGACCTTAGAAATAGGGGATCACAACAGTGTAGCAGCAGGCTTAAGTTTGATTTTCCATGATCCAGTAAAGGAAGATAAAAATTTTGTTGTTTGTTTTGAACCATTTAAGGAAAAAAATAAAACCATAAGTTTTTTGAGTGGTTCTTGCCCCCCATCTCGGCCCGAAGAACATATTATGGATGCGTCCAAAGTTTCCCCTAATACGTTACTCAAGAGGTTTGGAAAGAGACTGGAAGAGGCATCATCTATAATAGGGAAACCAATATCGCGCTGAACAACAAAAAACCCACCCTCAAAAGAGAGCGGGTTTTTTGTTGATTGAAAAATCTTTTAGTTAGCTGAGAGTTCTTCTCCCAAATCAGCCACGTTTTCTTCTGGGAAACCAGGGTGTTCTGTCTCGATCGTCTCTACGGGTGCGGCAGTCGTCTCTTTCTTGAAAACCCCGTCTGGGCTTTCCAATAATTTCTTTGCCTCTTCTTCGGAAGGGGCAATGCTGACTTTTATGAAGAGAGACACCTCGGGGTGAAGAGTAAGCTTCACATCGTAGACACCCACTGTTTTAAGAGGCGTGTCAAGACGCACTTGGGTATGGGTGATGTCAATATGATGACCTTCCAAATACTTGGTAATGTCCCGAGAGGTGACAGAACCATAAAGGTGGCCGACTTCACTGGCTTGACGAATAACAAGCAAGTTTACTTTGGCTGCTTTCTTGGCAATGGCTTCCGCCTTTACCTGAAGATCTTTGCTTTTTTCTTCAAGGGAGGCACGTTGTTGCTCGAAATAGGCAATGTTTTCCGCGGTGGCTCTTAAGGCCTTTTTCTGAGGTAAAAGATAATTTCGTCCGAAGCCATCTTTTACTGAAACAACGTCGCCCATACGGCCTAGTCTTTCAATGCGTTCTAATAAAACTATTTTCATATTATGAGGCTCCTTACTTCGATACGTAGGGCATGAGGGCGATGTACCGCGCTCTTTTGATAGCAATTGACAGGCCTCGTTGTGCCTTTGGTGTTACATACGTAATACGGCGTGGCATAATTTTTCCTCTCTCGGTTACAAAGCGAGACAAAGTTCTTGCGTCCTTGTAATCGATGGCGATGGCATCTGGTCCACTAAAAGGGCAAGATTTTTTTCCTGAAAAGTGGCTCTTGGTTTGGCTTGGGCCACTCTTTGGTTTTCTTTTAAAGTCTCTTGTTTCTCTGGTCATTTTTCAAATCCTTAAACTCTTATTCGCTGTCACGTTTTGTTTGCATCATGACAGAAGGCCCTTCTTCAAGCTTGTCCACTTTCACAGACAGGCTTTTCAAGATGTCCTCATTTAGATTCATTTCATGGCGCAGGGCTGAGATAGTTTTTCCTGAAGCTTTGATTTTCAACAACACATAATGGCCACGACGATTTTTGCGAATGGGATAGGCAAGGGTTCGAAGACCCCAATACTCATGCTCTTTCACTTCGCCCTTTTGATCTTGGACGAGCTTCTTGTATCCTTCTACCAGGGCATCTACCTGATTGGGGGATAAATCTTGACGTGCAATAAAAATATTTTCGTAAAATGACATATAAACTCCTTATGGCTAAAAATTACCGAACGCGCGAATTTACGGGTCAGCAAGAAGTACATTACGATTAATCCTCAGCTTATACGAGCTTTTATATCAAATTGCAAGAAATAAAAACACTTTTCATTTTGGGAAAAATTAGATAGAAACACACAAATGAAGCAAGCTCTTTTATTTCCAGGCCAGGGATCCCAAGTTGTGGGTATGGGGCGAGATTTATATGACGCCTTTCCTGTCGCGCGCCAAGTGTTTGAAGAGCTTGATGATGCGCTCTCTCAGAATCTCACCGACCTTATCTTTGAGGGACCAGCAGACCAACTCATGTTAACCGAGAATACTCAGCCAGCTTTGGTGGCTGTTTCCATGGCGGCACTTCGTGTGTTGAATGAGGCGGGGATTGGTACACCTTCCTTCTCTTATGCGGCTGGTCATTCTCTTGGAGAATACGCGGCCCTCTGTGCCGGGGGGGTGCTAAATTTTACCGATACAGTGAAGGCTTTGAAAGAGCGTGGTCGAGCTATGCAGCACGCTGTGCCCGTGGGACAGGGCGGGATGGTGGCGCTGATTGGAGCATCGTTGGAACAAGCAGAAACCATTTCCCAACAAGTTTCTCGGTACGGTGTCTGTGAAGTGGCCAATGATAACTGCCCAGGCCAGATCGTGCTGAGTGGAGAGTTGGTGGCGTTATCCCATGTGGCGGCCATTGCAGAAAGTCTCTCTATTCGAAAAGTCATTCCTTTAAAGGTGAGTGCACCGTTCCATAGCTCTTTAATGATGATGGCGGCCGAGCGGATGAAAAACGTCCTAGAAAAGCTGCCCTTTGAAAATGCCTCGCTGCCTATCCTCCCCAATGTGACCGTTGTCCCCGAGACAGACGGGGACATTCTGCGGAATCTATTAGTGCGTCAAATCACGGGGCGTGTAAGGTGGACAGAAACTATACAAAAGTTGCAGTCTTTGGGGGTGACGCGGTTTGTAGAAGTGGGGGCCGGGACAGTTTTAAGTGGGCTTGTAAAACGGATCTCTCCCGATGTGCGGAGTTTGTCCATTCAGTCCCCCCGTGATGTGGAAGAATTTATGGCCCTTGAGGCGTGAGCTTAGGAGTGTATTATGTTTGACTTTAAAGAGAGGAAGATTTTAGTGACGGGAGCTTCTGGGGCTATTGGCCAAGCAATTGCCTCCTCTTTTCATGCGCGGGGTGCCACTGTCACTTTAAGTGGTCGTCGACAAGACGCCTTGGAAAAGATCGCAGACGGCTTGAGGAACGAACGCGTTCACATTGTTACCTGCGATTTGGGAGACGAGGCTTCCGTTAGCAAATTGATTCCCGACACGATGGAAAAAATGGGGGCCATTGATACCCTCATCAATAATGCGGGAATCACCAAGGATGGTCTTATGTTTGTGATGAAGCCTGAGGCTTGGCAAGAAGTGCTGCGGGTAGATCTTGAGGTGCCCTTTCGCCTGACTCAAGCAGTGTTGAGGTCTATGTTAAAAGCCCAATTTGGACGCATTATCAATATTACGTCCGTGGTGGGGGTGACAGGAAACCCAGGACAAACCAATTACTCTGCAGCTAAAGCGGGTTTAATCGGGATGTCTAAGTCATTGGCAAAGGAAGTGGCCTCGCGAAATATCACCGTTAACTGCATTGCCCCGGGATTTATTAAATCTCCCATGACAGATATTCTAACGGAGGAACAAAAAGAAAAAATTGCATTCTCTATCCCACAAGGGCATATTGGCGCCCCTGAGGATATTGCGGCTGCGGCTGTTTATCTCGCAAGTCGTGAAGCTGGTTATGTAACGGGACAGACCATCCATGTGAATGGTGGTATGGCCATGGTTTAATTTTTGACTAGCCAAATTAAACTGTTTATGATAGCTAGAACATCATGTCTAGCTAGTGGCTGTTTGATGATGAGTAGCCATTTGGTAATCTGTAATTTATGAAGGAATAGAAACGATGGCTGATACAGCAAGCAAAGTAAAAAAAGTTGTGATGGAAAAGTTTAAACTTGATGCCTCAAAGGTAACTGATAATGCAAGTTTCACAGATGACATCGGCGCAGATAGCATTGATCTTGCAGAGCTTATCATGCTTTTTGAAGATGAATTTGGGTGTGAAATTCCTCAAGAAGATGCAGAAAAAATCAAGACAGTTAAAGACGCTGTAGAGTATATTGACAAGCATGTGGAATAATAGGAAATCTTTGGATTTCCTTTATATGATAGAATAATCATGAAGCGTATTGTTGTTACAGGAATGGGGATGGTGAGCCCGCTGGGCCCAGCCGTTTCTCAGAGCTGGAAGAAATTGATTCATGCTGAGTCTGGCATCCGAAAAATCCAGCAGTGCGATGTGTCAGATATTGCGTGCCAAATTGGGGGAGAAATCTCCATTTTCCAAGATGGTGAGGGAAGTCAACCTTCCACAGAGCATCTTAATATTGATGCCTTTGTAGAGCCCCGCAATCAAAGCAAAATGGGGCGGTATTGCCTTTTTGGAATTGCGGCGGCAGATGAAGCCTTAAAAGATGCTGGATGGCATCCCCAAACAGACCTTGAGAAAGAGCGCACCGGTGTTATGATCGGCAGTGGTATTGGGGGCTTAGAGGGCATCTATCAGAACTCAGTGGCTTTGTTCGAACGTGGCCCCCGACGTGTGAATCCTTTTTTCATCCCGGCGTGTCTCATTAACATGACGTCTGGCAACGTTTCCATCAAATATGGCCTCAAAGGTCCTAATCATTCGGTTGTAACGGCTTGTTCCACCGGCGCGCATGCCATAGGGGATGCGGCCCGTCTTATCCAGTATGGGGATGCGGACGTCATGGTGGCTGGGGGCACAGAAGCTAGTATGTGTCGTATTGGTTTGGCGGGGTTTGCAGCCTTGCGTGCCATTTCATCATCCTATAATGATCGCCCCACCGAAGGATCTCGTCCTTGGGATAAGGGACGTGATGGATTCGTGATGGGCGAGGGGGCTGGCATTGTGGTTCTCGAGAGCCTAGAGCATGCCCAGAAGAGAGGTGCCAAAATCTATGCTGAATTAGTGGGATATGGCCTTTCTGGAGATGCCTACCATGTGACGGCGCCAGATGGGGATGGGGCCTATCGTTCCATGAAGATGGCCTTAAATCGTGCAGAAATTGCACCAGAAGAGGTGGGATATGTGAATGCCCATGGGACGTCCACACCTGTGGGGGATATTATGGAATTGCAAGCCGTTCAGCGTTTGTTCGGCAATCGTCCAAAGCTGTCCATGTCGTCCACCAAGTCCTCTATCGGGCATTTGCTAGGGGCGGCGGGTAGTGTGGAGGCTATTTTCTCCATTTTAGCCATGCGAGAGGGCATATTGCCTCCAACTTTAAATCTAAACGACCCAGATCCTGCCTGCGAAGGGGTTGATCTGATCCCTTTAAAAGCAAAAGAAAAAAAGGTAAACTATGTGTTATCGAATTCTTTTGGCTTTGGGGGGACAAATGCCTCACTCGTTTTTAAACGGTTTTCATAACGCCTACAATGTGTGGTATAAGACCACCTTCTGGGGCATTTCCGCCGTTCTTTATTGTTTGTTAGGGCTTTATGGGTCTATGCATTCCCCAGGGCCTTTTTCCCATTCGGTGATCTTGAAAGTACGGAAAGGGGAAACCGTTCCCGTTATTAGCCAGCACCTCTATGATTTAGGTCTGATTCGTTCCAAATTTCTTTTCTCTGTTTATTTGAGGTATACCCAAAAAGATCGCGCGCTGAAAAAGGGCCAGTATGTTTTTGAACCCTATATGTCAGAGGCCTATATTGCGGATGCGATTTACAAAGGCTTTGGCATTTATTATCGCATATTTATCCCAGAGGGGTATACAAATCTACGGATTGCGGAAAATATTCAAAAATACAGTTTCCTCGAAAAGGATAAGTTTAGACTACCCCCTGAGGGAATGTTATATCCGGATACTTATAAAATAGAAGGGGGGACAACCTATTCCAGCTTCATCAGTCTCATGCAAAACAATATGGAAAAAAACCTCAAGGAAGCTTGGCAGAAACGGGTGCCCAATTTATACTTTAAAACCCCAGAAGATGTTTTGATTGTGGCGTCCATTATTGAGAAGGAAACCAATATTCCCCACGAAAAGCACTTGATTGCAGGGGTCATTATGAATCGTTTGAAACGTGGGATCAAACTACAAATGGATCCCACAACCATTTATGGCATAACGAAAACGGGTGTTCTGGGTCGACCCTTGAAGTTGAGTGATCTGAAAAGGAAAAATGCTTTTAATACGTACTATATCAGTGGATTACCCCCAACCCCCATTTGCAATCCCGGAAAATCCTCTTTAGAAGCAGCCGTGAACCCGGTGTGGACTTCACACCTTTTCTATGTGGCGACGGGCAGGGGAGGGCATGCCTTTGCCGAGACCCATGAGCATCATTTGAGGAATATTGAGGCTTTTCGGTCTGTTCTCAACAGTGGTAAAAAGTAAGTTACCTGTGGTTTCCCTCTTGAATCCAGGTAAGAGACGTACTATATTTGTATGACATGTATTTCTTTGTATGGCACATGCTGTAAATACTATCAAGAGAGGATGGAGAGAAATGACTTTATCTGTGAGAATACCTGAAGATCTTGAAGAGCGATTGACCCGCTTCGCCAAGAAGGCTCGACGCACGAAGACGTCTTTTGTATGTCAGGCTCTGGAAGAGTTTTTGGAGGCTCAAGCAGATTATTACGCTGCTATAGAGATTGAAAAAAGAATTGATAAAGGGACTGAAAAAACTTATACCTTGGAAGAAGCCAGCCGTATACTGGGTTGGAAAGACTTAAAAGACCTCTAGACCAGGATGATTATGAAAGCTCAATGGACGATTGTTTTGACAGAATCGTCTATCAAAGAGATTAATAAAATGGGAAAATCTGAAAACGAAAGAATTCAGAGATTTTTGTATGAAAAACTTCTGGGATCTGATGATCCTAGGATCTTTGGGAAAAAGCTGACTGGCCCTCTTCACCAATTTTGGAGTTACCGCGTTGGAGACTATAGAATTATTTCTAAGATTAAAGATGATGTCTTGACCATTATCGTGGTTCGCGTAGGCCATCGGAAAGACGTCTATGAGCAAGAAATAACCCATTAGGTTATTCCTCTCTCTCTCTCTCAATGGTGGCAAGAAATAGGTTGCCGCGTAAAATTAAAGGGAGGAAGAGGGTTCTACACAATAGTTGATAAGTGACCTATAGATGTAGTCGCAGAGGGTTGTTGATCTATGACTGGGGGTGGTTCGGAATTTTTAGGGGGGAGGCTCGTTTCTTGTTTTACAAAAGCGGACAAAGTGGCGCAGCCCGCGGCTACTCCTTGGATGACTAAGGCTCCAGGATAATTTCCAGCTTGTAAAATGGTCCCAACGATGGAGGACAAAGCAGTGCATAGTTTAATGGGGTGTTCCATCGTTTTCAGTATATTTAAAAAACCACGGGTTGCATACTTTGCACATTGTGCGGAATTTAATTCTGTTGAATATCCCCAAAGGCAGCAGTTACAATCAGCCCATCCCTCATTGGTAGAAGAAGGCCCGCATCCTACACAAGAATGAATCGTTCTTGAAAATGTCTCGCACCTTGTGTGACCCGCTGTTCCTCTACAGTTTGGGATCAGGCACCATCCTTCACAATGGTCTCCAAATTGATCTTCGTCGTTCCAGTTAGTACCGGTTCTTCTAAAGAGAGCTTGAGCATCGAAGTGATTTAACCGGGCAGCTATGATTAAATAATCATTGCCTGTAGAATGCGAGCCAGGTTCAGCAGAAGGTCTTAGGTATATCTGAGCGAGCATATAAGCGGCATGTGGATTTGTTTTGGCTAACGTAGACAAAAGTTTTTTTGCAACCTTAGGATTTTTTGATTCTTCAGTCTCTGAAAACAAAGTTTGATAGGTAGATGGAAAACTTTCTCGATCGTCAAATATAACGTCATTAACATGCCACAGAGCTTTTATAATGACGGCTAGAGGATCTTGCCTGTCGAACATCGATATTATGGTGGCAGAAGTTTTTTGAACAAAGAGATTCTCTTCTTCTACAGTGCCCCTAAAATATTTTCTAAAGTCTCCCATAGCGAGTAGAAGAATCTGTGCTCTTTCTTGATTTTTTAATGCCTCATTGCTTTGTTCTTGGTCATCGATAAGAAATTTTGAGATCCTTTTATAGTGTCCACTCAGAAAGTCCTCTTCTATGTGTTTCATGGAAACGGAAGCGTTTATGTCCGAAGAAAATAAAATCATCAGTAGACTTATAAAAAAGTAACGGTTCACGGGGCCTCTTTATTCATTATAACTCCAAAAATATGGGAGATCTTTTTACTTAGTTTTTCACATTTCTTCAGATTAAACAAATGCTTTTTGAGAGCATCTATTTTGGTGCTGATGAAAGAGAATCTTTATTCTAACGTCCCTTTGTGGTACATAGTCTCCATGATGAAGGATATTCCCACACAATACTACGATGTGGCTGTGATTGGCGGCGGGGCGGCGGGACTTATGGCGGCATCAACGGCAGGGCAGCGGGGCAGGAGGGTTGTGCTGATTGAGCATACCGCTAAGATTGGGGAAAAAATCCGTATCTCTGGGGGTGGGCGCAGTAATTTCACCAATCTGTTGGCCTCCCCGAAAAATTATATTTGCAGCAACAAACATTTCCCCAAGTCTGCCTTGGCACGGTATACTCAGCATGATTTTATCAAGCTCGTTGAATCTTATAACATTGCGTATCATGAAAAAACATTGGGCCAGCTCTTTTGTGATGGGTCGTCCCAGCAGATCACTGAGATGATGCTCTCAGAGTGCCAAAAAGGGCAGGTTAAGGTGAGGCTTAATTGTTCGGTGACCTCTATAGAAAAAAATGACCAATTCGTCCTGACAACCACAGACGGGGTGATACAGGCCACCTCGGTGGTGATTGCCACAGGAGGGCTCTCCATCCCGCCTTTGGGGGCCACCGATTTTGGATACAAAATCGCTCGCCAATTTGGCCTTAAGGTGCTGGCCACAAAGCCAGCCTTGGTACCGCTCAAAGTAACACCCTCCCTTCTGCCCATGTTTACCCAACTGAGTGGCGTGTCTCAAAATGTGATGGTTTCTTATCACGATGTGCAGTTTAGAGAAAATATCCTCTTTACCCATCGGGGCCTTAGCGGGCCAGCCATCTTGCAAATTTCCTCTTATTTGGAGAAATTTTCTCAAGAAGAAATTTACATCAACCTGTTGCCTGATCTTAATTTAAGGACGGAATTTACGGTCCACAAAAATAGTAAGCAAACCGTTGCTAATTTCTTGAAAACTTATTTCCCGAATCGGTTCATTGAAGCCATGGCCTCGCTGCATCCTGATTATGGGTGGAGCTTGACCGATCTTAAGAATACGGCGCTCTTCGCCATTGCGGACCAGATTCACCACTTTAAGGTCATGATCGATGGCAGTGAAGGGTACCAGAAGGCAGAAGTCACCGTGGGGGGCGTGGATACGGATGAATTATCCTCTAAAACCATGGAAAGCAAAAAGATTCCCCATTTATTCTTCATCGGCGAGGTAGTGGATGTTACTGGATGGTTGGGTGGATATAATTTTCAATGGGCCTGGTCATCCGGATACGCGGCAGGGGAGTATTGCTAATTGAATCAGAGAGGGGCGATCTCAAAAGGCTTCAATAACCCAGGGAGCACCACTAACAATGACACAAGAATAAGTATTATGGAAAGGATGTGTGGGGTGATTTGATGAGGGACGCATTCTACCTATCCCGTCTGACGGGATAGGGAAAACGTTCAGAAGGGATCAAAACCCTGGTTGTCATCAAAACGATCATCTCTGTTATCACTATCATCGTCGCTAAAACCACTGCTAAAACCACGACCCCCTTTAGATGGGGCTGCCTGGGCTAGAGTTTTACAATACGACAAATTGGCATTCGTGAAACAGTTGCAGAATTTGTTATACAGGTCTAGGGCTTGACTTCCCGCTTGGAGGGAGGGCAAAAGTCCAATTAACAAGTCTGGTGGGTTTTGGGCAAACTGAGGGCTGCGATTCAAGAATTCCTGCAGATCGTTCAGCAAAACTCTTAATCTATCTCTTTTGGCGGTATACCAGTCTTCTGTCCTAGATTGGCCCCCTCTATCTGGATATCGTTGACTTTTCTGTTCCCCAATAAGGTTTCGATAGGTGGCAGGGAAACTGGTTTGGGCTGTGGCAGCCTGATTTGTTAACTGTCTCACCTCAGCGAGATTTAACAATACTTTGATTTGTCCAATGCTGTTTAGTTCGTCCATGGTGACGCCGGGTGTTTTGAGGGCATCGTCTAAAACACGTCGATCTGCATTGATTTGAGGGGTTCCATCAGTGATCTTTTTGGGGGTTTCTCGAGAGTTGTCGACCTTTAAGGTCCATCTTGCAATCACATTTCTAGCCTCTTGACTTAACCCAGACCGTAAGCCTTGTTGGTTGTATACAGTATTATACCCAGAATTAGCAGGGGCAGTTAGAAAGCCTCCCGGGTTGCCCATGGGGTTGTAGATGGGTCCCCCCATCCAGGGAGTAATCCCCGCAAAGGAAGAAAAGGCAACAAGTGTTGTTGATAAAAAAATAGAACGACGAAATACTCTCACAGCCTACCTCCTCTTATTAGAAAAAGGATATCATGTTTATTTTTTTTAAACAACGCCCTCAAAAGAAAAGCTATTTACTGCTGAATTTTTCCAATAATGGCTGTGCTGCTGCGCCCTGGGTCCAGTTCTACCAGAACCACCTTCCCGCCCCTTTTTTGAACAAAGTCTCCGCCCACCACTTGATCCACCGTATAATCAGCGCCTTTAATTAAGATATCAGGACACAGTTCTTGAATGACTTCGAGGGGTGTGTCTTCTTCAAAGATAAGAACCGCATCTATAAACTTAAGACACGCCATGATGGTGGCTCGTGTTTTCTCGTCATTAATGGGGCGTGTGGGGCCTTTTAAACGACGGACAGAGGCGTCGCTGTTGATGGCCACAATCAGCTTGTCGCAAGCTTCTTTGGATTCTCTTAAGATCTTGATGTGGCCTTGGTGTAAAAGGTCAAAACATCCATTGGTAAACCCAACCTTCAGCCCTTTTTGATGCCATACTTTTATTTTTTCCAGCACCATACCAATGGGCATAAGTTTGTCTTCTTTGTCGTGGGCCTTTTCTGTGCAATAGTGTTTTAGCTCTTGATCAGAGACAGTGGCTGTCCCTATTTTTCCTACCACGATGGAGCCGGCAATATTCGCCAAATAGCAAGAATCTTGCAGAGGAACGTTTGCTCCCAAGGCTGTGGCCATAAGGGCAACAACGGTGTCCCCTGCCCCCGAGACATCATATACTTCTTTGGCCTGAGTCTTATAATGATGGGTTTCACCGTTATTTCTCACCAAGGTCATCCCATCTTCACTGCGGGTGGCCAGAACATTTTCTATGTCGCACTCTCTCAAAATTTTGGTGGCAGCCAGAGTGACTTCTTTATCGGTTGAGGTGGGAAGATCCGTTGCGTCATGGAGTTCTTTTCGATTCGGAGTAATGAGTGTAGATCCTTTGTAAATGGAATAATCATTTCCTTTCGGATCGGTAATAATGGGTATTTTATGTTTTCTGGCTTCTGCAATCAATGGTGCTAGGACAAGGTCTTGGTGCAAAACGCCTTTGCCGTAGTCAGATAAAACAAGGGCCTGTACTTGGGGAAGTATTTTTTTGGCTCGTTCCATTAAGGTTTTATAAAGAGACGGATTAAAAAAACCAACGCGCTCGTAATCGACCCGCAATAACTGTTGGTTTTTTGTGGAAAATCGACGCTTTTCAATGGTTTGGATGGATTTATCCCGAATGAGGTGGGACGTATTAATGCCCTTTTCCTCTAAAAGATCGCAGAGCTTATTGCCATTTTCATCGGTTCCAATGATACTGAGGATAAGAGGCTTAGCGCCGAGTGATAACACATTATTTACCACATTGCCTGCCCCGCCTAGGGTATAAAATTCTCGCGTCGCCTTTAAGATGGGGATGGGGGCTTCGGGCGAAATGCGGGAGACTTCCCCATAAACAAAAAGATCGAGTATAAGATCTCCGACACAGAGGATGGAGGCCTCTTTGAACTGATCGATGGAGGCAAGAATAGAGGTCATGAATAGGTTTCCAGTTTCAACTCTTTTTCCAACGCATCACAGAGCATTTGACCTAAGGTGATATGCATTTCTTGAATGCGCGCTGTGATGTCCGAGGGGACAATAATCAGAGGATCGGCGAGCCCCAGAAGGTCTCCCCCTTTTTTACCCGTTAAAGAGGCGGCGGTAAGTCCTTTTTTCCGAGCCATCTCTAGCCCTTTAATGACATTGGGGCTTTTCCCTGATGTGGTGATCCCAATCGCCACATCTCCCCTCTTTCCAAGGGCTTCAATTTGCCTTGAAAAAAGAAACTCAAAACCTAAATCATTGCCGATGGCGGTTAGGGCTGAGGTATCTGTGGTTAAGGCAAGGGCTGCAATGGGAACACGGTTTTTACGATACCGAACCACCAGCTCGGTCGCAAGATGCTGCGCATCCCCCGCACTGCCTCCGTTTCCAAAAAAAAGGATTTTCCCTCCGTTTTGGATAGAAGTCGTACAAATTTTCACCAAAGACTTAAAGGGTTCGTACACGTGGTCTTGGGTAAGCTGAGCCACCTTAAGATGCTCTTCAAACTCATCTTTATAAAATTGTTGCAAATTAAAGGTCATGAGGGGGCTCTTATTCATTTTTATTCACAAACTTTAGCAAAACTTCTGTGGGCAGTTGGATGGTGGTCAGAGGGTAGGAAACCTTAAAAGAACAAGTTTGCCCGGAGAAAAGCCGGCCTTCTTTGAGGTGAGTCATCCATTTACCAATAGTGCATGTTTTGTTTTCATTTTGTTCTAAGTCAAGGAATTGATCAACCCAGGAAAGAGGTTGGCAGACCCCCTGCCCTCTGAGCGTAACTTGGATACAAGGTGGAGTCAGAAGTTTATCCGAGGTGTTTGTCACGCTGCCTGTGATCTCGAGGGAGCGATGCATGCCATTATTGATCACTTGCCACTGGGTGTTGTGAAAGCGGAAAGCAGCGATGTTATAAGCCGAGATCCCTAGCGCTGTATAGACTCTTTCCATGCCGGGCACAAACCGCACCACGTCATTACGACCAAAAAACAAGCCGGTGAAAATTAACCCCAGCAGCACGGGGATCAAAAAAAGTTGTTTTGTAAAAAAGGAGGCTTTCTCTTCTAAATATTCTTCCTCTTGGTCTGAAACGGCGATCAAGGGAATGTCTTCTTGGGTCTCTAACGTAGCCTCATCAGAGGTGCCTTTTTTTGGGGCGGGTGGGTACTGGAACCATTGGTGGTCACATTCGGAACAAGCGACATACCGTCCCTCTGTGCCCAATAAATCGCCCTCTATTTCAAAGGGGGTAGTGCACTCAGGACAAGAAATTGTGATGAGAAGATTTTCAGCCATCTTATTTTTATAATTGGTTTTGGGATGGAATGCAATTGGTACTGCGGGAAAATACCCAATCTCTCTAGTCTTTTTTTAACCGGCGTTAATCCAGCGGGCATACCCGGATAATATGGCCATCGGGATCTCGAACAAGAAAAGTGCGACCAAAGACTTCTGTACTGGGTTTTTGTAAGACTTTAATATCTGGATTCTTTTGCCATTCCTGAAAGAGCTGGTCTACATCTTCATTGGAGGGCAACATAATGCCAATTTCAGAGAATCGCGGCGCATCAGCATCGGGAGATTCCCCACCTGTCCAAATCGCAAAGAACGCCTCACCACCCCCAGCGTCAAATGCCACATAACGTGGGCTCGAAAATACGGGCTCAGCCTTAAAAAGCCTTTTGTAGAATATTGTTGAGCGCTCGATATCAGATACATAGATAAGCTGTAGGTTTGGTCTAGGGGATATTTTCGTAGTACTCTTAACTTTGAATATAAAAATTCAAAAATTTATTGGCGGAGGGAGAGGGATTCGAACCCTCGATACAGATTATTATCCGTATAACGGTTTAGCAAACCGGCGCTTTCAGCCACTCAGCCACCCCTCCAGTTGTGTTTGGTTTTAGAGGGTGTGGCCTGGATTGTCAATCTACAATTCACAAAAAGAGCGCTTGGGAAGGCACCTGATCATTGTGGTTTCTTTGCGATCAGTACTTGAAAATCTTTAATTGTGTCTGGTTTCATATATTTTCCTTTGTCGAGGGTATTCTCGCGAATGCCCTCAAAAACAGGATCTCCATGAATAGCCTTGTTGTCTTCAAATTTTATAAGAAAACCAGACGCTTCTAGGTTGGCAATAAGGTTATTAAAATAATGATCCGTAACTGCTTTTCGGTTTCTTTCCCTATAGTCTCTGTCTAGGGAGGCTTGATATTCTGACATCCCTTCTGGCAGTGGTAGCATGAGTCCTATTATTCCTGGGCCAGGATCGGGCAGGTAGAGGCGTCCTCCTTTCTTCAGCATTCTAAAGAGAGTGGAAAATGTCGTCTTTTCATTTTTGGCATAGAGAAACTTTAGTGTTGAAAAATCAAAATAAATGTTTGTAAACGCTTCTGGATATTGGGCTGCAAGCTTTTGAAAATCGGAGCTATCGAAATCGGCATGGATGAAGTGAGAAGATCCATCGTTTGGAAGAGTTTGCCTATCGAGGAAATATACATTTTTCGGGAGGTTGTGTGCTTTTAGAAGAGGGTGATCTTTCTCTTTTTCAGATACTCCAATCACTAAGAAGGAATCTCCCATCCGTGTCATGGCGGCTCGGGCTTCCTTGGGTGAATGTGGCGCTTTGGGTGAATGAGGGGGCGACTTTCTTCTTGTTGGGGAGTTTCTTCCAGAGAGAGGAGCGAAGCCCATGTCTTGCAACCTCTGTGAAATTTCTCTGTCAGACAGATCAGGATTATTCTGCATCATTTCGGCAATTATTTCATCTGGAGCGGGGGATTGTCTCATGGCGGCCTCTGTGCCCAGACCTAAGGTTAGGAAAAGTAAGCTCACAATGATTTTTTTCATAAAATATCCTCCACTTTTTTTATCGTTCATTTAGTAGTGTAAACGAGATCTTCTTTTTTTAAAACCCCTGAACAATCCAAAGTATTGATAAAGTATTAGAAAGTATTGACTTATTCAATTTGAAATGATCTCATAATAATTATAACTATGTATCAGCTGTAAGATCGTATATCTATGGATATAAAGAAGTATAAAATGTTTGATGTGGTTATTTATCAGCCGCCAAAATCTGCCGTACAGCTGGGGTGCGGGCAAAAAATCCGTTGGGTTTTAGAGTTTGTCCAGAAACGCGCCCACGTATTTGACCCTCAAACAGGGTGGTGTGGAACGACCGAGCCCTTTCTCAATCATAAGCTTTTCTTTTCGTCCATTGAGCAGGCCATTCGATTTGCGGAAAAAGCGCATCTGACGTATCTCTGCTGTTAAATTGATTATTCTCCGTTGTCTGTCTTTACAAAAAGCCTTGATTGTGTGTAATTTGGGGGCATGCGTCCTTAGCTCAGCTGGATAGAGCGTCGGCCTTCTAAGCCGCAGGTCAGAGGTTCGAATCCTCTAGGACGCACCACTTCTTTTAGGGATAGGCCTGTTTTCATGACGTTTCACTTTCTTTTCTGGATTCTATTGATCCCCTTCTTTGCCGAGGCGAGATGGGCAACACATGAAGATGCCGCGCTGCAGCTGAACGATCGAACCCAAATTGAGACCGTTCGACCGGATGGCACATCGGAAATGGAAATTACAGAAGAACTAGAAGTTTTAAAAGACTCTGGGCGAGAGGCGGCCACAGTCCAGCGTCTTTATTATAACGAGTTTTCAGAAAAGGTATCCATTCTGGATGCTTACACCCTAACGGAGGGACAAAAACATAAAGTGGATCCCGCCACGATTGAAGACAAGCCTATGGCCAGTTTTGGGGCGGGGTTTGATCAGGAACGGCAAATTTTGTTGGTGTATCCGCGCGTGGCCGTGGGGTCAAAAGTATATTTGAAATACAAGGTCGAGAGGACACAGGTTCCCTTAGAAAATGTATTTTCATCAATCCCCATATGGGGTCAGAGTTATTATTGGAAAAAGAGTCAGAACATTATTCTTTCAGCCATTCCCCTAAAAATCAAAGTGAACGATCCTCAGCATGTTTTAAAGGTGAAAGAGAGTAAAGAGGGGAAGCTTCAGAAGATCTCGATCACGCAGACAAAGCCCCTTTATGCAGAAACGGTACAAGACGGGAATTGGGTTGCTTACAAGAAACTTACCTGGGTATCGCTCTCAAGTTTAAAGAATTGGGAGGAACTCTCTCGCCGCTCTTTAGATGGGTGGGAGAAAGTCTTGGTTCAACCTTTACCAGAGAGATTTGAGGCTATCGAGCAAAAAGCAAAAAAACAAAAAACAGAAGTAGGGCAGATAAACACAGTTACCTCTCTTCTCAGTGAGACCATTCAGTATATGGGGGATTGGCGAACGGTGGAGGGAAGATTGTGGCCTCGGAGTTTGGCCAAAATCGCAGAAACTCATATCGGTGATTGCAAGGATTTTTCGGTTGTGACGGTGGCTATTTTAAGGAAATTAGGATTCCAGGCCTACGTTGTTTTGGTGAACCGAGGCGTAGAAGTTCGGGATTTTGAAGAGGCCCTACCCTTTTATGATGCAAATCATGCCATGGTAAAGGCCATTGGAAAGTCAGGCAAAATCTATTGGGTGGACCCAACAAACCTCGTGAGTATGGCTCAAGGAATTTTCCCGGATGTGGCGGGGAAACACGCTTTTGTTTTGGATCCCAAGAACCCAAGCCGTGAAAAGATCCCAGAGGTAAGCCTGCTTACCAATCAAACAGTGGCGGATAGAGCGCTCACCATTCAGAAAGATTGTTCTATAGATGTCTCGGGTAAAGCTATTTTCAAGGGGGAGTCAGCCTTAGAATGGGCAGGGAAAGGGCTGGTTTTATCCCCCAAGGGGATTGAAGAAGAGATTATCAGTACGTCTGTGGGGGAACCTTTAGAGAAGGAAGACAAGCGGACTGTGGAAATGCCTGATTTGACAAAGCGTATTGTGGAAGATCTGGTTTTTAAGTACACCTACCACCAGCGACAGGGAGTCAAGAGAACGAATAGAGGCTATTATTTAGAGATTCCCGCCATGCTGTCCTTACTGACGGCAGAAGATCAAGTTTCAGATATGTTTCTGGGGTCGCCTCCCATCACCCTTAAAAAGGTTCGCGTCATAAAAGGGGGAACTATTGAGAACACTCAGATTTTGAATGCAGAAATTAAAACCCCCTGGGTGGAAGCTAAAAGGGTTTGTACGCAGGAAAAAGAGGGTTTGCACATGGAAGATACGTTGGTCATTAAAACAAGGTTCATTCCCGCGGACGATCTCAAAGGACTTGTTTATAAAAAGCTGGCCAAAGATCTTAAGTTTTACTTTGATGTGGGTATCGTCACTGAGGTGAAGTAGCCCCCCGTCTTGTCGCCCCCCTTCTCTCGAAGATGAAAGAGGATAGTATCCGTCCCCAAAACACGGTAGGATAAAGGTTAAAGACAGCAGAAGACCGTTTGAGGAGTGCACGTTGAAACAACCAGAGATTCAGTTGCCGGGGCTTATTATTGTGTTGGGATCCACCAATACAAAACAAGGTGTCTTGTCGCCGATCTCTAAAGCTCGGGCGGCAAAGGCTTATGAATTTTGGCTCTCGCATCCCTCCTTTAAGTTTCTTTTAACGGGGGGGTTTGGCGCTCGGTTTAACCAAACGGACAAACCTCACGGGGCCTATGTGAAAGATTATCTGATGTCGCTGGGCCTCCCTCCCTCTGCCATTCTGGGCATTGTGGAAAGTTTTAACACCATAGAGGATGCGTTTTTATCGTCCATCGCCTTAGAAGGCATAGAGATTGATCGGCTTTTCATAGCTACCTCTGATTTTCACGTGCGGAGAGCGCGTCTGATTTTTGAGCATGTGTTCAGAAATCGTACAATAGAGTTTTTAATCTCCACCCCGTCTGTCACAGTAGCGCAGAAAAAACGTCTAGAGGTTCATGAAAGAAAATCGATTGAACGTCTCTTGAAAGCGGAGCGGTTAAGAGTTTTTGATTGATGGATTCCGACGTCGGTGCTTAGCACCTCCTCTGGATGACGATTCTGTTTTCTTCTCGCCATTCAGAGGCCCGTAGGGCCGTGGAGTTCACCTCATTTTTTCCTTTTCCGTTTCTAAATCCTTGACAACCCCCTATCCCTTAGTGTATACAGGGGCTACAAATAAATTTATTAGGACGTCACGATGGCTAAAGGAAAGACAGTTTTAATTAAGCTAGAAAGCACAGCGGACACAGGATTTTTTTACGTGCGTAAGAAAAACCCACGCACGCTGACAGAAAAGCTTGAATTAAAAAAATATGATCCCCGCGTTCGTAAACACGTCCTTTTCAAAGAAACAAAGATTAAGTAGTTTCTATTTCTTTTCTCTCCCGTCTTGAAATTTGATAAATCGTCCTTATCTTAGTTTTGTATAAGATTTCACCCCTAAAGACAGGACGGAGTATTTCCCCGCTATGACATTTGAAGACCTAGGACTCAGCGATAGCCTTCTAAAGACCTTAAAAGATAAAGGCTATACTACCCCCACCCCCATTCAAGCCCAGATCATTCCTTTGATTCTGAGGGGCTCTGATGTTTTAGCGTGTGCCCCGACCGGCACCGGCAAGACGGCGTCTTTCGCCCTCCCCTTGGTTGAAATTTTGTCAGAGACAGCCTCAAAAGCGCGCTTGATTCGGTGTTTGGTCCTTGTGCCAACCCGAGAATTAGCGACGCAAGTTAGTGAAGCGTTTAAGGATTACACGAAGAACCACAAGCTTAGAGTGGCGGAGTTCATTGGGGGTGCGTCCATCATGAAGCAAAAACAAATTTTGAATAAGGGCATCGATGTGGCGATTGCCACCCCAGGTCGCTTTTTGGATTTGTATGAAACCGGCTGTATTTTGCCCACAGAAATTAAAAACGTGGTGATTGATGAGGCTGATCGGATGATGGACATGGGCTTTTTGCCAGATGTGCGCAAAATCCTCGCGGCCATGCCGAAAATGCGGCAAACTGTACTGCTTTCAGCCACCATGGCGCCTGCCATTAAAAAGTTGGCGCAAGAATTTCTCATGTCTCCGAAAGAGGTGATGGTGGCAGCGCCAGCCTCCACAGCGGTGAATATCACCCAGTATTTTGTGAATGTGCCCCCCGTTAAAAGCGAATCAGAACGGTTGCGCACACAAGTAGCCTTGATGATCGGCATCTTTGAGAAATGGTCTATTTCCTCGGCGGTGATCTTCTGTAACAAGAAGCACCACGTGGATAAAGTGTATCAACAACTGAAGAAACAAAATTTTTCTGTGGAAGTGATTCATGGAGATTTGACTCAGTCCCGACGCAACAGAGCCCTCGAGAATATGAAAGCTGGGACCGCCAAATTTTTGGTAGCCAGTGATGTGGCCGCGCGCGGGATTGATATCATCAGTTTGCCGTGCGTGATCAATATGGATATTCCCATGAATATTGAGGATTATGTGCACCGTATTGGTCGGACGGGTCGTGCGGGGGCCGAAGGCCTTGCCTTTACCATGGTTACGAAAGCCACGAGTGGGGCCGCCCAAGACATTATGAAGATGATTGGAAAGCAGATCGACTTTGTGAGTGTGAAAGACTTGCCCGTTTCTTATACGCCAAGCGTAGAAAAGGGGGTCCAAGCGGCGTCTTATGACAGATCTCAGAGAAAATCACAAGACGGGCCTCAAGATAGAAATCAGCAGGGCCAAAAAAAAAAGAAAAATCGGCACCGCTCAGCTACGACCTTCTCGCCTCAGCGGACAGAGAACAACCTTCCCTTCCCTCCCAAGAGGAACCGCAAAAACAAAGGCCAGAGACGGAGAGCTGCAGCAGCAGCCCTCAGGGATTCGGGGATGACGACCTCCCCTCTTTTCTAAAGAAATAGAAATATCTCTTGCTTTTCAGCTGGATCCTGATTAAACAGGGAGGATATAGCTTATTCATGGCTATGATTCTTAAGTCCCCATCGTCTAGAGGCCTAGGACACCGCCCTTTCACGGCGATAACACCGGTTCGAATCCGGTTGGGGACGCCATTATATCAGGTGTCAGCCCCAAAATCTTTGGTTCTACAAGGAGCCTATTCTAAAAAAGCCTCTGAAAAATTTCAGAGGCTTTTTCTGTGGGTGACTTAAGTTTTATTGACGGGAGGCGTTAGCCGCAGCAGTTTCTAAGTCTCTCAGGCTTTTTGTGAGGACACTAAGTCGACTCCTTGCATCAGTTGCTTGATGGATAAGCGTATCAAACAAAGCTCCCAATTGTTCCTCGATGCCTTCTGCCTCTCTTACAAGGGAGGCTATATTACTGGCCGGAGGCTGTGACGTCCGGGACCCTACTTGTGTAATCGCCCAAAAATCTGAAGCCAAAGAGGTGTTGGTTAAATAGGCATAAGGAATCCAACAATATCCTTCTAGGCCCCATTTATCACTCCAAGAATTACGAACCAAAAAGTATCCTGTATTGGATCCCTCGGTTTTTGCGTCATCATACCCGACTAAAACAAGGGCATGACCTCCCAGTAACCGTTCTCTTTTGGTGTTCGGCATCGGAACCATACCCGTGGTCGTAACCGCATCACTTTCAAAGGAATCATAAACATCCATCCCAAAGACCACAGGGTATTCTTTGGCCAAAAAGCTTTTTATAGTATTAGCAGACTGGTTGTTTATAGCACTGAGACCTTTATCTAAATTCATAAAACCTTTTGCCGCAGCATAGGCTTCAGCAGAAGGTTTTTTCTTAAAAAGTTTTTTTGCATCAGAATAAGGCCAAATTTCTTCAGAACACACCCCATATTGGCACAAAGCCTTAATGGCATCAGCAATGGTCCCTCCCACATCTTGTTGGGTGGATTGATCATAAAATCGTGTATTCCAATATTGAAAAAGGCGCGAGAATTCTTCTGGGGTTTGAGTGCCTTGTTTCTTGAACATGTATTCTAAGGCGGCAGTGGATGCAAAAGCGGTACAAGATCCTAGACTGCCTTGATCATCCACATCTCCAAAATGGCTGCGGAGATCCATAGAAGCAGGAAGAGCGGTGGCGGCCTCTAATGTTTCAGCGCGGGGAACCGTAAGATTACGCTTAAGCCATCGATGACTTTTTCCTTCCTGACGAAGGTTTGGAACATATGTTCTTTTGATTCGACCGGAGCCAGGTGAGGAATCATCCTGCATTGCGGCATGACTGGCCGTTACGATGGCCACCGAAAGAAAAGCAGCACTTACCCATTGTTTTGTCATTTTAGAAATCATGAATTGCCTCCTGTTAAAACTTTGCCCTTAATTCTAGGGGGATATTTCATGATTTTACAAGACAAAAGAACCCAGAAATATGAAGTCTCTAACTGTTTGTAGAGTTTAAACCAAAATAAAGAAGAGCAAAAGCGCCCCCTCTTCTCTCTCCTACTTCCGTTTATAGCTTACTTGGGCTTTGCTAATTTCGCTGAGCTCAAGGGCTTTTTCTTTCTTCTTTGTTTGGGAACAAATCTTGAAATATTCAAGAACAAGCTGGTCTTTTTTCACCGACACTTCCACCGTGCCGCCCTTTTGCAATTTCCCAAACAAGATTTGGTCAGCCAGTGGCTTCTTCACATACTCATCAATGGTGCGGGCCAAGGGGCGAGCACCATAGACCGGATCAAACCCATGGTCACGTAACCATCTTTTGCCTTCTTTGGAGATGGCCAAATTAATGTCGCGATCATCCAATTGTTTTTTAAGTTCGTTCAGAAACTTATCCACGATCTTTTCCATAATATCTGAAGTTAGAGAGGCAAAGGGGATGATGGCATCCAAACGGTTGCGGAATTCGGGCGAGAAAATGCGTTGAATAGCGGACTCATCTTCCCCCTCCCGTTTCTCGTTGCCAAACCCAACCCCATGCTTGGAAAGTTCTGTCGCCCCGGCATTGGTGGTCATCACCAAGATCACGTTGCGATAGTTTACCGAATTGCCATGGTGATCGGTTACAATACCGTAATCCATTAATTGCAGCAGCACATTGTAAATGTCACTGTGAGCCTTTTCAATTTCGTCTAGCAAGATAATACAGTGGGGTGTCTTGCTCACAGAATCTGTTAAGGCACCGCCCTGTTCGAACCCAACGTATCCTGGAGGAGCTCCGATCAGCTTTGAAATACTGTGCTTTTCCATGTACTCCGACATGTCAAAACGAATGAGTGGCATCCCAAGGGTGGCGCTCAGTTGTTTACATATTTCTGTTTTACCAACGCCTGTAGGTCCGGAGAATAAGTAACATCCAATGGGTTTCTCAGGGCTTCGGAGGCCTGATCGCGATAGCTTAATGGAGTGCACCAAGGCGCTGGCAGCGACATCCTGGCCAAACACGAACGTTTTAAGTTCTTTTTCTAAGTTCTTCAAAACTTTTCGATCATCTTGGGATACTTGTTTTGGTGGAATGGCGGCCATGCGGGCTACCACTTCTTCCACGTCTTTGCAGGTAATGGACAACGTTTTTGTGTCACTATCGGCTTCCAGGCGTTTTTTAGCGCCGGCTTCATCCAAAATATCGATGGCTTTGTCGGGTAGCCGTCGGTCCATGAGGTGACGAACGGAAAGCTCAACCGCCGCTTGGATGGTGTCGTCTTTATACTTTACATTATGGTAGGTTTCGAGGTTTTCTTTGAGCCCATCTAGAATCACGATGCTTTCTGAGACGGAAGGTTCGTTAATTTCTACTTTTTGGAACCGTCTTAACAAGCCGGAATCTTTCTCTAGATGTGTTTTATATTCTTTAAAGGTGGTGGCAGCGATACAGCGCACCTTCCCATGCAAAAGCACTGGCTTCAGCATATTGGAGGTATCCATGGAGCCTCCTTGAACCGAGCCTGTTCCGACCATGATGTGTGCTTCGTCGATGAAAAGGATGGCTTTGTCTTCCTCTTCTAATCCTTTCAAAATCCCTTTGAAACGTTCTTCGAAATCGCCTCGGAATCTAGTACCGGCTACGAGTCCTGCCATATCAAGCGCAAATACTTTTGCATTCTGAAGCGCAGGAGGGACATCTCCTCTGGCAATTTTAAGGGCAAGCCCTTCGATCAGAGCCGTTTTTCCAACGCCAGCATCCCCCAAAAGCAAAGGATTATTCTTTTCCTTGCGGCAGAGAATATGGATGATACGTTGAATGGGTTCCTCGCGCCCAATGACGGGTTCAATTTCTCCGTTGAGAGCCATTTTGTTGAGGTTGGTACAAAATTTTTCCACAATACCTGGGTCAGCATCTGCCGTGGTCACATCACTCGGTGTTTCCGTATGGTGGGGCGATTCTTGGGGGACTTCTTTTTTCTGTCGGGAGTTTTTCTTGCTCATTTCGGCAAGATGATTCAAAAGATCTACACGGGTGATGTGTTGCTTCTCCATAACGTGGACGGCGTACGATTCATTCTCGCTAAACAAAGAAATAAGGAGATGAATGGCATTGATTTCTTCATTATCCGCCTGAAGGGAAGCCCGTTGCAGAACGCGTTGAAATCCGATGGTGACACGTGTCTCAATGGGGGCAGATCCTGGCAAGGCCAGGTCTTGTTCCTTGAGATAGTCTACGAGTTCTTTGCGGACTTTATCAATTTTAACATCACTTTCTTTAAAGGCTTCCGCTGCATCTTCATCGTCAAGCAATGCCATCAAAAGATGCTCTAAAGTGGTATATTCATGGCGATTTATCTTGGCAAACTCGATCGCCTTTTGCAAAGTGGTTTCCAGTCTACTTGAAATCATGGTCGCTCCCTTTTATGCTTTCTCCATGCGGCATTGCAGAGGAAACTCTTGGCGCCGGGCCCATTCTACAGCTTCAGCTGATTTTGTTTCCGCAATTTCTAACGAGTAAGTGCCACAAATGGCTTCTCCCTTAGTATGAGCATCTGCAATAATGCGTAATACTTCCTTTTCTTTTTTGCGGAATAAGGTAACCAAAATTTCTGCGATGAAATCAGTTGGTGTTCTATCATCCCCCAGTAAGATCACATGATAGCAAGACGGATTTTTTTTTGTTTTTTTTGTCATTGTGCTTCCCTGTTCTTATGCTTTTATCATATAACAAGTAGTTTGAAGGATTCAATAAAAATAATTGTTTACCCGGATTCAAAAGACCTTGCAGAAATAAATGAGATGTTTTCTAATGAATATTAGGAAAACATAAAATATAAAGAATTAGAGACAGACTATTTCATGAAAAGACGTGTATCAATTTTACTTTTTTTCTTTTTTCCTACGCTTTTGTTTTCTACCCCTTCCTCCATTTTGATTGATGCAAAGACAGGACAAGAGATTGTCTCCCACAACCCAGATCTGGTGCGTTATCCGGCCTCTTTGACAAAAATTATGACAGCTTACGTTGCCTTTGATCAGCTGAAGGCTGGGAAACTTTCTTTGGATGAGTGGATAACTATTACGCCCAACTCTGTGGCCAACATGCCCAACTTTAAACTGTACCACAAGCCAGGGGCTAGTATCACGGTGGATCAGGCTCTCCGAGCGATTATTATAAAATCAGCCAATGATGCAGCCATCGCCCTGGGCGAGCATATTGCGGGAAGTGAACAGGCTTTCGTAGCCATGATGAATAAGAAGGCGCGTGCAATCGGCTTAGAACACACACAATTTGATAATCCAGCTGGCCTTCCTCATCCAAGACAATTCAGTACTGCCCGTGATTTGGCAAAGCTAGCGCGCCATCTTTTAAAGGATCATCCCGAGTATGCCTATTTTTTCTCCACCCCCTATTTTTATTTCCACAATAGAAAATATAAAAACTCCAATAAACTTTTAGGAACTGTCCAGGGCGTTGACGGCATGAAAACGGGATATACGCAGGTTGCTCGTCATTGTTTAATCGCCTCTCAGAAACTAGAAGACCGACACGTCATTGGGGTGGTGATGGGAGAGTCGTCTTTTCATCGTCGTGATTTGCTAATGGTTTACCTGCTTGAAAAACAAAGACCGACACTCGCACAGATTCGGGAAGCCGAGCGCAAAATTCACCATGTGCGTCAGGATTTAGGGGTAGTCCATTATTGGGCGGTGCAAACGGGGGCCTTCAGGACGCGTAAACAGGCCATCTCTTTTAATAAACAGTTAAAGAAAGAGCATCGCCACCTTTTCAAAAAACAGAACTTTTTTACGAGATTGGGGAATTCTGTGCGATTGAAAAGGAAGCAATACACCACGCGCGTCGGTCGGTTTGCCTCAAAAACAGAAGCCCAGAAGCTGTGTAATTCCATGAAGAAAAAATCTTTATCATGTGTGGTTGTAAAAAACAAATGAGAACGCTAAGATTAGGCGTATGCTTGAATGGAAGGGGATAAAGAATGTTCAGGTATGTTTTTGTATTTATGATAATGGGGGTTTTCCTAAGTCTTGCCACACCTGATATAGCCGAAACTGTGGATGCGGAGCCTCCTGCTGTTCCTGCTCCTACACCCACACCAGATGTTACTTCTCAAGCGGAGCCAGAAAGCGCTGCGACTGATGAAGAAGACAGTGGTGAGCCTTCTTTAGAGGAACCTAGCACAGGAGAATCAACTTCTTTTGAGGCGGGACAACCCCCTGTCACGGAAGATTCTTTAGAAGAAGAAGACACAGATTCTCAATCTGCTTAAGCTTTCAAGGTATTTATGACGACGTTTAATTCAATACTGGATGTGATTGGTAATACACCTTTGGTAAAAATACCCTTGCCGTGTGCGGCCTCTGTGTATGCCAAAATGGAATATATGAATCCGGCTGGCAGCATCAAAGATCGCTCGGCGCTTTATATGGTGCAACAGGCTGAAAATCAAGGAAAGCTTAAGCGGGGGGGCGTGATTGTGGAGCCCTCTTCGGGAAACATGGGCATTGCCCTTGCCATGATTGGGCGACTGAAAGGATATCGGGTGATCATTACCCTCTCTGATAAAACGGCTCAGCAAAAGATTGATACCCTCAAGGCCTATGGTGCAGAAGTGGTGATTTGCCCAATGGTCACGGATCAGAAGGATCCCCGAGGATATTATAAGCAAGCACACAAAATCGCCAAAGAGACAGGTGCTTACATGCCCGACCAGTTTCACAATCCAGACAATGCCCTGGCCCATTATTATGGGATTGGTCCTGAGATTTGGCGGGAAACCCAGGGCAAAGTCACCCATTTTGTCGCAGCAGCTGGAACGGCGGGCACAGTCTCGGGGGCCGGACGTTTTTTGAAGGAACAAAACAAGAATATTAAAATCTATGCGGTGGATCCAGAAACATCGTTTCATTCCACCAAAGGATCCCCTCGCCCGTATGCCGTGGAAGCCTTTGGCATTGATGCCCCTAGCGATCTCATCGACTTTTCGGTGATTGATGATGTGATTCCCGTGGCAGACGCGGACGTTTTTGAGATGACCCGTACTCTTTGCCACACCTATGGGCATTTGGTGGGATTCAGCTCAGGCGCGGCGGCTTTGGGTGTGATGAAGATTGCTAACACTCTGACAGAAAAAGATGTGGTGGTATTTCCTCTTTGCGATTCTGGTAAGCCGTATTTGCACAAATTATTCGGGAAATAACCTTCCATGAAATTTTTTCTTTTCTTTTTCTTGAGTGTATTGCTCTGCGGGGTTCAAGGATTCTCAGAGACGAAATGTTTTCTTCTCTCTGAGAAGGGCTATATTCTAAAGCAAGAGGGAAATTGTAAAGAGCGTCATGCCCCCTGCTCTACCTTTAAAATTCCCATCAGTTTAATGGGATACAATGACGGCATTCTCATCGATGCGGTGACGCCTGAATGGCCGTTTAAACAAAGATATGCTGATTGGTATGAAATTTGGAAAAGGCCTCAAAATCCCACCAGCTGGATAAAAAATACGTGTGTTTGGTATTCCCAACTGATTACACAAAAAATCGGTTTGCGAAAGTTCAAAGCCTACCTTGCCCAGTTTGACTATGGCAATCAGGATGTTTCAGGAGATAAAGGTAAAAACAATGGCCTCACAGAGTCGTGGCTTTCAAGCTCTCTGAAAATTTCGGGATTGGAGCAATTGGCTTTTCTGGAAAAGCTTCTCAATGATAAATTACCGGTGAGTGCGAAAGCGCAAAGATTAACGCGTCACCTTCTTTTCGTTGAGGATCTCGCCCCTGGCTGGAAGCTTTACGAAAAAACGGGGAGTGGGCGTGTACCAAAGCCGGATGGGTCTCAGGGCGACTTAAAGATGGGTTGGTTTATCGGCTGGATTCAAAAGGGTGACCGGAAGGTTCTGTTTGTGCATTACATCGAAGATGATAAGAAAATGGAAGACAGCGGCGGCTCACGGGCAAAAGAAATCGCCAAGAAGAAGCTGCTGGAGTTTGTTCAGTCTACAGAATAGGGATCCTACCGTGCACGCATCATGCGATTAGGATGCCGGTAAAATATATGGCTGCCGTGGGACGCGATCTCTTCATCCACAAGAAATGTGGGTACGGCCCCCTCGCCTTTGACAATCTGCCCTTTCGGTGCCACCAACACGTCGCTCTTTTCCCTAAGCCAGGCCACATCTTCCGCCGTTTTCTCATAGCCAATGGTCAGGTCTTCCAATGTCACCAAAAAACTTTTTCCCTGCCAGATAATAGGTGGCATCAAGGGATGGGCTTTTTTCTGCTTGAGGGCATGCACGTGATTCGGGGGGATGCCCACATATCCTGACCATACGGTGGCTAGAAACGTATCCGTTCGAGGTGACGACAGAAACAAATGATTTTGATGCACAATGCCAATATTTTTACCCCCCTCTGCAATGAACAGAATGGGTGTTGGTTTGGGAAAAAGAAAGGTGTATCCTACGGCAAGTACCAACAGTCCTACTCCGTTCCATCTGACTTTTCCGGTGAACAAACACAAAATCAGTCCCCCAAAAACAGTCAGCGCAAAGGCCGCCCTGGAAAACCCGGGCAGATAAAGGAGGGAGCCTGGTAGATTAGAGAACACCTCCGCAATATGGATCATCAACGCGAGGCCTTTGCCTAAGAAAAAAACACAGACTTGCTCGCCCAATGGCCACCAGGAGAGGCCAATGAACCCCAAACACAAGGGCATCACCCAAAGGCTCAACAGCGGAATCATCAACAAATTGCTGCTGATGGATTGCAGGGTGAATTTGTAAAAGTGATAAATGGTAAAGGGAAGTGTGGCGATTGACGCCACCACGCTCGAGAACAGAATGCCCACGCCATAGACTAAAAATTTATGAATGCGGGATTTGTTGTAGGTTTGAATCTGAACGCTTTCGTAAAAGGCGATGAGCCCCACCACGGCGGCAAAGGAAAGCTGAAAGCTGGGGGTAAACAGAACTTCTGGCGAGATCAACAGAATGCAGGTGGCGGCCACAGCAACGAGTCTCATGGAGAGCGGATTCCGATCAATCAAGATGGCGAGCATCATGAGCCCAAAGGAAATGAAGGCCCGTTGGGTGGGGACCCGACACCCGGAGAGATATAAATACCCCAATGCGCCCACAAGGGCCAAGACAGCCGCAATCTTCTTGGCAGGAATGCGCAGGATCAAGGGGGGGCAGAACCCCACTAAAAACCGCGTGAGGGCCAACAGGAGTCCTCCAATGAGGCTAAGATGTAGCCCGGAGATGGCCAAAATGTGAGCCGTGCCTGAGTCCGCAAAAGCTGTTCGCACCTCCTTCGAGAGACTCGCCGTATCACCGGTGATGAGGGCGGCGGCCATGGCGCCTTCTTGCCCCGGCAGATGTTTGAGAAATTTTTGGGTGAGGGTCAGACGATAATGGTCGAGAAGCGCAAAGAAAGAGTTCTTCTGGGGATGTGTTACCCGGTGGATGTACACCACATATCCTTGGGCGCCAATTTGTTTGAAAACAGCCTGCCGCCTGAAATCATACCCACCCGGGACGAGGGGGCCCTGGAGGCATTCTAATTTCGCTTTGAGTTCTATAAAATCCCCAGGGTGTAAGACTTTCTCCTTTTCTCTTTTGGCGCGGTAAATCAGCTGAATCTTCTTCGGCGGGTTTTGAATCACTTTTTGAATGTGCTCCACAGAGAGAATCAGCTTCTTTTGATTAACACCTTGGGATATGTCCACAATCGTCCCCCTCACCCAGACAGGGTCTTCCAGGGAGGTGTTCAAGATTGGGGTGGTGGCAACAAGAGTTCGAATGTGACTGGCCATAAAGCCCAGGCTGATACAGAAGAGGCCCAGGAGGAGGATGCGGAGTTTGAAAAACGTTGAGAAAAGAACCGTCAACGCCGCACTGAGGAGACCTATCCCTCCTATTAAAAACCAGGAAACGTGACAAAAAGGGGTAAAAGAAAAGTAGGCCAAAATACCCACCCCAATGCCAACGGGTACCCAAAGAATGAACCGTTCTCTTTGTTCATGAAAGAAATGATCTAGCGTATCGTTCAGAAAGAGCACCATCTACCCCCACCCTAACTTTTTTCATTTCTTTAACAAGGGAAAACACGTATATTTTAAGTTGAAATTTAATGGAGGATTCAAATGAAGAATGCGGCGATCAACGGACTGTCTCAGTGCTTGGCTGAAACCTACACCTTGTATTTAAACACACAGAAATGCCATTGGAATGTGGAAGGACCTGATTTTCCAGCACTTCACTTGATGTTTGAAAAGCAGTATGAAATTTTGGCAGACTATGCGGATGTGTTGGCCGAGAGAATTCGCGGGCTTGGCGCCTATGCCCCCGGCAGTTTTAAAGAGTTTGAGGATCTTTCCAATGTACCCCAAGTGGAGGAACTCGGAATTCCCTCCGAAAAAATGATTAAAATTTTGCTGAGCGGGTATGATATCTTGATTGACTCTATGCAGAAAACCATGAAGGTGGCGGAAAAAATGACAGATGTGGGCACGGCAGATATTTTGCTGGGGCAGATTGAGCAGCATCAAAAAACCATATGGATGCTGAAAAGTACGCTTAAGGATCCTACATGATCGAAAGCCGAGAGTGGCTGCGGGCAAAGCTCACCAGGTATGGACAGCATTGTCAAAATGATCCTCTCCAGCTGGAAGCCACAAACAGAATCAGAACATTCGTAGATCAAAATGAGGATTGTTTTTGTCGATCTCATCTTTCCGGCCATGTCACAGGCTCTGCGTGGATCGTGAATGAAACCATGGAAGCGGCCTTATTGGTGCATCATCGCAAGCTGGGACTATGGCTGCAGCTGGGAGGGCATGCAGAGGGAGATAGTCACATTCTAAATGTGGCTTTGCGGGAGGCCCAGGAAGAGTCTGGCATTCTGGCGCTTAAAGTCTTATCCAATGACATCTTTGATGTGGATGTGCACCTCATCCTCGCGCGGCAGTCCGTGCCAGAACATTTTCATTATGATATTCGTTTTCTGTTGCAGGCTCCTTCCGATGCTGCTTTAAAGATAAATCCGCGAGAATCCTTGGCGTTGGCGTGGGTGCCTTTAGAGGAGATTATTCAAAACCCTCTCTATGAAAGTGTTCAAAGGATGGCCAAGAAAAGTAAAAAACTGGCCTCCTCTGGTTTTCACTCTTGACACCCCCGTATTTCCTTCCTGCCACCCCCGCGCAGGCGGGGGCCCAGGAAATGATTCAGTCAAGAAAATTGTAAAGAGAAGAACTGGATTCCCGCCTTCGCGGAAATGACATGAAGTGACGGGAAATGGTCGAGGGAGTGACATCAAACAAATTTTAAGGAAAAACAATGAATATCATTAGTTGTGAAGAGTTCGAAAAAGTTGAATTACGGTCTGGTGTGGTGATAAAAGTGGAAGATTTTCCACGAGCCAAAAAGCCTGCCTATAAAGTATGGGTGGATTTTGGGCCGGCCATCGGCATCAAACAAACCTCTGCCCAAGTGACTGTCCATTATACGCCAGAGAGCCTCATGGGTCGTCTCGTGGTGGGATGCATTAACCTGGCTCCTCGGAACATTGCGGGCTTTATGTCCGAGTTCTTGTTGGTGGGGTTCGCTGATGAAACAGGAGCCGTGTGTCTGGTGACAGCAGAGCCTGCTGTGCCCAAAGGACAGAAGTTATTTTAGGCTTTTGAAAATCATTCTCAGAATTTGGGGCTATCCTTATCAGAGAACTCCGTCCTGGGAATTTTAATACTTCGATACCTTTGTCTTGTGGTTCACGTCCGTATTCAGCAAAAGCCCAAACCCAATCATGATGGTAATCATGGAGGACCCTCCATAAGACACCATGGGAAGGGGAACCCCCACCACGGGCACCAACCCCATGACCATGGCGATATTAATGCTTACATAAATAAAGATGGTCATCATGATACCAAGACTAACCAGCTGTCCAAACTTACTGCGATTTTTTAAGATAATCTTATAGCATTGAACAATCAGCAAGGCATAAAGGAACAGAAGTGAAAGTGATCCAAACAGGCCAAACTCTTCTGAAAAAAGTGTAAAAATAAAATCCGTTTGTTTTTCGGGCAGGAAGTTAAGGTATCCTTGTGTGCCATGAAAGTATCCTTTGCCAAAAAGGCCTCCCGAACCAATGGCAATCTTTGATTGTAGAATATGATACCCTGTGCCGTGAGGGTCTTTTTCAGGACTGAGAAACGTTAAAATTCTATTTTTTTGGTGAAATTTCAACAAAAAATTCCAAGCAAAGGGAATGGCCGCTAAAAATAGAATGGACAACCCGGCAAAATAATAAATGTGGGCACCTGCGGCAAAAAATAAGGAAAATCCAATCATTGCGATAAGCAGGGCCGTTCCCAGATCTGGCTGCTTCAAAACCAAGGCTGTGGGTAACAGAATCATTAAGAGGGGCAAAATCAATTGGGAAGGTTTGTAAATGTCATCCGATGAATAGCGATGAAAATACGCCGCAACAGCAAGCACGAGAGATACTTTGAGGAACTCGGAGGGCTGCAGTTTAAAGAAATATAAATCCAGCCAACTCTGAGCCCCCTTCCCCACCATGCCGGCGGCTTCTACTAAAAGGAGAAGAGCAAACGTTATGCCATAAATAAAATAGGCTTTTTTAAACCACCATTCCAAATCTGTGCTGGCAATAAAAAGCATGAGCCCAAACCCCACCATAAAACGAACAATCTGCGGCAGAGCCCAGGGCAGAAGAGACCCCCCTCCCGCTGAGTACTGCATCAAGAATCCAATGATGGCTAAGAGTGTAATAAGAGCAATCACGGGTAAGTTTAGGCTTCGGAGACGATCCACCGGGGATAAAAAATCACTGTACATGAGGGCTTCCTGTTTTAGGTGTCAGGGGAGAGGTCTCCTGTTTGAGGAGTTCTTTGCGGTCCATAATCTGCTGTGTTTTATATAAGATGTCTCGTGCTTTAGGAGCCCCAAACACACTTCCCCACCCTTCGTGCTCCCCAATCACAGCAACGGCATAACGGGGGTTATCGACGGGGGCATACCCAATGAATTCAGCCGTATCCCGTAAGTGCCAAGGAAGGGCACTGGATTGTCTGACACCCTCCAGCCGTTCTTGCATACTGATGCGTCGGACTTGGGCGGTGGACGTTTTACCTCCCATTTTATATTTTTCTTCCGTGATGCGGGCTCTATATGACGTGCCTTTGGGGTCATTTACCCCCTCAGAGAGGCCATTCAACACAAATTGAATGTGATTAGGGTTAAGATCAAGCGACTCTTTTCCCGACGCCTCAGCCTCTGGTTTCTGCAATTTAAGATGGGGACGAATTTTATACCCTCCATTGGCCAGTTGAGCCATCATGGTAACCATTTGAAGGGGGGTCATCAATACATATCCTTGCCCGATGGCGGTTAGAACGGAGTCTCCCGCATACCAGGGTTCTTTTTTGACTTTTCTTTTCCATTCAGGGGTGGCAATAAATCCTTCTTGCTCTCCCTCTAAGTCAATACCCGTTTTTTGATGAACACCTAGTTTTTGGGCAATTTTCAAAACATTTTCTATTTTGAGACGTCGCATCATTTGATAAAAATACACGTCACAAGATTGGGCCAGAGCCTGGGCGAGATTAACCGCTCCATGCCCGTGATGTTGCCAACAGTGGAACCGATGCTTGCCCAACATCATAAAGCCAGGGCAAGAAATTTTTTCTTCAGGGCTAATACCTGCTTCGAGAATGGCCAAAGCAATCACTACTTTGAAGGCAGAACCCGGGCTATACTGACCGGAGATAACTTTGTTGATCATGGGGGCATAGGGGCTGTTAACCAATTGTTTCCACGGTTCGTGGGCAATGCCATTAAAGAACAAAGATGGTGTATATCCGGGGGAAGAGACCATGGATAAAACTTCCCCTGTATGCACATCTAAAACAATGGCGGCGGCACTTTTGTAAGGGGCGAGCAGATTGCTTACATAATCTTGGAGTTCTTTGTCAAGGGTTAAATAAAAGTTGTTGCCTGACTTTGGGGCAGTGTTTTTGAGTTCGCGGATGATGCGACCTCTTGCATTAACTTCTATGGACCGTTGACCAATTTCTCCCCGAATTTCTTGTTCGTAATACCCCTCGATGCCATTCTTGCCAATTTTGGCCCCAGGCATCATAAAGAGCTTATTTTTTTCCGCTTCCTTACGGCTCGGGGAGGAAATGTACCCAATCACGTGAGACGCATGGTCATTCAAAAGATAATCTCGCGCCCGACCTTCTTCCGTATAAATGCCCGGGAATTCGGTATTATGTAGTTCAAGCTTGGCCACTTGATCCCAGTTGAGATTGGTTTTAAGGGATAAAGGAATGAATCGGGGCTGGATTTTTGCTTTTTTAAGAATGGCATTTTTTTCTTCCGAACTGAGGTTCAGAATGGAAGTCATGGTCTCTAAAGCCTTGGAAAGGTCTCCGCATTCTTGAGGCACAATCAAAGCGTTATAGCTTTTTATATTCTTCACAATGGGATCTCCCCATCGATCTAGAATATACCCGCGCGGTGCAAAGTTTACCCGAATGCGGGTACGATTTTCTTCCGCTAATGTTTTGTATTCGTCAGAGTATAAAACCTGTAAAATGAAAAGGCGAATAACGATGACAAACACCACAAAAACTTGAAACCATCCAATGTACGTAAGTCGCTGAAAAAAAGAAGATTGGCCATGAGGAATCATGAGGACCTTCTTTCTTTCATCAACCAATGAAGACCATATTTTATGCACGGGTAGAAGACAAACATAAGGCCATTTTCCACTAAGTGTCTCCAGGAGAACACAAAACGTTGATGAATAAGGGAAAGCATAAGAATTTGAAAGATGGTCAGTGACCCCACGGCGACGGAGAGAATGTTCCACTCGAGATCCGGATCTTTTGAATAATGCTCTTGATAAAAGGAGATCGATCCATAGAGCAGAATAAAGGTTAGCGTGTTTTCACCTAGAAAGGACCCTCCCATGAGGTCAACCAAAAGTCCAAAAAGGAAAACCAGCGTAAAGGATAAATAGTGGTTAAAAAAGAAACACCAAAAATAGAGAGTTAAAAAGAAAAAATTAGGTTGGAGGGGCACCAAATGAAAAAAATTAAACTGATCAATACAGGCCGCAATTAAAAGAGATCCAATAATTTTGAGCTTTATAAAAAAGACATTTTTTGCGACGTCCGAAAAAATAATCATGGCTATTCAACCTTTGAAGAAAATTCCCCAAGTTTATAGCTAAGGACGTGAACAAAAGATAAGGAATCTAAATTCGCATAAGGTTTTACGGTGGCTTCACCGTCAGAAAAGGAATCCACCACACCCACGGGGATGCCCGAGGGGAACACACCCCCTTTCCCAGAGGTTTCCACTGTGTCCCCTTTCTTCAACTCCACATTGTAGGGCAAGTATTTTAGAAGAGGTTTGTCTGTATTGTCTCCGATTAAAATGGCGTGGTGATTCGAGGGTTTCACAATAACGGGAATGTGCGAGTTTAAGTCCGTGATTAAAAGACCCCGGGTTAAGGTGGGGGAAGACTCAATGGTGCGTCCCACAAGGCCATCACTGGTAATGAGCGCTTTTTGAGGCTCAATTCCTTGCTGTTGTCCAGCTTCGAGCAGAATACTTTTTACAAAAGGTTTCCCTGGATAAGAAATGACGGGGACTGTTTTAAATTGACGTTCATGGCTCTTAACCACATGCAAAATCTGGCGAAGCTCTGCATTCTCAGCTTTAAGGGTTTGGTAATAAGCTTCCCGATCCTTTAATTGCTGATTTTCTTTTTTGAGGGCTTGTAAGTGGTCATACGCGAAAATCCAGTCCCCCACTTTTTCTCTGGCGTCTTTTATCCCTTCAGAAGGGGCATTTGACAGCTTTGCGATGGGATGCATCATCTCCATTAAAAAGAGACGCGTTTTTTGGGCAAAAACATGGCTTGAAATAGAAATGATCAGGATAAAAAGAGCTACAAAGCATAGAAATAAAAATAGAATCAGCTGGCGATACGCATGAAAAGTAGAATTAACCTGTTTTAAAAACGGTTTTCTAACATAAAATTTGGATGCTCCATTTTTGTCTAAGCTCAAGAGGCCCCCTCCTCTAGGTTAGTGCGCGGATTATACCTCTGAAACCAACACATCCTTTAATACGTCCATATGCTCTAAGGCATATCCCGTGCCTAAGACAACGCAAGAGAGCGGATCTTCGGCCACAGATACAGGTAAGTGTGTTTCTTTTCTTAAAACTTTATCTAAATCTCTCAGCAAAGCGCCTCCGCCCGTGAGCATAATGCCCTTATCAACAATATCAGAAGATAATTCTGGAGGAGTATTTTCAAGGGCCATTCTGACGGCATCCACAATGGCCGCCACAGGTTCTGCTAAACTTTCTGCCACATCTTTTGAGCGGATCGTGATTTCTTTAGGGATACCATTCATCAGATCTCGGCCTTTGACTTTCATTTCTTTTTCTTGAGAGGGCTTTAACGAGGCGGATCCGATTTCTTTTTTAATGCGTTCAGCGCTGGATTCCCCGATCAAAAGATTATAGTTGCGCCGCACATACGAGATGATGGCTTGGTCCATTTTGTCTCCGCCTACGCGGATTGACTTGGCGTAAACAATGCCGCCGAGAGAGATGATGGCAACTTCGGTGGTGCCTCCGCCGATATCGACTACCATGGAACCCGTTGGTTCAGTGACAGGCAGGCCAGAGCCAATGGCAGCGGCCATGCTTTCTTCGATGAGAAACACAGAGCGAGCCCCGGCACTTTCAGCGGATTCTTGGATAGCCCGGCGTTCAACGGCTGTGGAGCCAGAGGGAACACAAATAATAATTTGAGGACGGGCAAGCATGATACGATTGTGAATTTTGCGAATAAAATGTTTAATCATTTCTTCCGCCACATCAAAATCGGCGATCACGCCGTCTTGCAAAGGTCGGATAGCTTGGATGTGCCCGGGCGTTCTACCCACCATCATTTTGGCTTCTTCACCCACGGCTAAAACTTGTTTTTTACCCCCGATTGTGGAAACGGCCACCACGGACGGTTCATCGAGAACAACGCCTTTTCCTTTGACATAGACAAGGGTGTTGGCGGTGCCCAAGTCAATGGCCATATCGGAAGACATAAAACGAAAAAATCTTGAAATAATAGACATGGAATACTCTAAAAATTATAGCTTAAATTAATTTATACCCAATATAGGCAAAAAGGAAGAGCAATTTTCTAATGCACATTCAACTATCTGATTTGAGAAAATACTGTACCATATCCGGGTAATATTTTTTCGATTCTGTTTGAGGGGCAGAGTCTCCTGCGGAGGATTCAACGTGTCTTGTTGGAGTTTTTTCCCCGTCGCACGTTGCGGCTGAAGAATCCTCCTCCATGGCGGCGTGACCAAGGCTCAGTGTGACGATTGCTCCTAAGACTATTATTTTAAATCCATTCATCTGGGTTTCTCCGTGTCATATGAAATAAAAAAAAGGCTTCTTAATTTTAAGGGCACCCCAAATAGAGGATCCAGGGGTAGCCTATCATAAAATTAACGCTTCGAGAATTGGAAACGACGACGTGCTTTGGCGCGACCGTATTTTTTACGTTCCACCACACGACTGTCTCGCGTCAGAAATCCATTGGACTTCAACAAAGAGTGTAGATCAGGTTCGTAGCTTGCCAAGGCCCGGCTGATACCGTGACGCAAGGCCCCGGCTTGACCAGACAATCCGCCCCCCATGATGGTGCAGATAATGTCGTATTGGCCAGCGCGTTGGGCAACGGAGAAGGGCTGATTGATAATCATTCGTAAAGCGGGGCGAGCAAAATAAGACTCCCAATCCCGATTGTTTACCGATACTTTTCCAGAGCCTGGTTTAATCCAAACGCGGGCAACGGCGTCTTTCCGACGGCCGGTGGCATAAGTTTTTAAGGTCTTTGCAGGCTTTGCGACGGTGGCCTTTAGTTCTGCTGTCTTTTTTATGATAACTGCCATTCGTTAAGTCCTCTTATTTTTTCTGTTCATGGAAGCAACGTCCAAGGTTTGTGGTTGCTGAGCCTCATGCGGATGGGTAGATCCAGCATAGACGTGCAAATTTTTCATTTGAGCGCGCGCTAGGGGCCCACGCGCAATCATGCGTTCCACGGCCTTAATCAGGACGCGTTCAGGATACTTGCCATCCAGGATCTTGTCCATGGTCCGCTCTTTGATCCCGCCTGGATGACCTGTATGCCAATAGAAGACTTTGTCAGTCAACTTCTTGCCGGTGAACACAACCTTATCGGCATTGATCACCACGATGTTGTCGCCACAGTCCATATGGGGGGTGAATTCAGGTTTATGCTTGCCGCGCAACCGATTAGCGATAATACAGGCAAGACGTCCAACAACCAGACCAGACGCATCGATGAGGTGCCAGTCTTTCTGGATCTCGGATTGTTTCAGTGAGAATGTTTTCATTTATCGTATCCATTTATTAGTAAGTACAGGGATTTTTAGATCATTTAAGGCTAAAAAGCAAGAGATAATTTAAGAAAAAGAGAGCGGTATAAAAATACCTACGCCATGGACTGAATAGCCCACTCTAAGAAAGGAGGGTGAACTTGAATTGATTTCCAGGAGAGAATACATGGACATTCGTAAGGATGTACTTTTGAAATTTCTTCTTCTACTGTTTTCATTTTGTCTGGGGTTGTTTTTAAAAATAAGAGGTGCTCGGTTTCGTTTTTTAAATTGCCTTCCCAGACGTAAAAAGATTTGCTAGCGGGTGTAAGGTTTGCACAAGCAATGAGTTTGTTATTTAGCAGATGTTTGGCAATTTTCTCACCAGATTTTTCATCGGGGACGGTGGTATATACAAGGTAGAACACGACAGTTTCCTTCAGACGAATGGTCGGAACGGCGGGATTTGAACCCACGACCTCTACACCCCCAGTGTAGCGCGCTACCGGGCTGCGCTACGCTCCGACTTCCGAGGAACTATACACAAAAAACTTTCCAGGACAAAAGATTATTTGTACTGCTGGGTGTTTCTTTTTTTAATGGACATATCAACGCGGTCTTTCATCAGGCGAGAAAGGCGGAAGCCAGTCACACGACGAGCAGAGATTTTTGCTTCTTCAAGCGTTTTGGGATTGCGACCAATCCGTTCTTTTTTCTGGCGTGAGAAGAAAACCCCAAACAACGGTAATTTTACTTCTTCATCTTCTTTTAAAACTTCTGTGATTTCATCTAAGACACAATCAATGGAATTAAGAGACTGAGATCTTGTGAGTCCAAGCCTCTTTCTCAAAGCATCACTAATCTGTGCGCGAGTAACGGTTTCGTTCTTCATCGGAAATAACTCCCTACCATTCATGTTAATATATAAAACGTATTTTCAAACAAGTTACCGTGCTATGCGATTGTGGTCAATAGCTTCCCGCAAATTTTGTATACATTTTTGATAAAATACATCAAAAAATTAGGGATATTTTTCAGGCTGTGAATTATTTTTTCATTAAGATCAAGAAGGTACTTGTTTTTTTACAATAAATACTTATATAGAACTTAGGAAGGCATAATTGAAAAGTTCGTTGTATTTAAATATATATAAAGGATATGAAAAAATGAAAAAAATTATTTTTTTGATCGCGGGAATGTTCAGTTTTTTCTCTGTTGAAACTTCTTTTTCGGCAACGGCAGGGAGTGTCATTGAGGAAGCTGACTATGTCTCTAAAGGGCATTATTTCCCCAGAATTTCTGAAGACACTATCGGTGCCTTGTCTCAAACTGTTTATGATTTACCCGAATCACCAGCTGTAAAAGAATTTAGAGAAAATATCCTCCCCCATCTCCTTCTAACCCGCTTAGAGGAAAATGAATCCTATCCCTTGTTTAAAAAATATTTGGCGCGGGAAACTTATGTTCAGATTCGCACACACTATATAGAAACACTTGACTTGGAAACAGAGGAAGGAAAGCAACAAAGGTCTGTGCTGTACACTCCTTGTACAGTATTTTCAGAATTTGCAGGATCTGTTGAGGACTATATTGGGTACCTCCTGTCTTCACAGGCGTTGTTCAAGACAGAACCAGCCACACGTGAGGCTTTCTTGTCATCCTACAGAGAAACACTTGATAAAACAACAAAGCGCTATAATGATGCCTTGCGTGAAGTCGGGCCTGAAAATAACTCTCTCCTGCGTCATTTCATTGATACACAGATTTTGTTTCCTGCAGAAGGAAGAACGCCCGAAACTTTGGCCTTTTGGAAAACAATGAAAGACTCTCGTCTTATCGACACGATCATCCCAGATGATCTTGCTGGTTGGACATATAATGCAAGAGTGGCAACACGCCAGGCTTTGTCTTTTCTTAGGCATCCCCACATCCTAACACTTGGATGTGGATCCACGGTTTGGCATCAGCCTGACCATGATGCGCTCAGCGCCTTCAGAGAAACCAGGCTTCTCCCAAGCGCGATAAATAATTGCTTAACATGTGGAGATGCACACGTAGGGGAATTAACCGTTGCGTTGCCAATAGAGGGAGCAACGAAAGGGTATGACCCCTCCTCCCATGCCATGGTTCGGGCTGATGTTCTTGATCCAGATTTTTGGGCGGGCCTTGGAGGTCACCAGTTTCATGTCATTAAAGAGCACACACGAACGTTTGATAACAATGAAATCAGACTTCCAGAAGACCGAATCAGAGCCTTTGTAGATAATGTGGACACACATTTGATCCCGGGTGGATTGGTTGAAATCCTAACAGAACCTAGGGATCCTACAGAAACAGGTTTTGTAGGTTCTGCTTTCTATGACAAAGGGTATACTTTGCATGAGATTGTTCCAATGAACGAGAATACCGCAAAGTTAATTTTTCAAAAAAGATAAACAAGGAAACTTACTTATAGAAGACTCGTATTCCTTAAAGATACGGGTCTTCTTTCATGAGGAAAGACTGCACGTAGTCTTTAACCCCCTCTTCCAAACTGTATGACGGCGTAAAGCCCGCCGCTGATAACTTGGTTTGGTCTGATTCCGTAAAGTTCTGATACGTCTTTTTCAATGCATCGGGCATCTCTACATACTCAATCTTGGGCTTTTTGGTGAGCGCCGCATAAACCGCTTTCACCAGATCATCAAAGGAGCGCGCCTTGCCCGTACCTATATTATAGAGCCCATTTAACTGCGGATTTTCGTAAAACCACATCATGGCATTCACACAGTCTTTCACATAAATAAAGTCGCGCAATTGGCCTCCATCTTTATATTTGGGGGAATTTGACTTAAAAAGTTTGACAGGGTCTCCTTTTTGAATGGTGTCAAAAGCTTGGGAGACCACACTTCTTTGACCTCCTTTGTGATATTCATTGGGTCCATAAACGTTAAAAAACTTGAGGCCCACACATTGCTTGGGTTTCTCAACCTCTGAGGTGGAAAGACGTGCCATCCATCGATCAAACAAGTCTTTGCTCCACCCATACGCATTCATGGGGTGCAGCTTGGCTAGAAATGCGGGAGTTTCTCCATCCACAAAGCCGGCCTCCCCCGCCCCGTACGTGGCCGCCGAGGAGGCGTAGATCAATCTTTTTTTATGGGTTCCACACCACGACCATAAGGATTGGGACAGCCGGAGATTGTTGGCAATAATGGCGTCAGCATCTTTTTCTGTGGTGGTGGAGAGGGCACCCATATGGAAAATGGTGTCAATTCGGCTAGCGTTTTGAGCCAGAAAAGGAAAAAGTTCGTGGGGCAGGATAATGGTGCCGAGTTCTCTTTTAGAAATATTGCGCCACTTATTATCTGTTCCCAAGACATCACAGACAACGGTATCTTTGCATCCTTTGTCTTCCAATGCTTTCAGGATATTCGAGCCAATAAAACCGGCACCGCCTGTGACTATATGCATGCTGTCAACTTTCCAAAGTTTATCTTTTACGGTTGTATCATATTCTTGATTTCGAGAGGAGATTGAATTTTAAAAATATTTATGCCAGGATGCTCAAAATAATTTATTGAGGGACTTTCATGATTAAAACCGTTGCTTCTTTTTTTGATAATCTTATGAGGAAATATACGCCAGACCCTTTTATCTTGGCCTTGTTTCTCTCGGCGGTCGTCTTTGGTTTAGGATACACTTTAACCCCCAGTTCTATGGGGAATATGCTAGTTTACTGGGGGGATGGGTTTTGGTCCTTGATGCCCTTTACCATGCAGATGGCCATGGTTTTTGTGGGAGGGTACATTCTGGCTACCACCCCCATTGTGAGCTCCCTGTTGAAAAAAGTGGCCAAAAAAATCTCTTCTCCTCACCAGGCTGTCTTTGTGGTCTCCCTCATTTCTTGTGCGGGATGTCTTGTTAATTGGGGATTCGGTCTCGTGATTGCGAGTTTACTCTGCCGGGAAATCATTAAGGTGGTACCTCAGGCCAACTTTCGGCTCATGGTGGCCAGTGCGTACGGAGGGTTTTTGTTGTTTCACGGTGGACTCTCGGCCTCCATTCCTCTGATCGTGGCGACTCCGGGAAACTTTAGTGAGGCCTTAATCGGGGGATTGATCCCCATTCAAGACACACTTTTGTCGCCTTTGAATCTCTTTTTATCCTGGACTTTATTAATCTTGATGCCCACGGTAAATTGGTATGTCAGCCGATCGGAAGGGATGCAAAAAACCAAGTATAAAATCACAGACGAGGAAGATTTTATTGCCGATCCTGACGAGATCGAGCATCGAGGTCCGGCGGAAAAATTAGAATTAAGTCGTTCCATCGGCTTGATTGCGGGAGGTATTGGTCTTCTCTATGTGGGGATTAAGATTGCCCATGGGACCTTTTCGCTCGAGCTGAATAATGTCTGTTTCCTTCTTTTGTTCTTGGCGCTCTTTTTGCACAAAAATATCCGTGTCTTTTTGGGGGCGGTGAACGATGCGGCGAAACGCGTCGGTCCTATTTTGCTTCAATTTCCCTTTTATGCGGGGATTACGGGTATTTTAAAGGGGTCTAACCTGGCGAGTGTGATTGCGCAGTTTTTTGCCAAAGCGGCAACGCCGGAAACGTTTGATATCATCAGCTTTTATGTGGCGGGATTTCTCACCCTCTTTGTGCCCTCTGGAGGGGGATTGTGGGTCATCGAAGCACCCATTGTGATTGAAGCGGCCAAAGCCTTGGGCACCAGCATTCCAAAGGCTTGTATGGCGGTGGCGTGGGGAGACGCTTGGACCCACATGATCCAACCCTTTTGGGCTCTGCCCGTTCTGGCTATTGCTGGCCTAAAGCTGCGGGATATCATGGGGTATTGCGTGATTATGCTGTTGGTGTCAGGGGTTGTGATCTCGGCTGCCTTTTTGATTTTTTAAATCAAGGCCTCACTTCGGCTTTCCTCTCTGCTCTCTTTTGTGTAGGATAGGGGTACGCAAGGATGATGACACAATGACTGTACAAAAAATTCGCCCTAAAATTCGTAAGGCTGTCTTTCCAGCCGCCGGACTCGGAACCCGCTTCCTGCCCGCGACGAAATCTATTCCCAAAGAAATGCTGACGGTCATAGATCGACCCGTGATTCAATATGCCGTGGAAGAAGCGAAAGCCGCGGGGATTGAGGAATTTATTTTCGTGACGGGACGCGGCAAAAGTGCTCTGGAAGATTTCTTTGATTACTCCTATGAACTCAATGCAACCCTCATGAAACGAGGAAATAAGGGGGATTTAGAAGTGGTCAATAGCGTGGTGCTTGATCCTGGAAAGGTGGTCTATACGCGGCAGCAAGATCCGCTGGGGTTGGGACATGCCGTTTGGTGTGCGCGAAACCTTATTAAAGATGAACCTTTTGCTATTTTATTGGCGGATGACTTGTTTCTTTCTAAAAAACCCTGCTTGAAACAAATGCTCGAGGTTTATGACAAAAGTCCCTCGAATATGGTCGCTCTCATGGAAGTTGATCCTGAAGAGTGTGTTCATTATGGCATGGTTAAAGTGGCAAGCACCACGGGAAATCTTTTAACTATCAATGGGTTTGTGGAAAAGCCGGAGCCTGCCCACTCTCCCTCTAACCTTGCAGTGATTGGGCGCTATCTGTTGCATCCAGAAATTTTCCAAGAGCTTGAATCTGTAAAAACAGGCAAAAATGGGGAAATCCAATTAACGGATGCTCTTTCAAACCTATTGAAAACTCAATCCTTCTTTGGGTTAAAATTTGAAGGAAGTCGGTTTGACTGCGGATCAAAAACAGGATTGCTTGAAGCGAACATTGCCTTTGCACTCAATAGAAAAGATATGCGGGAGAGTACATTAAAAATGTTGCAGGAATTAATGGCGCGTTCATGAAAATTTGTATGATTGGAACGGGGTATGTGGGGCTAGTCACGGGCACCTGTTTTGCAGAGCTAGGGTTTGACGTGACTTGTGTGGATATTGACCGGTCTAAAATAGAAGCCTTGGAAAAGGGAATCATCCCAATTTATGAGCCAGGCCTTGAAGATCTGGTTAAAAAAAACACAAAGGCAGGCCGTCTTAAGTTTTCTTCTAACATCAAAGAAATCGTTCCCCATTGTAGTGTGGTCTTTATCGCGGTGGGAACCCCCCCTTCTGAAACGGATGGACAGGCTGATCTGAAGTATGTGTTTGACGCAGCCAAAGATATTGCTTTGACCATGAAGGATTACACGGTAGTGGTGACCAAATCCACCGTGCCGGTGGATACGGCAAAGAAGCTGCAAGATCATATTAAAAAAATCAATCCTCAAGCTGATTTCGATGTGGTGTCTAACCCTGAATTTTTACGGGAAGGTTCGGCTATCGAGGATTTCATGAATCCGGATCGGGTGGTGGTGGGCGCTCGGACCTTGCGGGCGGAAACAGTGATGCGCAAGCTTTATAATCCTTTTTTCCTCCTGGGGACTCCTCTTATTTTTACATCGCCCGAATCCTCCGAGCTGATTAAATATGCCGCCAATAGTTTCCTTGCGACCAAAATAACCTTCATCAATCAGGTGGCGGATTTGTGCGAAGCGTGTGGTGCTGATATTTATGATGTGGCCAAAGGGATTGGGCTTGATCAACGTATTGGGAAAAGATTCCTGAACCCTGGCCCTGGATATGGAGGGTCTTGTTTTCCCAAAGATACTCTTGCTATGGCATGGACAGCACGGGAGTATGGAGCCCCCCTCACCATCATTGAGACGGTAATCAAAGCGAATGAAGAGCGCAAACAGTCCATGGCTGAAAAGATAAAAGAAGCGGTTGGGGGGAGCTTAAAGAACAAGAAGATTGCCATTTTAGGGGTGACCTTCAAACCGGATACGGATGACATGCGCGACAGTCCGAGTCTAACCATTATCCCAGCTCTCCAAAAGATGGGGGCGAGTATTGCGGCTTATGACCCCGCAGGTATGAAGAATGCAGCAGATATGCTCTCTCATGTAAAGTGGAAGGTTAATGCGTACGAAACGTTGAACGACGCCCATATTTTAGTGGTGCTGACGGAATGGAATGAGTTCCGGTATCTGAATTTGGAAGAGGTTAAAAAAAGAATGCGGGTGCCCTTGATTGTGGATTTGCGAAATATTTATCGCCCCGATGACATCGAAAAAGCAGGATTTGTCTATCACTCCATTGGTCGCCAAGCTGTGGTGCCAGTTGAAAAATCATGAGTCTCTCTACGCATCACTTTCACCCCTCCCTCCTCAGAGAATACGATATTCGTGGCCATTATGAAGAGGTGTTGCGCAATGAGGATGCCTGGGCGATTGGTCAGTGTTTTTCCCATTTTTTGGGGTCGAAATATGATAAAACCGTGGTGGTGTGCCGGGATGGGCGATTAAGTTCTCCCGTTTTAGAATCTTTTTTGGTTCAGGGGCTTCAAGAAGCTGGGGTCAATGTGATTCGCATTGGTGTGGGTCCTACCCCTCTTCTTTATTATGCAATTCAGGCTCTCCAAGCGGATGGGGGGATTATGATTACAGGCTCCCATAATCCGGCTTGGTATAATGGGTTTAAAATGACGCTTCGGGATCGACCTGTTTTTGGGCATGAGATTCGAAGCTTTCAAAACTTAACGCAGCTTATTCAGCCCAGTGCCTCGCCAGGGGCAGTGAAAGACGTGGATTTAATAGAAGCGTATATTCAGCGACTCTTAGAAGATTATAAGCCTAAAAAGCCATTGAAAGTGGTGTGGGATGCTGGAAATGGCGCCACCGGGGAAATTTTAGAGAGATTGGTTAAGAAACTCCCTGGCCAGCATACGGTGCTTTACGGCACCATTGATGGTACCTTTCCCCACCATCATCCCAATCCCGCAGATGAGTATACATTAAGAGACATAAAGAGAACATTATTGGAACAAAAAGCGGATCTAGGGATTGCCTTTGATGGAGATGGGGATCGGTTAGGTGTCATTGACAATCAGGGTGATATTGTGGGGCCAGAGGCTCTCCTGATGCTTTTTGCCCGAGATTTATTGAAAACCCACTTTGGGGCGACTATTATTTCTGGTGTGCAAACCAGTGACGCCGTGTTCGAGGATATCCGCGCGCAGGGGGGGAAGCCTCTTCTATGTAAAACAGGGCACTCTTTAATCAAACAAAAAATGAAAGAAACAGGTGCTTTGCTCGCGGGGGAAATGAGCGGCCATTTCTTTTTTGCCGACCATTATTATGGATTTGATGATGCACTTTATGCCGCCATTCGTTTGTTAAATATGGTTGAAGCCTTTGATTACTCTCTGGCTTTGGCCATGATTCCCCTCCCCTCTTATGCGGCAACGCCAGAAATGCGGATCCCCTGCGCTGATGACCGAAAGTTCGACGTGGTCAACGAGATCAAAGAACGCTTAGCTGAAATTGCCGAAGAGTCCTTCCTCGACGTGTCGGACTTGGATGGTGTGAGGGTCAGATCCCCAAAAGGCTGGTGGTTGGTCCGAGCCTCCAATACGGAAGATAGGTTGGTGTGTCGCTGTGAAGCGCGAAAAGAGGAGGATTTACCGGCCCTTGTTGATATGTTACGCGAACAGCTGAGGGTGTCAGGCGTTCGGGTTTAGGGGTTGCCCTGCCACTTTTGTCTTTACAAAGAGGAGAAATTCTCGAATACTTTGAGGTATAAACAGGGGTTCAGTTCAATGAAAAACCAAATCAAAATTTTTATCTGTCTTCTGGGTCTTTGGAGCCCTGTCTTTTCATCCGGTGCTCCTGCAGAAAGATCTTCTTCAGAAGGAGATTTTGAGAACGTATCTCCTGAAAATATCGGAAAAATGGAAGAGGAGGACGCTCGGGCACAAAGAGCCCTTTATGCTGAAAATAGGGAATACCGTGACAAACAAAGAAGATTGGCCAGAAAAGCGCGCCGTCTTGTCCGTCAACAAGAAAGATTGGATGAAGAAAAACGTAATCCCGGCTTTCGTGCCTTTTCAAAACGTACGTCTCGGCTCAGTTCTTTGACACAACATCTGAAAGAGACCAGTCACTTATCCTCTGATGAGGAGGAAGAATTAACGCCTTACTTAACTCATCAGAGAAAGAAGCATCACAGAAGATCTTCCTCGTCTGACTCTTCTGAATCCTCTTCGTCTGCCCGCGCGGAAAGTCCACCGGCAAGGACGGCTCGTCGTCCTTCTCCCTCTTCACCTGCTCGCCGCGCCGAAAGTCCCCGCGCAGAAGCGGCAGCCCCAAGACTTCTAAGACCTTTAGCACCCCCGCCTCCGCCACCACCCATGCCTGGATTTTTGGAAGGTCGCCGCCCTGCTGCCGCTACAGCGCCTACTAGCGCTGCTTCTGCCAGAAGGACTCTTCCTCCTCAACGACGCCCAGCCAGCCAACCGGGAGGTGTCCAAGAAGAGCTAGTAAGACGACTAGAAAGACGGCGGTCTGGTTCAGCTTTTGATGAAAAAGGTGAGCCCATTCAGCAACAGAAACCCACTGCTGATAAAGGCTCGATTGCGGCAGCCCTACAAGAGAAGTTCAAAACCTTAACATTTTCTGGAGCCTCAGGACGCCCCCCCGAAGAAGACAAATGGAGTGAGTCAGAAGAATCAGGAGAAGAATAGAGGAAAAGGATATTTTCCCTTTCGTTCATCATTCAGAGGAATAACCCTTCTTCTCGTCATTCAGAGGCTCGACAGGACCGTGGAATCTTCTCTCGTTTGAGACCCAGGCGAACCCTTTGAAGGAATTTTCTCGAGAGTGACGATAAGGAGAAATAATTAGGACACCAAACCAGTTTGCGGAAGCATTGAGGATGTCTTAGGGGGCTCTTTGTCTTTCAGAGTTTGCTGAAAATAAGTTTTAAAACCCAAGTATTCTTCTTTACTGAGAAAATGGTTTTCCTTCAACAAAAACTCGATGGGGTTAATCCAATGATAGCTGGTGTGCTCTGACGAGAGTTGCAGGTTGCCAGAAATATAGGTAGCCTCATAGACACTCAAGAAAACATTCAATTTAAGGGTGGGGAAATAGCGCCTGAAGAGAAAGGCTGGTTTGCCCAGTTGATAGTGGAGAGTACCCCCTAACTCTTCTTTTACTTCTCGCTGAAGAATATCTTTGAGGGGGGTGATTTTTTCTTCTGTCCCAATGCGGCCGCCGGGCAGATCAAAGCAGGCACTAAAGGGGGATTTTAGAAACAGAAACTCATCTTGCCGTCGGAGGAGAATTTTTAACCCCACATGATAAGAAACATGGCGATCAGCAGAGGTTTTAGGAGGTGGCATTATTCATCCCTTACTCATTCATCTTTTCGGTGGTGCCCCCGGGGAGAGTCGAACTCCCACATCCTCGCGGATAGTAGATTTTGAGTCTACCGCGTCTACCAGTTCCACCACAGGGGCTTTAATATGGGCTCCATATTACAGTTCCCGAGTCGCCCGTCAATAAATTTGTGGATCTTCGGAGAAAAAGAACGGGTTAGGTGGGTGGAATCAGGGGGAAGAACGAGCTAAGAGAGCGAAAATCGTTTAATTTTTTTCTATTTTCGCCTTGATGAAAAAGGCGTATGGTGTCAGAAGATTATTACGAGGTTATAATTTTTAAGGAGATTCATCATGAAAGCCGTTCCATGGATATGCGCAACCGCCTTGATAACCTGTTTGTCCTTGCATGCAGCGGGGAGTGACGAGGAGTTGCAGCAGAGATACACTGCACGTCTTTTGGAGAGGGAAGATTTAGACGCTGACTTGGTAAAAAGTCCTGACATAGTAAGGAAAGTAATTAAGCTCTTAAGACATAGACAAGAGAGGTTGGAGCTCTACGCTAAAAGAAACTTCGAGTTGGAGGCAATGGGAACTATTCCAGTTCTTTATAGCCAGATTCTTAGGCTAGAACAGCGCCATTTCTGTAGGGATTGATTTATAATTCAGACTACGCTGAAACTTACTATATCCTTCTTGGTACTCTCGTTTGGCTTTCTGGGCCTTGCGTGCTCCTTCACAAACTCTTTAAAAGCTGCATTGCAGTAATCTCCTGTCGTATCTGCTCTTGCTCTAGCTCTTAAGTGTGGAATAATGGAAGAATCATCCATTTGGGTTTCTGTATCCGGCAAAATAGGTTGAATTCTAAAATATTGACGCGGTTCCTCTTCCAATTCTGCTGCCTCATAAATGGCGCTTAGATTTGCGTGGGTTGCTTGAGAAGTTCCATTGATGCTGATTTCAATGGCTTCAGACGCCCAGGTCAATTTGCTGGCATGTTTCAACTTTTTATAACGAGATCCAATAATTCTTTGACCTGTTCCAATGGATAACAAAACAAAATCAGTCAGATGAAGGCTAAAGCCAGAATCTTGTAATGTTTTTTGCGTATGGAAAAGACCAAACCTCAAGGCTGCTAAACAGGCACTGTTGTCAAAAATACCGCCATCTATGCACTGGTATAAAGGGCTTCCATTTCCATCACCAATGGAAACTCCTGGCAAATAAGTGGGGGCTGCAGAAGAACAAAGAGCTGCATCCACAAAGCGTATGTTAGTATGTCTATAGCTATCAAAGTAGACTGGTTGGTTCAATAGAACATCATATGAAACAATTTGAACGGGGACTAAGGCCTCTTTCAGGGTGAGACCTCCAAAATACCGTTCAAGGAGTATTTTCAGGGCATGGTTACCATATTTAGGCCCACAAAATCCGTCACAATTTTTACAACAGGCACAGCATCCAAAACAAGTCATTATACTCCAGAGAGTTTTCTTCAAGCTGGAGAGGCAGCCCTCATCATATCCATGGGTTGCATTGGTCCAGCAATGAGAGGGTGTCCAACATTTAAAAACTTCATCCGCCATCTCTTCATAAAATGAAACAATGTCACTGGCAGAATACGGACCGGGCTCCATCTTTTTGGTACGTTTGTTGAAATGGTTGGGGGCGACAAGAGCCAAGGCAATCAAAGATCCTGTGGAGGTTCCCGTGATGCCTCCTTGGAAAAAGTCGCAGATTCTTTTCCCCTCTTTTAGCTCGGTTTCTAGACTGGACAAGATTTCTGCGGCATAAACGCCTCTCAGGCCACCCCCATCCAAACATAAAACCCGAGCGAGAGCCAAAGGATCTGCCTCAACTTTCATCACGTAAGGCGAGCGACTTTTTAGGCTAGAGCTTGACGGTGCAGAAACTATGTCTGGCCCTAAGTCAGCTCCTGCTCCCCATCCACTCAAAACAAAAAACACAGCGCCATAAATAAGTGATTTCATTCAATTTTTCTCCCATAAGTACTTATCAGTTTGATTGATTAAAAATATAAATCCAGTTTAAAAATCGAATAAAATCAACCTCACAAAAGATGACTTTTATAACGCCCTCTTCTCTAATCGATGAATCTCGTCCCGCAGTTTGGTAGCGATTTCAAAGTCCAGGTCAGACGCCGCTTCTAGCATCTGTTTCTCTAGTTTTTTGATATGGGATTGCAGAGCTTTTCCCGTCAGCAGCAACGTCTCATCCACGTCCACGGTGACATGATCTCGTTCATACACACTGGCCATGATGTTGGTGATGTTCTTTTTAATGCTTTCGGGGGTGATGCCGTGGGCCGCATTATAGAGAGCTTGTTTCTCGCGACGGCGGTTGTTCTCGTCAATGGCCGAGGTCATTGAGCCCGTCATCCGGTCGGCATATAAAATCGCCCTTCCCTCCACATTACGGGCTGCGCGGCCGATGGTTTGGATCAGCGATGTTTTTGAGCGCAGGTACCCTTCCCGATCCGCATCCAGAATGGCCACCAGGGCGCATTCGGGAATGTCGAGTCCTTCACGGAGGAGGTTGATCCCCACCAACACATCGAAAATCCCGAGACGCAAATCACGGATAATTTCGATGCGTTCGAGAGTATCCACGTCCGAATGGATATAGCGTACCTTCAGACCCACTTCGGACAAATAAGTGGTGAGAGCCTCGGCCATCTTTTTGGTGAGTGTGGTCACCAACACGCGCTGGTTCTTTTTAGAGAGTGCCAAACATTCGGCGATGAGGTCATCCACTTGGTTCTCGGTGGGGCGCACAAGGCACACAGGGTCGAGAAGGCCGGTGGGACGAATGATTTGTTCTACAAAAGTGCCCTTTGTTTGTTCCAGCTCCCACGGGCCGGGGGTGGCTGATACAAAGACGGTTTGGGGGCGAATCTCGTCCCATTCCTCAAACTTCAGGGGTCGGTTATCCATGCAGGCCGGCAGGCGGAACCCATACTCTGCCAGATTGGATTTACGCACCCGATCTCCGCGATACATGCCCGTTAATTGGGGCACGCTGATATGACTTTCATCCACCACCAAGAGGGCATCATTGGGCAAATATTCGAATAAGGTGGGGGGAGGCTGGCCAGGCAATCGACCTGTTAAATAGCGTGAATAATTTTCAATGCCAGGGCACATACCGGTGGCTTGTAACAATTCGATATCAAAGGTCACGCGTTCGCGGAGGCGTTGGGCCTCCAGGAGTTTGCCTTCTGCTTCAAACTGCTCTAGGCGCATCTGCAGATCGGCTTGGATTTGTTTGATCGCTTGGCGGATAGTTGGTTTGGGCGTCACGTAGTGGCTGTTGGGAAAGAGGCGCACCGTATCTAACGACGAAAGCTTTTCGCCCGTCAAAGGATCTGTTTCATGGATAGCTTCCAGAGTGTCGTCAAAGAAGGAAAGACGCCAGGCTCGGTCTTCATAGTGGGCGGGGAAGATCTCGATGGTATCCCCCCTCACCCGAAAAGTACCGCGATGGAAATCAATATCATTTCTGTTGTATTGCAGCTCGGTAAAACAGCGGAAAAGATCTTGCCGGTTGATCACATCCCCTGGTTTCACACTAAAGGACATTTGAAGATATGCTTCCACATCGCCTAATCCATAGATGCACGAGACACTGGCCACAATAATCACATCTTTGCGTTCGAGTAAGGAGCGCGTGGCACTGTGGCGCATGCGATCGATCTGCTCGTTAATGGTGGCTTCTTTCTCGATGTACAAATCGCGACGAGGCACATAAGCTTCGGGTTGGTAATAGTCGTAATAGGAGACGAAGTATTCCACCGCATTTTCGGGGAAGAATTCTTTCATCTCGCCGTATAATTGGGCAGCGAGAGTCTTGTTGGGGGCGAGAATGAGGGTTGGCTTTTGAGTCTGTTGAATCACATGGGCCATGGTAAAGGTTTTGCCCGATCCCGTGACGCCCAGCAGCACTTGATCTCGCTGCCCCTCCGCGAGATTCGAGAGAATCTTTTGAATGGCAGCGGGTTGATCACCCGCGGGCGTAAAATCAGAGGTTAGTTTAAAATCCATGAGAATTTATACTCTGAGTTGCCCGCTGAGGACAAGGGCGGATTGCCGAAGGGGTTATAATCAGCTCTTAAAGATAAGGCCACATCAGGATGCCTACGATGGTACCGCTGAGGCAAGACGACAGCGTTCCCACAATCAGGGCCTTGAAACTGAGCGACAAAATGTCTTGGCGCTTTTCTGGCACGATACTGCCCAAGCCACCGATCATAATCCCAATGCTGCTGATATTGGCAAACCCACAGAGGGCATAGGCCATCACCGTTCGGGTGTGAACGCTCAACTCTTCTGTCCCGATTTTGGCGAATTGGGTAAAGGCATAGAACTCATTCAAAATGGTTTTGATCCCGAGCAAACTTCCAGCAACGGTGGCTTCTTTCCATGAGATGCCCATGAGCCAAGCCACAGGTGACATGACCACCCCTAAGAGACGTTGCAGGGTGATGGGTTCGCCCATGAAATCTGGGAAAAGCCCAAAGATTCTATTACAGAGAGACACTAAGGCTACGAATACAATCAACATGGCAATAATGTTGATGAAAAGACGCACACCGTCGGCGGTGCCTTTTGACACAGCATCCATGGAGCCAGAAAACTCGTAGGGAACGACGAGCGAGCCCTCTGTGGATACAGAGCTGGGGACAACGATACGTGATAAGGTGATGGCTGCTGGTACACTGATGATGGACGCTGTCACCAAATGAACCATGGCGTGTGGCACAATGGTCTCAAGGATCATGGCATAGAGCCCAATAATAAGGGCTGACGTGGTAGCAAACCCCATACACATGATGGTAAAGATTTCACTCCGCGACATATTTTTGAGATAGGGTCGGATGAGAAGAGGCGCTGTTGTTTGGTCTAGAAACATCTTGGCGGCACTACATACACCCAAAGCACCCCCAATACCCATGGATTTTTTCATCATCCAAGAAATACCCTTCACGATCCACGGCAGAATCTTCCAGTGGAACAACAGCATGGACAAAGCACTAATCACAATCACCATGGGGAGAGTTTGAAAGGCAAAAACAAAGGTACTGCCTTTGACATCGAAGGGGGCTACCCCTCCTCCCAAAAACCCAAAGACAAAGCTGGTGCCTTCAAGGGTGGCATTCTTGAGCGCGACAATCCCATCGGTGATGTATCCGACAAAGAGACGCGCAAAGGGGACATGTAAGATGACAGCAGCAACAGCCGTTTGGATTAAAAGCCCCACAAAGGTGCGCTTATAATTGACTTGTTTTTTGTTCTCGCTGATGAACCAGCAGAATGACACAAAAATAAGAATTCCAAAGAGTGCTTGTAAGATAGACTGTGTCATGATTTCGGGCATATTTCCTCCGTTTCGTTATAATAATTTGTGACAGAGTATCCATTTTTTCGGTATAGTACAACTAAAAAGGTTAGGAAAAAAAATGGATCCTTGGTTTACCTCAATTATTTTTGGGGGTATTTGTTTTACGTCGTTTCTTCTTCTGTTTTGGTTATTAAGGCAGAACTTTTCTTTGCGCCAGCAGAGGGAGGAGGAGACAAAAGAAAGCCTTACCAAACAAGCCATTGCAGAAGAAAAAATGAGACATATGAGTGAGGTAACGTCCCAATACCAGCTCTCTCAAAAAAAAGTGGAAGAATTGGGATTAGAGAACGCGGCACTTCGAACATTAATAGAACAAAATAGGAAATCTTTTCACGAAAAAGAAGCCCTGCTCGAGAAAGCCGAAGAAAAGCTGCGGAATACCTTTAAGGCCCTGTCGGCCGAAGCCTTGAATGTCAATAACTCTTCGTTTTTAAAGCTAGCAGAAGCGGCTTTGGGAAAATTTCAAGAGCACGCCAAGGGCGATTTGGAGGGCCGTCAAAAGGCCATCGAGAATTTGCTTAAACCAGTGAAAGAAGCCTTGGTGGGGGTGGATCAAAAGGTTCATGAATTGGAAAAGGCCCGCGTTGGAGCGTACGAAACCTTGCGTCATCAAATCTCGGATTTGGTAGCCAGTCAAAAAGAACTCAAGACAGAAACCACGAACCTAGTGCAAGCCCTTAGAGCCCCCAATGTGCGAGGGCGTTGGGGTGAGATTCAATTGCGCCGGGTGGTGGAGATGGCGGGCATGGTGTCCCACTGTGATTTTGTGGAGCAGGCACACAGTACCAATCCGGAAGAAGAAAAACTGCGCCCCGACATGGTGATTCAATTGCCGGGTGGTAAGAATATTATTGTGGATGCCAAGGCACCGTTGCATGCTTATTTGGAAGCCCTCGAAACGATGGATCCTGAGGTGCGGCTGTTAAAGCTCAAGGCCCATGCCAGGCAGGTGCGTCAGCATGTTGGCAAGTTGTCGGCCAAGAGTTATTGGGATCGGTTCACCCCTACCCCCGAATTTGTGGTACTGTTTTTACCCGGGGAAACGTTTTTCAGCGCAGCCTTGGAGCAAGATCCGTCGCTCATTGAATTGGGGGCCGAACAAAAAGTGATTCTCGCCACCCCCACCACGCTGATCGCCTTGCTTCGTGCGGTGTCGTATGGGTGGCGGCAAGAGGCATTGGCCAAAAATGCCCAAGAGATTAGTGAGCTGGGGCAAGAGATGCACAAACGCATTTCCGATATGGTGGGGCATTTTGCGCGTGTAGGCAAAAATCTGGGCGGTGCGGTGGAGGCCTATAACCAAACTCTGGGCACGCTAGAGCGCCGAGTGATGGTAAGTGCCCGAAAATTCAAAGAGCTGGGTGCTGCGGCCCAAAAAACTGACATAGAATCAGCCGAGCCCATCGAGAAGCAGCCACGGGTTTTGGAGAGTATTTCCTAACTAATCTTCTAAAAACTTCACCACATCCAGGGCAGCCATACACCCTTGGCCCGCGGCGGTGACGGCCTGGCGATAGATTTTATCTTGCACGTCGCCGGCAGCAAAAACGCCTTCAATATTGGTGCGTGTGGTGCCGGGGATGGCTTTCAGGTATCCTTCGTCATCCATATCCAGCTGACCTTTGAAGATCTCTGTTTGGGGCTTATGCCCAATGGCGATAAAGACGCCGTCTATGGAAAGGCTAGAGCGCGCACCTGTTTTCACATTCTGTAGTTTAAGGCCAGTGACTGATTTGGGGGTGTCTGTGCCCACAATTTCGTCTAAGATTGTATCCCATAGGACGGTGATTTGGGGATGGGCGAGGACCTTTTCTTCCAATACTTTTTCGCACCGAAATTTGTCACGCCGATGGATGAGGGTCACTTTTTTGGCATGTATGGTGAGGTAGAGGGCTTCCTCTACGGCAGTATTGCCTCCCCCGATGACGGCCACGTCTTTGCCCTTATAGAAAAATCCATCACACGTGGCACAGCCAGAGACACCATAGCCGCGGAATTTGGTTTCGCTCTCAAGTCCCAGCCATTTGGCTTGGGCGCCGGTGGCAATAATCACAGCGTCGGCTTTATAGGTGGTACCGCTGTCGCCTGTCGCGGTAAAGGGGCGTTTAGAAAAATCCACCTGATTGATATAGTCTGCGATAATCTCGGTGCCTACTTTCTTGGCCTGCTTTTGCATTTGCTCCATCAGCCAAGGGCCTTGGATTACGTCTTCGAACCCTGGCCAGTTCTCCACGTCCGTGGTAACAGTGAGTTGCCCTCCCGGTTCATAGCCTTGCACCAACACAGGTTTCAACGCGGCGCGCGCGGCATAAATTGCTGCAGTATAGCCAGCAGGACCACTGCCGATGATAAGTACTTTAGATTTTTTGAGGGTCATAGGTGTCTTTTCTAAAAATAAGGTTGAGGACACAGAATAGCGAACTCAGCAGAAAAGTTTAAGAAAAAAATTTAGGGTGAGCTCCTTGAAATTCTTTCAGAGCATCCTCAGCGTCAGTCCGTCTAGTTATCTCTCATGTTTTTGTATATCTTGTCTTCTCTTGATTGACCTTGTCCGCAAGGGCAGCTTGAATTTTTTCCCTAAAAACAGGATTATCAGTTAAATGATTTATATAACTGTTCATAAAAACCCTATAGGCGGGCTTGTATTTGTTTCCTTTCCCCCAATAGTAAGTGGGTAACAAAAAGAGATATGCCGCATCCTTTAAGAGAGGGGTTCTTGCTTCTAACGAATGATTCATGGTTTCTGTGTCAATAAAATAAATAAATTTTCCGTCAAAAAAAACATTGACGGGGTGGAGATCTCCATGGCTGACTGTGAAACATTGGTTAATGTCTTGCCCCCCTTTCAGCAAACAATTTTTTCCTGTTAGAAATCTTTTGTGGAAATTAGCCAGAACTTCTCCTAGCTTTTCAAAGGCTTTAAGGGTTTTTGGTCCTTGGGGGTCTTCCTCATATAGATCAATAAGTGACGTTCCTCTTGCGGCGTGGATTAGAGTTAAATAGCTGGATTCTCCTTTCCAATTCTCATACCAATAAAAATCTTCTGTAAATGTTAATTGAGGGAGAGAAGGATCTTTAAACTTTCCAAGTTCTCTAAGAGCTGGACTTTTTTGTAAAATAGAAAGATTACTCATTTCAGTCCCAGCTTTTTCAGGATCTGATGAAAGCTCTTTAATAATAAAGACAAGTTTCTGAGGGCCAGCTTGTGGACAGAGGGGGTTATTCCTTACTAAGAAAAGTTTTTGTGTTGAGGCACCAGGATGCCCACCTTCCTTAATTGTTAAACAATTGGGATGGTCAAAAAATGTGCGATTGATGAGTCCCGATCTTTCTAACCATTCTCTGAGTTTTTCAACTGTGAGATCTCCTCTGATTCCTGTGTTTTGGGTATTAGGAAAGAAGTCTTTTTCAGCTTTTTCGTACTCTTCCGTTGCTGATTTTTTATACTCTCGTTTTTTCTTTAACGTTCTTTTAATCCATTGTTCTGAGGGATTGAGAGGCCTATATGTAAATGCAGGAGGCTTCGGGCTAACGGGGGGCTTAATACCTTTAACAAGACCTGCTGGGATCAAATTTTCCCAAGGCCGGTTGTTTTTGAATGCGATAACAACCGCTGTTGCTTCTTGACGTGAAATGTTTTCACGCCCTAACTGAGCACGCAAGTTCTGGGCGATCAAACCAGAATCGTGGGGTTGACTCATAGTGTGCCTTACATCCTCTAAGGTAAGGCGCGCCTCTGTAGAGAAAGAAAAGAGGATGAGAGAAGTGATGAAAAAAATGCCTCTCAATAAGGACTTAGTAAGATTTATTTTTGTGAAAAATTTACGCATAAAAAGCCCCCGTTTCCCTTAGCTTCTAATCTTAACAAAAAAGTGTCAAGAAAAAAATAGTTGAATTTAAATGGGGTGTGATCGCAGGGCCTACACATGAATAATTTTGTTGATACAATTTACATGAGACCTACCTCTACACACCAGGACTATAATGCGTTATATTTAAAAAAGAGGATCATATTTCATGATTGCGATTAGAGAAGCTTATCGTACGGGTCTCTTAAACCCAAAAAATTGGGCACGCAATGTGATTGCGGGGCTTATTGTTGGTGTGGTCGCTTTACCCTTAGCCATGGCCTTTGCTATGGCCATTGGAGTAAAACCAGAGGATGGGCTTTATACTGCCATTGTTGCAGGCTTTATTGTCGGGATTTTTGGAGGGAGCCAGGTTCAGATTGCAGGACCAACCGGGGCTTTTGTTGTTATTCTTGCAAGTATTACAGCACAATATGGCATTGAAGGGCTTCAAATGTCTACACTTCTTGCCGGCTTTATTCTTCTGCTCATGGGAGTAATTCGTCTTGGAAGTGTTATTAAATTCATTCCAACTTCTGTTATTGTTGGATTTACAAGTGGTATTGGAGTGATAATTTTTATCAATGCATGGAAAGATTTTTTAGGATTATCCATTCTTATTCCTCTCAACACACCTTTCCATCAAAAGCTTCTTATTCTGGTATCTTCATTTCCTTCTCTAAATGTTTCAACGACTTTCCTTGCTTTTACAAGCTTGTTTCTTATTTTTATAACGCCTAAAATTTCAAAACATATTCCAGGATTTTTAATTGCCCTTATTGGAACAACATTATTGCAAAATATATTCCAGTTTGAAAATGTTGCCACGCTCGGAAATACCTTTGGAGAAATTCCCCAAAGCCTTCCAAAATTCAAAATTCCCACGTTCACAAACATCAATCAAATTTTAAATTTGATTGGACCTGCCTTTACTATCGCGCTTTTAGGAGCCATTGAGTCCCTACTTTCCGCAGCTGCTGCTGATACGCTTATAAAGACACGCCATAATTCAAACCAAGAACTCATTGGTCAAGGTCTTGCAAATATCCTAGCACCTCTTTTTGGGGGATTTGCTGCAACAGGCGCCATTGCTCGTACAACAGCCAATATTAAAAGTGGGGGAAATTCTTCTCTTTCTTCTATCGTTCATGCCATTACGCTCATTTTTATCATTCTTGTTCTTGCACCTATCATAAGCTCAGTACCTCTTTGTGCACTAGCAGCTATTCTTTGCGTTGTTGCATATAATATGAGCGATATCCCCCATTTTGTGAGGATAATGAAACAAGCCCCATGGTATGATACGTTCATACTGCTTACAACCTTTTTTCTCACTGTCTTTACGGATCTTGTTATTGCTGTCAACATTGGAGTAATTTTCGCAATGCTATTTTTCATTCAAAAAATGCATCTCTCTGTTGAGATTGAAAAGAAATCTTTAGAAAAACTAAAAGCAGAATATCCAAATCTTCCTATTCCCCTTCTTCCAAAGAGTACCCAGATATATGCTATTCATGGCCCTATTTTTTTTGGAGTTACCCAAAAAATAGAAAGTATCCTCCTTTCTACTGGCACACAGACAAAAACCATAATCTTCCAATTAAAAGATGTCCCTTTTATAGACATGACTGGACTCGAGACATTTAAAAGCCTTCTCCAACACTATCACCATCAGAATGTTAAAATTTATCTTGTAGAAGCAAATGTACGCGTTGAAAAAAAATTAGAACGAATTAATCTTTTTCCGTTTCTTGAGAAAAACTGCATTTTTAAATCCCTAGAAGACGTTTTTAGGGAAAATTTACCCGAGCTGAAGCGCGAGCAGAATTGACAAAGCGATATACCCCAGTCTTGCTATAGTTTCTAAAGTACTTAACTTTTACGACGACGCCCAGATCCGGGATCTTCATATCGGCCAATGTTATTGATGAACTCTGCGAGCAAAGAAGGGTCGCGTCCATGAGTGGGTGTTTTTGACCCATCGGGTGAAATTTCGATTCCCTTTTCGTCAAACTTCTTGAGGGAGGCCAAAACCCCCTTATCGTCAAACTCTAAGATATAAAAATGACGCTTGATGGTTTTTGGCTTAAGAAAGGCAACGGTTTCCGTTTTCTCTCCCATATAATACCAGTCTTTGCCCACAAAGAGTTCTTGGCTGGACGGGGGGCCAATGATTTCACGAACCTGCTGGGCGGTTGACTCCCCCACTTTTAGTTTTTTCAGTTGCTCATCTTCCACAAAATTACCACGAATGTGCTGCGTGGGTGTGCAAGTAGTCAAAAGAAGCAAAATAAAAAGGGGTGCAAAAAAATCTCTTAACATGATCTACCTAAAATGTAGATCTACGGTTACATGGACTGGAAAATGATGTCAATGGAAAAAGGGGGTGATCTGTGCTAAACCTTATACTGAGATGACAGAATTAAACGGAGCACACCTCAGTTTGTATTGGGCGATCCCTTTTCTTGGGGTTTTGCTGTCGCTTGCTTTTTTTCCTTTGGTAGCACCTGCCTTTTGGCATCGCCATTATGGGAAAATTATTTTGGCCTGGTCCAGTCTTTTTCTGATCCCCTCCTCTCTCTTGAATCTTTCTGAGACTCTTTCTTCGGTCACCCATATCTTAGGGACAGAATACATCCCCTTTGTCTTGCTCATCGGCGCGTTGTTTGTGGTGACCAGCGGCATTCGTATCCAAGCCAGATGGGCGGGGAACCCCCTGAGCAACGTGGGTGTACTATTCTTAGGCACCCTTCTCTCTAGCTGGATTGGTACCACGGGGGCTAGCATGCTGTTAGTGCACCCCCTCATTCGAGCTAATGCTTGGCGGCGTTCTCAAGCCCATGTGTTTATCTTTTTCATCTTCCTGGTGGCGAACATTGGGGGTGCGCTCTCGCCGCTAGGGGACCCCCCCCTTTTTATTGGGTTTTTAGAAGGGGTTCCCTTCTTTTGGCCGCTTCAAAATTTGATGGGCCCGACTCTTTTTGTGGTGTCAGCTGTACTGCTAATTTTTTTCATTATTGACATGATTTTCTTTAAAAAAGAAGATCTGTCGCCCCCCTCCCTCAGTCCTGTGCCGTTATTGAAGCTGAATGGCAAAATAAATTTCTTGTTTTTGGGGCTCATTGTGTTCTCTGTTTGGGGAAGTGGGTCACTTAAAACCGGTGTCGTTTTCCAGGTATGTGGTGTTCCCCTAACCTTAGAGAACTGTCTCAGAGATGGATTTTTGCTGTTGATTTCTGTTCTCTCTCTTAAGTTAACGCGAAAAAAAGTGCGGGAGGATAATCATTTCACGTGGGAGCCTTTGCGCGAGGTTGCCAAAGTCTTTTTTGGCATTTTTATAACCGTGTTGCCGGTGTTGGCCATGCTAAGGGCTGGAGAACAAGGGGCTTTCAAGGCGATTGTGTCGGCCGTGAATCACAATGGAGTACCCTATAATGCGGCCTATTTCTGGCTCAGTGGTCTTTTTTCGAGTTTTCTGGATAATGCCCCCACCTATTTGGTGTTTTTCTTTACGGCGGGCGGGGATGCGGGCACCTTAACCACCACGCTTTCCAAGACACTGGCAGCCATTTCTTTGGGATCTGTCTATTTTGGGGCGCTTACGTATATTGGGAATGCGCCCAATTTTATGGTAAGGTCCATCGTGTCTCATTACGGCATCAAAATGCCTAGTTTCCTTGTATATACGGGCATTGCTTGTCTCATTTTGCTACCGATTTTCCTGATCTCCGTATGTATTTATTTATAATGATAAGTATATAAAAACAAATATAGAAAAATAATTATTTGTTTTTTTGTTGAAATACTTGAATTCTCCCTTTAGGATACCTATATCAGTGGTGTCCGGACGCAATGTCTGGACTTCATGTTATACCTCCATAACTTAATCCGAGGGCGATCATCGCCCTCGGATCTTTTTTTTGGTACTGTTTTGTTGTATAAGAAATTCATGAAATTTGAGTTAAAAACCTCGGCAGATCTTCAAGATTATCCCTCTTCTTTAGCCTTTATGGAAGAGCGTGTGCAGCGTATTCTTAAAGGAGAGGCGCTGCCTCTTCTTTGGTTTTTAGAGTATCCTCCCCTTTTTACCCAAGGTCGCAGCTCGAAGGAGACGTTGTCCTCCCTTTCTTTTCCCGTGTTTGGATCAAATCGAGGAGGAAAAACCACCTATCATGGGCCAGGCCAGCGGGTTCTATACGTGATGCTTGATTTAGCGCTCTATGGAAAAGACGTGAAGCTCTTTGTTTCTTTCCTAGAAGAGTGGGTCATTGAGACACTGGCTGAGTTCGGGGTGACCGGAAAGCGAGCGCAGAATCGTACAGGGGTTTGGGTGGAGACGCAGGCAGGTGAGAAAAAGATAGCGGCCTTGGGGGTGCGTCTCCACAAAGGGGTGACGTCTCATGGGTTGTCGCTGAATGTATCCCCTGACCTTACGCCGTATACCGAGATTATTCCTTGCGGTATTCAGGATTATGGCGTTACCTCTTTAAAGGACTTGGGTGTCAATGTCTCATTAGAGACGGTGGATCAGGTTCTTTTGAAGACGGTACCTTTTGTATTTCAACGCATCATGGAAGGATCTATAGATGGCTATTGTAAAAATTGAAAATCTCACCCCCCTTTTAAAACACACTCAAAGAATAATCGGGATTGATTTTGGGGATAAAATGATCGGTATTGCCCTGTCGGATACGCGCCGGATGATCGCTTCTCCGTTCAAAACGTTGTACTCTAAAGGCCTGAAAGTGGATGCCAATGAGATCATTAATTTGATCGAAGAATTCGACGTGGGGGCTTTGGTGGTGGGCATGCCTTACCATATGAACGGCACTGAGGGAGAGCGGTGCCAGAAAACAAGGAACTTTATTTATAGTTTCTTAGAGCTTTATGATTGCCCTATTGTAACGTGGGACGAGCGTCTTTCCACCAAAGCCGCGGAGGCCAGTATGTTGGAGGGGGATCTCTCGCGTAAAAAGAGAGGAAAAGTAATCGATAGAGTCGCAGCGTCTTATATTCTGCAGGGGGCTCTGGACTGTTTGGCGTTATATCAGCCAGAGGCTTAATTCCACGACTTAAATCTCCTGTGGGAATTTTTTCTGGACAGTTTTTCTTTTAAAAACTAGACTGCAGTCTTAATTTAGGGGGTCTCTAACCGTCATCGTCCCCCTCATTGAAGGAGAGGTTATCTAATGATCAGCAGAACCCGAACTCTTTTAGCGAGCATAGTGGGCACGGCCCTTGAATTTTACGACTTCATGCTCTATGCAGTGTTTTTGGAAGTGATTGGAAAGGAATACTTTCCGGGAAGTGATCATGAAACAAATCAAATTTTTGGGTATGTTGGGTTTTTGGCGGCATTCATTATGCGCCCCTTTGGGGCCAGTGTTTTTGGGTACATCGGAGATCGTTGGGGCCGTCGCAAGGCGCTGATTCTTTCCATTTCTTTGATGGGAATCCCCACGTGTCTCATTGGTATTTTGCCTAGTTATATGAGTTGGGGCCTTTATGCATCCTTCGTTCTTGTTAGCTGTCGCCTTTTGCAAGGGCTGTGTACAGGGGGAGAATATAATGGGTCGGCCATCTTTGCCCTCGAGCATGTGGGTAAACGGTTCCCAGGATTTGTGGGGGGATTGGTCACTGGGGCGAGTGTGATTGGTGCCTTTATGGCTACCAGCGTAGGCATTTTGTGTAATCAACCCTGGATGCCGAGTTGGAGTTGGCGCGTGGCTTTCTGTTTTGGAGGGGTAGTGAGTTTGGTGGGTCTTTATATTCGGTTGTATACAAAAGAAAGCCCCGAATTCCAAAAAATGAAAAAATCCCAAACTCCCCAGAAAGCACCTTTGGTCAAGGCCATTACCCGGGATTGGGCGTCTTCAGGCACCACCGTTATTATTGGCACTTTAAATGGATTTTTGTCGTACACCCTCTTTAAATTTGTTGATATTTATCTGTCAGAATTTCTCAACATTGGGACGGTGAAAACATTGGAATATACGTTGGTGGGAGTTCTAACTTATATCTTTGTGGCACCCTTTATGGGGTTTGTTCTTGATAAAGTGGGCAGCAAAAAAATGATGTTAATAGCGTGTGTCTTTGTCTTTGCCATGTCCATTCCTCTCTATTATTTATTTCAGACTCGGGATCCTTCTTTGTTGATCTTCTCCCAGATTCTGCTCGCGTGTATGGTGGGCAGTATTGCGGGTCCTCAGCATGCCTTTGTACAAACCTTATTCCCCGTGGAAGATCGATACAGCGGTATCTCTTTTAATTATAGTGTGGGGATGGCGATTGGTGGGGGGATTGGACCGATTCTAATGAAAGCTATTACGGTTCGATCAGAAAATCTTTATGCTCCCGCGTTTGTTTTGATGACAGTGGCAACAATCTGTTTTATCACCCTTTCTTTGCGGATTAAGAAAGCCAAGTTTTATTAATCCTTAATCAATCTCGTCATATCCTCCACCATACCCTCCGCCACTACCACCATATCCACCACCACCAAAGAATCGATTAATAACACCAGCGCCGAGCAAAGCTCCAATGCCTGCCGCTCCTCCGGGGGTGACACCATACGCCCCTCCCCCCATCATGAATCCATAAGGAGGAGGGGGTGGAACGCTCCACCCTACTTTATTGGGGTCTGCGTTGGCGGGGGTTCCCCCCGTATTCACGCCTGGAAGGAAAGAACCCATGCTGCCGCCCCACGGCCCCATCATTTGACCTCTTCCAGAAACCGTCGCACAGTAAGGATCCATGGCTATGCTGGGGGTTGTTGCCATGAGTTGTTGGCAGACAAAAGCCATATTACTACATTGGGTCTGGTATTCTGCACTCATCATCCCTCCCGGAACAGAGGCCATGTTGCGACAATAGGAAAGTTGGGCAGCACCTCCTCCAAGTTGGCCGGCTGCTCCATGAAGAATCCCAGAACCAAGGTCTTTAAGCCCAGATCCCAAGCCTTTAAGCGCATTTTTGGCACTGTCAAGCCAATTTGTATGTGAGGGAACTGAAACAAATAAGGTGACGAGCATCACTATCAGAAGAACAAATTTTTTTGACATGTTTGACATAGACGTTTTTACCTCCCCAAGATATCAGATGGTCTATAAGCCGGGTTCTGTCTCTATTACTAGAGTGAGCACCATTCATCTAGGCCAAACATTACTGTTTAGCTCGTGCAACCTACCCGAACAACAACCTCAAGGCGGGCTATACGCTGTTCCTATTTGGTCTTGCTCCGGATGGGGTTTGCCCTGCCATTCTTGTCACCAAGAATGCGGTGCGCTCTTACCGCACCATTTCACCCTTACCTTACGGCGGTATATTTTCTGTGGCACTTTCCCTAGGGTCGCCCCCGCTGGCCGTTAGCCAGCATCCTTCCTTTAAGGAGCCCGGACTTTCCTCTTTATTCCGAAGAACAAAGCGGTGCTCCAACCATCTGATATAGATTATCTTTGCACTAAGCTCCCCTTTTTGGCAAGAAATGTTTTGGAAAACTATTGCATTCAATATTAAATTCCAGTACAAGCAAAAAGATGAGGATAGCATTAACAGGCTTGGGCTTCTTTGGGAAAGGCGTGGTTTTTTTGACCTGCTTTTTTTTACTCTTTGGATGTAAAAAGGACGACCCCCTCTCTCCTTCCAGTGATGACGCAGTGGTTATTACGTGCGGCATGGTGGCCAGTGAATACGAGGCCTGTAAAAAAGGCGTCTCGCGCTGGATGCAGAAAACGGGTAAAAAGGCCCATGTGGTTCCTGCCCCCAATGGCTCGAATGAACGACTTACTCTTTTTCAACAACATTTAGCGGCGGGATCCCCTGACATTGATATTTATCAGGTGGATGTGACTTGGCCGGGATTGTTGGCGAGACACCTCATCGATTTGAATCCCTTTCTGTCCAAAGAAAGAAAAGATCAATATTTGCCGAGACTGCTGAAAAACAATACGGTGGCTGGTCGATTGGTGGCTATTCCTTGGTTTTTAAATGTGGGCTTTCTGTATTATCGTAAAGACCTACTCAATAAATATGGGCTTTCGGTACCCACCACATGGGAAGAGTTAGAAAAAGAAGCTCACTACATCATGCAGGAAGAAAAGAAGCGCGGGAATGACGGATTGTGGGGATATGTTTTCCAAGGAAAAGCTTACGAGGGCCTCACGTGTAATGCCATTGAATGGATCGCGTCTTATCCTAATGGAGGCAGTATTGTTGAACTTGATGGCCGAGTGAGTATTAATAACCCAGATGCCATTTATATTGTGCAGAAGGTGGCCAGCTGGATTGGTGTTTTATCTCCTCCTGGTGTTTTGAATTATGAGCAAGAAGATTGCCGCGGTATTTTCCAATTAGGGAAAGCTATCTTTATGCGCAATTGGATCTATGCTTGGGCTGTATTGAACAACCCAGAAAGCCCCATGGCAGGCAAAGTGGGGATTGCTGTTCTCCCCAAGGGGGGGCCTAAGGGCCATTCCTCAAGCGTTTTGGGGGGGTGGCACTTGGCGGTGTCTAAGTATTCAAAACGGCAAAAAGATGCTGTGGATTTGGTGTCCTTTTTAACCAGTGAAGATGAATTGCGGCGCCGAGCCCTCGAACATGAGTTTTATCCAGCTATGGAATCCCTCTATAAAGAAGAAAAAATTCGTACTCTCAGTCCTATTGCAGGGATTATGCTTGGTGTGGTGAAACGGGCAGTGCCCCGTCCAGCAGGACAAACAGGGGCCAAATATAGCCAAGTGAGTGCTATCTTTTGGAATACGATTTATCAGACATTAGCTCATAAAGGAACGGCTAAGAAAAATTTAGCAACGGCAGAAAAAAAACTGAATTTTATCAGTAAAAATGGTACAAGATGGATCAAGAAATCATAAAAGGCCCGGGAAGTCTCAATGTCTAAAGGTAGACCCTCACAGTTAACAAAGTACAGAGTCAGGAGTGCGTGGTTCTTTGTGGTGCCCACGCTGTTGGTTTTGTGTCTCGCTGCCGGATGGCCGCTTTTCCGTACCATCTGGTTTTCTTTCACAGATGCTACCCTTTCGGCCATGAGCGAAAAGGAATTTGTGGGATTGGAAAACTTTCAATTCCTGCTACAGGATGAGGGCTGGTGGCAATCCGTGCGGAATACTCTCGTTTTTGCAACCTCTTCCGTTGCGCTGGAAACGTTATTCGGTCTTGGCATTGCTCTGGTGCTCCATGCTAATTTCAAAGGGCGACCCTGGGTGCGTACGGCTGTGTTGATTCCGTGGGCCATCCCCACCATTGTCTCAGCCAAGATGTGGCGATGGATGTTTAACGACATTTATGGCGTGGTGAATGCTATTCTTGTCAAATTTGGGTTTATTCTGAAACCTTTGGCCTGGACGGCAGATCCTGATCTTTCTATGGTCGCCGTTATTATCGTAGATGTGTGGAAAACCACTCCTTTCATGGCCTTACTCATTCTGGCAGGGTTGCAGATGTTGCCTCAAGAATGTTTTGAAGCGGCAAAGGTTGATGGCATTCATCCGTTGCGCGTTTTTTGGCGGGTAACCCTACCCCTTTTGAAGCCCACCATTGTGGTGGCAGTTATTTTTCGCATGCTGGATGCCTTGCGGGTGTTTGACCTGTTTTATATTCTTACCAGTGGTAGTACAGATACCATGTCCATGTCGGTCTTTGCCCGTCAGCAACTGTTTGATTTCCAGAGTGTGGGGTTAGGTTCTGCCGCTTCCACCCTTTTGTTCCTTTTAATTGGTCTGATTACCCTCGTCTTTTTGAAAATTGGCCGCGGAAAATCTAAGATGCAGGAGGATATTTAATGCAGACCAAAAAGCAAAAATTCTTTCTCTATACGAGCTCTGTGCTGATTATGATCATTGCGCTCTTTCCTTTCTATTGGGCGGTAGTGTCCTCCCTCAAATCGGGGTCTGATCTTTTCAAAACAGATCTTTTACCTCCCGCTTATGCGTGGCACAACTATGTGGAAATTTTTAAAGAACAACCTTTTGGGCATAATATTCTGAACTCTGTGGTGGTGGCGTTTGGGACGGTGACCATTTGTTTGATTTTGGCGGTGAGTGCCTCTTATGCGCTTGGCCGTGTGAAGTTTAAAGGGCGGTCAGCGTTGCTGCTGACCATCCTATCGGTCTCCATGTTCCCTCAGGTGGCGGTCTTATCAGGCATGTTTGAACTCATCCGCACTTTGAATCTTTACAATAATTTATGTGGTCTTATTTTCTCGTACCTGGTGTTCACCCTGCCTTTCACGGTTTGGATTTTAACCACCTTCATGAAGCAATTGCCCCGTGAAATCGAAGAAGCGGCTATTTTGGATGGGGCGAGTACATGGACTATCTGCTTTCGGATTTTTCTGCCCCTTTTGTGGCCAGCTTTGGTGACCACAGGGTTGTTGGCATTTATCGCGGCATGGAACGAGTTTTTGTTTGCTCTCACCTTTACGGTAGAAAGTCAGTCTCGGACGGTGCCCGTGGCCATCGCCTTGATGACGGGGGCGTCAGAGTACGAACTTCCTTGGGGAAAAATCATGGCGGCTTCCGTTGTGGTCACTCTGCCGCTTATCTTATTGGTGATGATTTTCCAGCGGCGCATTGTGTCAGGGCTGACTGCAGGCGCCGTTAAAGGCTAATACAACATAGAAAAGGACTAGAATGGGTAGAGTTGTTTTATCAAATCTTAAAAAAACTTTTGGCAAAGTTGAGGTGCTTCACAACATCAACTTGGATATCAAAAAGAATGAATTTACCGTTTTTGTGGGGCCATCCGGGTGTGGAAAATCTACACTTCTCCGGCTGATTGCCGGATTGGAAGATGCGACCGAAGGCCAAATCATGATTGATGACCAGGATGTCACCCTGTGGCGTCCGGCGAAGCGAGGAGTAGCCATGGTATTTCAGAGCTATGCCCTCTATCCTCACATGACGGTTTATGAAAACATGTCCTTTGCTTTGCGTCGAACTAAGTATCCTAAGGCGGAAATTCATCGTCGGGTGATGGATGCTGCAGAAGTCTTACAAGTCACCCATTTGCTCGATCGACAACCTAAGCAGCTCTCTGGGGGTCAACGTCAACGGGTAGCCATTGGTCGGGCCATTATTCGTGATCCTCGGGTCTTTCTTTTCGATGAGCCTCTTTCGAACCTGGATGCCTCCTTGCGCGTACAAATGCGCATGCGTATTGCAAAGTTGAAAGAAAAACTTCATACCACCATGATCTATGTGACCCATGATCAGGTAGAGGCCATGACGTTGGCGGATAAGATCGTCGTGTTGAATGCGGGCAATATAGAACAAGTGGGAACACCACTCGAGTTGTATCATCATCCCTGTAATAAATTTGTGGCAGGATTTATTGGGTCTCCCAAAATGAACTTTATCAAGGTGAAGCTCACCACTCTGAAGAATGATGTGGTGACCTTTAGTTTGCCACACGGAAAATCCATGCAGATGCCGGTTATTTTAACGCAAGACATGAAAGATACGGGGCCTGGAAGCGAGGCTGAATTGGGGGTTCGTCCAGAACGCTTGGTAGAATGTGATTCCGCGTCTGCCTTGTTCACGGGAACCGTTCAGACCATCGAAAATTTGGGCAGTGAGATTTATGTGTATGTGAAGATCGGGGAAGCCCAAACTATTTTGATGCGGGCGACAGGCGACAAGATGTTTAAAATCGGTGACACCCTCTTTCTGAAAGTACAGCCGGAAGATTGCCATCTGTTCCATTTGGATTCAGGTATGTCGTTTGAAAGATTTTCTTCTTTCAGCGTAGCCGGGGCATGAGATCTGGAAATATACGTCCCATGACCAAGCTTCTTTATTTGGTAACAGAAGCTGACTATTTTTTTTCCCATCGATATGCGCTGGCAAAGGCGGCTCAACAGCAAGGGTATGAGGTGAGCGTGGCCACCGTGCCCGGGACCCATCGCCAGCGGTTACTAGATGAGGGGTTTCGCCTTTATCCTCTCACAAAGATGACACGCGCGGGTCTTCATCCTCTCAAACAATTTTTGAGCTTTCTTGAGATCTATAAAATTTACCGAACAGAAAAGCCTGATATGGTGCATCACGTGGCCATGAAGCCAGTGTTGTACGGCACCCTTGCCGCCCGTTTGGCGGGGGTAAAATGCGTGGTGAATGCGCTTACAGGGCTCGGGTATCTTTTTATCTCTCCTTCCGTGAAGGCAAAGTTTCTCAGATTTTGGGTTTGGACGTCCTTTCGGTTTTTATTTAAAGGACCGAAGTGTGTGCTGATTCTACAAAATAAAGATGATTTTCAGCTGTTTTCGAAAACTGTGCCACCCCAGAATTTGGCTTTGATTCGTGGGTCTGGGGTGGATATTAAACACTTCTCCCCTCCCCCTAAAAAGAAGGACCATAAACGGCTGAAGGTTGTGCTCGTGGCACGTCTGTTGTGGGACAAGGGCATTCGAGAGGCTATTGAGGTGGTGAGATTGTTAAAAGAAAAAGGATTCTCCTTTGAGTTTATCCTGGCGGGCGGATTGGACCTCCAAAATCCCAGCGGTATCCCGCGACATATCGTGGAACAGTGGCAACAACAAGGTCTCTGCACTTGGATGGGGAAAGTGGACGATGTGGCTAAGCTGTATCAAGCGTGCGACATTGCTGTGTTGCCGTCTTACCGCGAAGGGCTGCCCAAGTCGTTGTTGGAGGCAGCAGCTTGTGGCTTGCCCATCGTTACAACCGATGTGCCTGGGTGTCGGGAAATTGTTGAGGATGGAAAAACAGGCCTGCTGGTGCCTGTGCGGACCGTTGGTCCCCTCACCGAAGCGCTTGGTCGGCTGTTGACGGATGCCCCTCTCAGGAAAAAACTGGGCCATAATGCCCGCACTTCTGTTGAGAAAAATTTTTCATCAGAGAAAATTATAAAAGAAACAGTGGCGGTTTATGAGGTTCTGGAACCACGTGTGGGGGTCAAAAGGAAATAATTTCGGAACTGTTAAAGTTAGGCAAGGTCTGCTAGGCACCATTTATGCGTCTCAGATCGAGACAGAGCCTCAACATCTATGCCATCGATGAAGGCCACCACGGCCCAGCGGGCAAAGGGTTTTCCGATCTGGGTGTCGTCCAGCTGAATCACGTCATGCCAGCCTGCAGAAAACATATCTGTATTTAAAATTTTCTTAAAGTTACTGGAAAAGAAAAAGAGAGCATGCCCTTCTTGGTGATGGATGAGTTCTAAATCGTCTGGTCCACGCCCCATTCGAAGGCCGGGGCAGCTTTCCGCAATGGCCAAGGTGAAAGATCCAGAATCAAAGTGAGGTTTGGCCAAATATTTTCCAGATGAGGCCCAATGATATCGAAGAAACCGGATCATGACATGGGGTTCGTCTGTATCAAATACTTTAGCTGTTATGCCGGGAAATTGCTCTTCCAGAGAGCTGATAATCTGATGCACTACTTTGTACGTCGCCTCCCAAAGGGGTTGCGCTTTCATCAGGAAATCTTGTACCTCAGGATGGGCGTTTATGAATGCGGCATATTGCTGAAAAACAAGGGGATGGAAATGGAAAAATTCCTTACTGTCTCGGTATGGGCCATCTTCTGGGCTGCGCTGCTTGAGGCCAATATCCCCTCGGCGATGGCGGGTGGCAATTTTGGTATCAATGTGGTTTTTAATTTCATCGGGAAGTTCAACGAAACGCAAGAAAGATTGAACAGCTTCTTTTATCTGGGTGCACGGAATGGGAAACGGAACCTGAACATGGGAGTGTTGAGTTAAATCTTTCAGGAGTGTCTCTTCTGTCATCTTTTTCTTTACTGAGATGGTTGCCGCAGGAGATGGACCCATTCTTCCTCCGTTAGTACCTTCACCCCAAGTTCTTTGGCTTTTTTCAGCTTACTGCCTGGATCTGTTCCATACACCACATAATCGGTGCTAGATGAAACAGAGTTGGTGACCTTTGCCCCGAGAGCACGGACTTTTTTCTGAGCTTCCTCACGCGTCATGTGAGAGAGTGTTCCGGTAAACACCATGGTTTTTCCTGAGAAGGGGTGAGACTTCATAGTGGTTTTCCGGACGGGACGGAGGGTGAGATGTGGGATGAGAGCTTCCACTTGCACATCATTTTTTGGCTCTCCCACAAAATTAGTGAGGGAGGTGGCCACAATTTCTCCAATGCCCTCTATCGCCACAAGCTGAGTGTAGGCGGAAGAGTCTTTGCAACAAGCTTCTTTCATAGCACCCCACCAGGCGTCAAAAGTACCATATCTCTCCGCTAAAAGATGCGCTGTTACACGTCCAATATGGCGGATTCCCAGGGCGTAAATAAACCGATCCAAAGAGAGAGCCTGACGGTTGCGAATGGAATCAAAGAGGTTCCGAGTAGATAACTCTCCCCATCCTTCGTGGGTTTTCAGGGGGTGGGCAGAGGATTTATCTCGCTCTTCCAGGGTAAAAATATCAGCAGCACTTTTCAAAAGCCCCTGCTCCCATAAATAATCAATGCGTTTACCGGCCAGGCCTTCGATGTTAAAGGCATGTTTTGAAACAAAGTGTTTAAGACTTTCCAAAAGCTGGGCATGACACGTGAGGCCTCCGCTGCACCTTAAGGCCACTTCGTCTTGTTCCTTCACAATATGGCTACCACAAACGGGACAGGTCTTGGGAAATTGGAAGACAGGTCCGCGTTCGTGTCCTAGAGACCCAAGAGATTGGAGGACTTGGGGGATCACATCCCCTGCCCTCTGAATAATCACACGATCTCCTTCCCGAATATCTTTGCGGTGTATTTCATCCTGGTTATGCAGCGTGGCTCGTGAGACCATAACGCCCCCCACCCCAATGGGCTCCAGTTCAGCCACGGGGGTGAGTACTCCGGTGCGACCTACCTGGATAATGATTTTTTTCAAGAGAGTCTCGGCTTTCTCAGCCGCAAACTTATGGGCAATGGCCCAGCGCGGGGCGCGAGATACAAACCCTAAAGTTTTCTGATGGGCAAAATCGTTTACCTTATAAACAACCCCATCAATTTCGTAGGGGATCTTAAATCGAATGTGGCTGAGGGTCTGATAAAAATTAAGAAGGTCATCCACCGTGGGACAGAGCTGGCAGAGTGGATTGATTGGAAGGCCCCATGCCTTCAGGCGAGATAAGAGATCGTTTTGGGTAAGGATGTCCTTTAAATCGTCTCGTCCTACTCCATAAGAAAAGAACTTTAAAGGACGGCTGGCGGTGATAGCAACATCAAGTTGACGTACCGATCCTGCAGCCGCATTTCTGGGATTAGCAAAGAGAGGATCCCCCTCTTCCTGGCGCTGGTCATTGAGGGTTTGGAAATCTGCTTTTTCTAAGTAGATTTCCCCTCGGACTTCAATCAAGGAGGGATAATATCCCTTGAGCTGAGTCGGGATATTGCGGATTGTTTTCACATTTTGGGTGATGTCCTCCCCTGTGACGCCATCCCCTCGGGTGCTGGCTTGGACGAGAGATCCATTTTCATAACGCAAAGAGCAGGACAGTCCATCAATTTTAGGTTCTGCTAGAAAGGAGAGCGCGTCTTTGTCAGAGAGGTGTAGCCCCTTTTTACACCGCGTCACAAAATCAATGACGTCTTCAGCGTGGAAAGCGTTATCAAGGGAGAGCATAGGGCTAAGATGGTTTACTTTTTTGAATCGACTTCCAGGCGTAGTTCCTACCCGATGGGTACGACTGTCTGGGCGTTTTAAATGGGGAAATCTAATTTCAATCTCTTCATTTCGTCGGGCCAAGGCATCATACTCTGCATCACTGATTTCAGGCGCATCTTTCTGAAAGTATAATTGATCATGATGAGCCAATTCTTGGGCCAAGGCAGCGAGTTCTACTTTAGCCTGATCTTCTGTTAAAGAGTGAACAAAAATGGAACGAATAGGGTTCATAAGGAGACCTTGTCTTTTAAAAGTTCTTGGGCGGCGGCGCGCGTATGCTCGGTAATGGTCTTACCGGACAACATGCGGGAGAGTTCTTCCACTCGTTCTGGGAGGGAGAGAAGATGGATGGCGGTTGTGGTTTTCCCCTCTGCCACAGATTTTTCCACCCCGAAGTGATGGTCAGCGTGTCCAGCGAGTTGAGGAGAATGGGTGATGGCCAGAATTTGAGTGTCAGTTGAGAGTCGCGACAACTGTTCGCCCATGGCGGCTGCTACCGCTCCGCCTAACCCCATATCAATCTCGTCGAAAATAAGAGTGGGAATATTGGCTTTTTCTTTAAGGATGGATTTAAGCGCCAGCATCACTCTTGACAATTCTCCTCCTGAGGCCACTTTGGCTAGGGGCCCGGGAGATAATCCTGGATTGGTGGAGATGAAAAACTCTATGCGATGCATGCCCTTCTCAGACCATTGGGGTTCGGGTAACTCTTCAAAAGAGACGAGAAATACTGCGTGGGGTAGTTTTAAAGGCTCGAGCGCTTTTTTTATTTCCTGGGCAAGAGAGGCACCCCCTTCTTGACGCAAAGTATAGAGATGAGCAGCTGCTACCTGATAAGCTCTTTTTGCGGTGAGTGTTTTTTGCTGCAATTGTTCTAAGGAAGAGTCGCTGCTGAGAAGCTCGCTGTGTTCCTCCCGTAATTTTTTGAGGATGGATGGCAATTCTTCCGTCAACACCTGATGCTTGCGGGCCATTTGGCGCAGGAGATAAAGTCGCCCTTCGATCTGATCGAGGGAAAGCACAGAGTCTCGCAACGTTAAAGATATGTCGTGGGAGGTGGCGCGGATGTCCCTAAAGGAAAGAAGGATGGTTTCAACCGATTGTTTGCAGAAAGATAAAGAGGTAAGGTCTAATTTTTCAAGATGTCGTTGAAGAGTGAGAATGCGATTTTCTAGCTGTAACGGTTCTTCCGACAGTTCATCAATGAGACGCAAAACGGTTTGGATCTGCTCCATGCTCTTTTCTGTTTTCTTAAGTGTCAGAAGGTCTTCTTCTTCCGTTGCACCTGGGGCAAGGTGTTCAAGTTCTTGGATGAGGAAGGCAAGCTCTTCCAGTTTGTTGATCCGATCAGAAAAACGGTGGAACGATGTTTTCAGTATTGTTTCCGCCTTTTTCCAGTGATGATAGGCCTGTTCCAGATCCGTGCTTGAATGGTTGATATAGCGGTCGAGGGCGTCGAGTTGTTGGTCTGCCTTTAAGAGTTGATCAAATTGCCCGTGAATTTCCGCAAGATGGGGAGCGATTTGATTCAAAAGAGTCACCCCAATGGGTTGGTCATTCAGGAAGGCTTTGCTTTTCCCGTCACTTGAAACGGTGCGGCGTACCATCAAGGGAACATCTATTTCAAACCCCTGGTTTTCAAGAAGAGACTCGACACCGGAAGGAATGGAATCGAGGACAAGAGTCACGGATGCTTGTGCTTCCCCTTCTCGAATGAGTTTCATAGGCTGCCGGTTACCCAAAACAAACCCTAAGGAATCCAAAAGAATGGACTTCCCAGCCCCTGTTTCACCTGTGAGAACAGAGAATCCTTTTTCAAATTCTATGTGCAGTTTTTCAATAACTGCAATGTTACGAATGGTTATGCTCTGAAGCACGAGCGCTGTTTTCCCAGGTTTTAGCTAGTTTTGTTTTATCATTTTTATCAGGCAATTGTCCTGTTTTTTCCAAAAGGTTGTAGGCTTTTTTGTACCAATCACTTTGAGGAAAGTTATGTCCAAGCACGGCAGCTGACGCTTGAGCCTCGTTAAGAATACCCAGTTGGAGATAAATTTCAACTAAGCGATATAAGGCTTCTGGCGTGTGGGTAGAACGGTCATATTTTTGCACCACCGTGCGGAAACGACCCAAGGCAGCAATGGGGAGGTATTGGCTTTCATAGAAGCGCCCTATATCCATATGTCCGCCGGCAATATGCTCACGCGTGAGGTCGAGTTTAAATTTGGCATCCTTCGCATACACACTATAGGGAAACCGATGGACAAGCTCTTGGAAAGCAGTCTCTGCTGTTTGGGTTATCTTTTGATCGCGTTCAACGCTAGAGATTTGGTTGTAATAGCAGAGAGCCTTTAAATAAAGAGCGTATGGTACATCTTTGTGGGTGGGGTAGAGCTGAACAAAGGCATTCACACTGGCTACCGCATCTTCGTATTGCTGGGCACGATAATGGGCATACGCTGCCATAATTTGTGCGCGGGTGGCGTAATTGGAATACGGATGTTGGCGAATCACTTCTTCAAAGTTTTTGGCGGAGGCTTTAAAGCTGCTGTCTTCCAATTCTTTAATTGCTTTTGAATAAAGTTCAGTCACCGGTTTTTCTTCGTATTTATCCTCTTTGTCGTTTGTACAAGAGGTTAAAAAAAGAATAGAAAAAAGGGAAAAAAGAACAAAAATATTTTTTTTATAATGAGTCACGAAGCTATTTTCCTATTTCTAAGGATAGACTCTTGATGTATACCTTATTCGTATAGGTTCAATCAAGCATTGTTCATGTATAAAATTTAAAAGAACCTCGTTTTACGAACAAACCGATCAAGAGATGACAGAGACATTTAACCATCTGGCGGCTTTAAATGCCGAGCAATTAAAGGCTGTTGAAAATACAGAAGGTCCCCTTCTGGTGTTGGCTGGTGCCGGTACCGGAAAAACACGTGTGCTGATTGCTCGACTCGTCAATATTCTCGTGCAAAATAAAGCGTATCCCTCCCAAATTTTAGCGGTAACGTTTACCAACAAAGCGGCCTTGGAAATGAAAGAGCGCACAGCCGTTTTATTGGGACGAAGTTTAGACGGACTATGGCTCGGGACTTTTCATTCCATTGGGGCTCGAATCCTGAGGCGACATGCAGAGGTTTTGGGGTTTACCCCTAATTTTACCATCCTGGATTCAGACGATCAGGAACGGGTGATCAAGCAATTGCTTCAGCTAGAAGGAATTGATGATAAAAAACAAACGGCGAAGGTTTTTGCCAACATCATTGGCGGATGGAAAGATCGAGGTTTGATCCCCGAAAAGGTGACGGGGGACTATTTAACCTGGGATAAATCTCACCAAGCTTTACACCTCTACAAGCTTTATCAAGAGAGGTTGCAGCTGATCAATGCCATGGACTTTGGTGATTTGCTGCTGCATTGTTTGACCCTGTTTACCAAGTACCCCGATATCCTGCAAAGTTATACCGAGCGATTTAAATATATTTTGGTGGATGAGTACCAAGATACAAATGTGGCGCAGTACTTATGGTTGCGCCTTTTGGCCCAAAGCTCGCAGAATATTTGCTGTGTGGGGGATGATGATCAATCTATCTACGGATGGCGCGGCGCGGAAGTGGGTAATATTCTGCGGTTTGAAAAGGATTTTCCAGGCGCAAAAATTGTGCGTTTGGAACAGAATTATCGCTCGACACCGGCTATTTTAGCAGCAGCCTCAGAGCTTATTTCCCATAATAAATCGCGTTTAGGGAAAACATTGTGGACAGAGCGGGATAGAGGTGATCCTGTCTTTATAAAAAGTGTATGGGATAGTTTGGAAGAAGCTCGTTGGACAGGTGGGGAAATAGAAAATTTCCAACGCAAGGGAACTGTCCTTTCCGAAATGGCTATTTTGGTGCGAGCGGGATTCCAAACGCGTGAGTTTGAAGAAACGTTCATGTCCATGGCCATTCCCTATCGCATCGTAGGGGGCTTGCGGTTTTACGAGCGTCAAGAAATAAGAGATGCACTGGCGTACCTGCGATTGGCTGCACAACCCAAGGATGATCTGGCTTTCGAGCGCGTGATTAATATGCCCCGCCGAGGGATTGGCAAAGCAACGGTACAGAAAATGCATCTTGTGGCGCGCTCAAGTCGTCAATCTTTGTTTGAGGTTACGAAAAGTCTGGTGGAAACGGATGAAGTGCGGGACAAAACCCGGACAGCTCTCCGAAAATTTATTCAGGACATTGAGCGTTGGCATCAATTGGTTTTCACAACTCCCCAAGAAGAGTTGACCAAAATCATTTTGGATGAATCGGGTTATACGTGGATGTGGAAGCAAGAAAAGTCTGCTGACGCTGAGGGTCGCTTAGAAAACTTGAAAGAGTTGGTGACCGCCATTGCGGAATTTCCCAGTCTCGCAGAGTTTCTAGAGCATGTGAGTTTGGTGATGGAAAATACGTCCAATGCGTCGGAAAATTCTGTGACACTCATGACCATGCATGCCGCCAAGGGGCTGGAGTTCTCTGTTGTTTTCCTCACGGGGTGGGAAGAAGGCATCTTTCCGTCGCAACGAACGTTGCTCGAAGGCTCCGACAAAGAAATCGAGGAAGAGCGTCGCCTCGCCTATGTGGCACTGACCCGAGCCAAAAAAAATGTGTATGTAACCTTTGCGTCCAATCGTCGGGTGCATGGTCAATGGCAGCATAATCTTCCCTCTCGATTTATCAAAGAGCTGCCCCCTGAGCATATTTGTTTCCTGGATACATCTGTTATCAGCCATAAAATCAGGCCCATACAGGCACCCATTAGAACAACGGACGCCATTCCTTTTGCTCCGAAAGGCAAATACAAACAGGGTGACCGCGTGTTTCATCTGAAGTTTGGGTATGGCACCATCCAGCAAGTGGATCATGATCGGCTGGTGATTGACTTTGACCATGCGGGGGTGAAGAAAGTATTGGAGAGCTTTATTCAGCTTCGGTAACCCTTAAAAACTCTTTCAAAAAAACGGAATGCTCATTATAGTAGAATGATTTTAAAGAATAGATAATCATGCACGATATAAAACAAATTAGAGAAAATCCAGAGACCTTTGATCGTGGTCTCCAAGCTCGAGGACTGGCACCTCTCTCTGCGGAGATTTTAGAGCTTGATGAACGGCATCGCCACATTATTCATCGGTTGCAAACGCTGCAAGAGCAGAAAAATGCGGTGGCTGAGCAGATGGGGCACGTGAAACGCTCCGGCGGGGATGTGACCGAGCTTGTGGCAGAAGGCACCCGCATCAAAGAGATGTTACCCCAGGTAGAGGAAGAAGAGCGTCTTGTCAAAGAACAGCTCCATACCTTGATGGCGGTGGTTCCAAATACCATCGGGATAGATACGCCGCTCGGAACATCAGAGGAGGACAATGAACTGGTTCGAACCGTGGGAAAGATTCCCCAACTTTCCTTTACACCCAAAGAGCATTTCGAGCTGGGTGAAGCACTAGGGATGATGGACTTTAATCAGGCTGCTCAGATCGCAGGAAGCCGTTATGTGATTTTGAAAAAAGAACTGGCCTTGCTTGAACGAGCACTCGCCACGTTTATGATCGATGTGCATACGCAAGAATTTGGGTATGAGTTGGTGTCCCCTCCCTTGCTGGTGAAAAGTGAGTCCATGTATGGAACGGGGCAACTGCCCAAACTTGCAGAAGATGCGTTCCAAACCACCAATGGTCATTGGCTTATTCCCACCTCTGAGGTATCCCTCACCTGTTTGGCGGCCAACCAAATTCTAGAAGAAAAAACGCTCCCTCTCAGATACACAGCGCACACTCCTTGTTTCCGATCAGAGGCTGGCTCCGCCGGGCGAGATACACGGGGCATGTTGCGCCAGCATCAATTCTATAAAGTGGAATTGGTGAGTCTCACAAGTCCTGAACAATCCGCCGATGAATTTTATCGCATGGTTGGGGCGGCAGAGGAAATTTTAAAACGACTTAAACTCCCCTATCGCGTGATGAATCTTTGTTCGGCCGACATTGGGTTTAGTTCTAAAAAAACATACGACCTTGAAGTGTGGTTGCCGGGGCAAAATTGCTATCGCGAAATTTCAAGTTGTTCTCTTTGTGGTGATTTTCAAGCCCGACGCATGAAAGCCCGGTACAGAAAAGCGGAGACTAAAAAAGTAGATTTTATCCATACGCTTAACGGGTCTGGAATTGCTGTAGGGCGCGCCCTCATTGCCGTTCTAGAAAACTATCAAACAGAAACAGGAAGTATCAAGATTCCTAAAGTCCTAATACCTTACATGAATGGAAAGACGGAGGTTGGCTTATGAAAGACAAACTGAAAAAAAAGAATTTAAGAATTTTAATTTCCAATGATGACAGCGTCTACGCACCCGGTATTAAAATTTTAGAAAAACTGGCGCGCGAGATTAGTGATGACGTTTGGATCATTGCACCCGCTGTAGAGCAGAGTGCCTCTGCCCATTCCTTAACCATTAGCCGCCCTTTACGTCCCAAACAAATTGGGGAAAAGAAATATGCGGTGGATGGGACCCCTACAGACTGTGTATTGATGGCCATTAAAGAAATTATGAAGGGCAAGGAGCCGGACCTTTTGTTATCAGGTATTAACGCGGGGGCCAACTTGGCAGATGATGTAACGTATTCTGGAACGGTGGCGGCTGCCATGGAAGCGACTCTTTTAGGAGTGCCAGCCATCGCCCTTAGTCAGGCAGGGTCTCTGGGGAGTCCCATTAAGTGGGAGACCTGTGAAGACCATGGATTGAAAGTTATTCAGCTTTTGTTAGAAGAAGGATGGCCTGAAGGTGTTTTGATCAACGTGAATTTTCCAGATGTGCCTCCCGAGAGCATTCGGGGTATTGAAGTAGCCCGGCAAGGGGCTCGCCCTGATTATAAAACCCTTTTGAAAGTCAAAGATCCGCGCGGCCTCCCTCCCTATTACTGGGTTGGGCCTGTGCCTGAGGTGATAGATATTGATGATGATAGCGATCTTTCCACCATTAATAAAAAGAAGATTTCCATCACTCCACTTCATCTCGATTTAACCCATGATGCGACGTATGCGCGGCTTGTTAAAAAGTTTAATGGTTAAGCCTCTGAGGGCGAGTTTACTTTTTGGTCTCTTTCTTTTAGCTGGCTGTCTCACAAAAGAGCGGTCTAAGCCAACCATGGCACCTTATGTGATTAAAAAGGTAACGTCGGCGCCCATTGAACTGCCTGTGATGATTGTCTATAGTACCCATGGAACAAAGACGGTTCATCCCTCCGTCTGGAATGCCAAAACCTTAAAATTTAGTGGGGGCATGCCGCAGGAGGTGGTGGTTCAAAAAGGAGACTCTCTTTTTACTATTTCCCAAAAGTATGCTGTTCCTTTACCGCTGATCATTGAGAAGAACAAAATAAAACCTCCCTTTGCCATTCGCCCAGGACAGACCCTTATTTTGGTGGGGCCTCAGGTGCATATTGCCCAAAAAGGGGAAGATCTCCACAAAATTGCCCAGTTGCATCAGGTGAGCCTCAGCACATTAGGGCGTCAAAATAAATTGCTGGGCGATCAGCCGCTACAACCCGGCCAACCGCTGATTCTGCCAGCCTCCCAAAATTTGACGCCCCCCTCCTCTCTTTCATCTCCAAAGGAAGAGGGTTTTTTGCCCCCACTTCGTCGGAAGTTATCGTCCGAAAAACATCCTCTTCTTCTAAGCCAAACGCCGCGTCGATCGGGATCTAAATTTGAGTGGCCGGTGAAGGGGCAGTTGATTTCAAAGTTCGGGTCCAAAGGACAGGGCCTTTACAATGATGGCATTAACATCGCCACGACAGAGGGCACAAAGGTGCGGGCAGCCGAAAATGGAATGGTGGTTTATTCTGGGAATGATATCAAAAGCTATGGCAATTTGATTCTGGTAAAACACGGCGGCGGATGGATGTCGGCGTACGCCCATTTGGACAAAGCCGTGATTCAAAAAGGACAAGTGGTGAAAAGACACGAGGTGATCGGACACGTGGGTATGTCGGGGTTGGTCACACATCCCCAATTGCACTTTGAGCTGAGGAAAAAAGGTAAACCGGTGGATCCTTTGTCTCAGTTAGTGTGATTAGGGTAGAAAACTGTATTAACATAACGGACTCGAAAAGATAGAAAGAAACACTGTAGCATGTTTATGAAAAATAAAAGGGAGAGGCCAAATGGAAGCAACAATCATTTCTTTGAAACCACTGTCTGGGAATTTCCCAAAAATAAGTCGCCCTGGTTTGAGTATTTATGAAGTTGTCCCGGTGAGTGCTGGGCAGCCTTTCAAATTAGAGATTTTTGATTTGTCTGGGCCTATGACTCCTCACTATCATAAGATTCAAAGTCATTTAATTACTGTTTTAGAAGGGTATCTTGAAGTTCTGACCACTGAAAAAGAGCCTCTTCTGTTGGGCCCTCTTGAGAGTATCACCATCGTGCCGGGTGTGATCCATAATATAAAGTCTGTTGGAAATGTGGTGCGTTTTTCTAGTTTAGCGTCTCCTGCCTTTGACTATCCCGAAGATGTTTATTCGCCAGAAACTCCATCTTCTGGTTCAGAGTTGGTTTAGTTCATGTGTAGAAATTCATTGCTTTTTTTCATTCTATTCGCTATAAAATGAGTGGTGTTGGTATAAAGAAAGTGATGAATATATGGCGTCGAAAAAGACTCAAAAACCAAAACAAAACTCTCCTAAAATGAAGATAGACTCTGCGGCTGTGCGCCAGCTGTCTGACTTACTTAAAGACACAGATCTTTCCGAAATTGAATATGAATCTGAAGGCTGTCGTATTCGGGTGGCACGCCATCAAGGCCCGGTTGGATACCATCATCCCCTATCTCATATGGTTGGGAGCGCTTCACAAGCCTCTGCTGAGCCAGCGGCGGTTGCTTCGGCGAATCTTGATGCTCACCCTGGCACGATGAAATCTCCCATGGTGGGAACAGTTTACTTATCCCCCAAGCCCGGAGATCCTCCCTTTGTTACGGTGGGTGCCACAGTTACAGCGGGTCAGACCATTATGATTATTGAGGCCATGAAGGTGATGAATCCCTTAAAGGCTCCCAAATCTGGCAAAATAACCCATATTTTGGTGGAAGACACTCACCCCGTCGAGTTCGATGAACCCTTGCTGATCATTGAATAACAAACAAGAGTTTGGCCATGTTTAAAAAAGTTTTGATTGCTAATCGGGGAGAAATCGCCTTGCGCATTTTGCGTGCCTGTCGCGAAATGGGTATTAAAACGGTGGTGGTCCATTCCAAAGCAGATACGGAGGCCAAATATGTGCGGTTGGCGGACGAGAGGGTATGTATTGGATCTGCTCCCAGCAAGGATAGCTACCTGAACATGTCTCGCCTTTTGGCGGCAGCAGAAATAACAGGGGCAGACGCCATTCATCCAGGCTACGGATTCTTTTCTGAAAATGCCGTCTTTGCCCGTATGGTGCGTGAACATGGGATGACATTCATTGGTCCCTCTCCCGAACACATTATGCTCATGGGCGACAAAATCATGGGTAAACGCACGGTGCAAGAGCTGGGGATTCCCGTTGTGCCAGGATCTGATGGGGCGGTGGATACGGAAGAACAAGCTTTAGAAATCGCACACAGTATGGGGTACCCTGTTTTAATTAAAGCAACCTCCGGTGGTGGCGGGAAGGGCATGCAGATTGCCTATGATGATATCCAATTGGTGGAAGGCCATCGGCTCGCGCGCCTTGAGGCCAAAGCAAATTTTGGGGACGATCAGGTTTTCATTGAAAAATATTTGGAAAAACCCCGTCACATTGAAATTCAGATTCTAGCGGATCATTACGGCAACGTGGTGCATCTGGGCGAACGGGATTGTTCCATCCAACGCCGACACCAGAAATTATGGGAAGAAGCCCCCTCTCCTGCTATCACCCCTGCTGAGCGAGCAGCTATTGGAGAAACTGTCGTAGCCGCCATGAAAAAACTGGGGTACCAAGGGTTAGGCACCGTAGAATTCCTGTATGAGAATAGCCAATTTTATTTCATTGAGATGAACACGCGGGTTCAAGTGGAGCATCCCGTCACAGAAATGATTACGGGGCTCGATTTGGTACAAAACCAAATTCGAGTTGCCGCGGGCGAACCCTTAGGATTTACCCAAGAAGATGTGAAACTGAGGGGACACGCCATTGAATGCCGTGTGAACGCAGAAAATCCAGAAACATTTATGCCTTCTCCTGGAACCGTCACCCATTACCATGTGCCCGGAGGCTTTGGGGTGCGGGTGGATAGTGCTTTGTATGGGGGGTATAAAATCCCGCCTTACTATGACAGTTTAGCGGCTAAACTCATCGTTCATGGCAAAGATCGGGAAGATTGCCTCAGCCGTTTGAAGGGCGCTTTGTCAGAATTCGTGATTGGGGGGATTGAGACTACCTTGCCTCTTCATCGTAAGCTAGTGGTAAACAAAGACATGAAAAAAGGGGATTATACCATCCACTGGTTAGAAAAAGTCTTCTTTGGCAAGAAAAAGGATGAAAAAACAGATGAAGTAGATAAATGAAAGTGAGTCAACCCCTCCAACCTGCGGTTTGGCTTTTGGTTTTTATTGCTATTCTTCCCCAATTCTCTGAAACCGTTTATGCTCCCGCTCTTCCTGACATTGCCCGTTATTTAAATGTTAAAGAATCAGTGGTTGAATACACGTTATCCATCTACCTTTTTGGTATTGCTGTGGGGACACTTCTTTGGGGAAGGCTATCGGATTTCGTTGGGCGACGACCTTGCCTCCTCTACGGAGTTTTTATCTTTATTGTGGGGTGTATTGGATGTTTTCATTCCACTACAATTGAAATCTTAATGGTTTCTCGATTTATTCAAGCGGTGGGAGGCAGCACTGGGAGTGTCTTAGGACAAGCCATTGCTCGAGATGCTTTTAAAGGTAAGGAAAGAGGAAAAGTATTTTCTCTGGTGGGGAGTGCACTTTCTTTTGCACCCGCCATTGGTCCCGTCTTAGGAGGTGTTATCGATGAAACTTTCGGATGGGCTTTCATTTTTCTTTTGTTGGCTTTATTTGGTGCTTTGGTTTTTTTTCTTTCTTATAAAAATTTGCCAGAGACAAGAGTTTCTTCACCTCAGTTAAAATCAGTCTCCATGGTGGGAACTTTTTTCGCTCTGCTAAAGGATAAAAAAGTAGTGGCGTGTGCTTTATTTGTGGGAGGGATCATTGGAATTATGTTCTCTTACTATTCAGAAGGCTCTTTTTACCTCATCGATATTTTGGGCCTTTCTCCAAAGATATACGGAACGACCTTTATTTTCTTAGCTTTGTCAGGAAGTCTCGGGGCTTTATGGGCCAGGAGGTTACATAATTCATTGAGTACTTTTCGTATTATGGAACGTGGATTGACAATATTTATGATGGGCACGTCTTTGTTGTTGGGGGGAATCTTGCTGTTCACCTTGTTATGTGCCCCTAACCGTTGGTTTGTAGTATTAACGGTGGGAAGTATGATGATTCTAACGTTTAGTGCCTCCGTCGTCGTGCCGAGCACTTTGTCCATTGCTCTAGAGAAATATGAACATGCCACGGGAACAGCATCTTCTTTCTTTGGATTTTTTTACTATAGCATTGTATCTCTCGTCACTTTTGCTATGGGGGCTCTTCATAATGGTACTCCCTTCCCCATGCCCATTTATTTCTTTCTTCTATCTGTTGTGGTCTATGGTATCTTTGGATGCATCTTAAGAGAAAAAAGATAAATTTTTTGATATTTTTTGGCTAAGAGTCAAGGCCGCGTGAGATATTTCTTCCCCTATTTTTTCTACTTGCCTTGGGAGAATAAATCCCCTTACAATGGAAGCCAAGTTTAACAAATAGGAGAAAAAATATGATGCATTCATGCTTACTTAAGAAAATTGCGACCCTTATAACCGTTGTTGGAGGAATCAACTGGGGCCTTGTGGGTCTTTTCAATTACAACGTGGTGGCCATGCTTTTGGGCGATATGTCCACACCGGCCCGCGCTGTTTATGGCTTGGTGGGATTAAGTGCTCTTTATGTTGGGTTTGTCTGCTTAACGTGCAGTAAAAAAGAGTAGAACTTTACCTTTATAATTACAAAAAAACCCAGTATAAAGACTGGGTTTTTTATATCTAGTTGGTCACGTTCCT
>MEMF01000001.1 GCA_001767855.1 Alphaproteobacteria bacterium RIFCSPHIGHO2_01_FULL_41_14 | reverse complement strand
GCATCAATCTGGTCATACGCCTTATAAACCGCTCCGCCTGTCTCTGCCAGTATCTTTGTGATCGCTGCTGTTAAACTCGTCTTCCCATGATCAACGTGCCCGATCGTCCCGATATTACAATGCGGCTTCTTCCTCTCAAATCTCTCTTTTGCCATCTTCTTCTCTCTCTCTTCCTTTAATCTACGATTCAGCCCTTGACAGGACTCTCTAACCCTTCACCCTAAGCACTCCCATTTTGGGCATGCTGCAAAATTTGGAGCGGGTGATGGGGATCGAACCCACACAGCCAGCTTGGAAGGCTGGAATTCTACCATTGAACTACACCCGCAATTTTTAAGTGGTGGAGGGAGCAGGGTTCGAACCTGCGTACGCATTCGCGGGCAGATTTACAGTCTGCTGCCTTTAACCACTCGGCCATCCCTCCGGCCTATAAACCTAAAGCCATCGAACATGAACCTCAAGTACCTGTTCCACCCTAACGGAAATAGGTTATTTCCTGACAATTGTCAACTGAAATTCATCGAAACCTTTATTTTCCAAAGAAGCTTAGGAGGGTGTCAATAATATGGTCTTGCACCCCAGAATCCAGATATCCATGCATGGGCAGACTCAAGACTTCTTTGGACAGATGATCCGTTTCGGGCAGAGACCGCCCCAACAGCCCTGCTGCATAAAAAGGCTGCACATGGAGCGGCTTTTTATAATAAATGACGGAAGGAATGCCTTTTTCTTTGAGGAACGCCTGCAACTCGTCTCTCTGGGGAGTCTGAACGGTGTATTGAGCCCAAACGGAAGAACATCCCTCTTTTATCTTAGGCACTTTGCAAACAGCGGATAATTTCTCTCCATATCTTTTTGCCACACGATTTCTATGGGCAATTTCTTTAGGGAATACTTTCAATTTTTCAATTAGAATGGCGGCCTGCAACGTATCCAGGCGCCCTGTTAACCCCAATCCACTGGCCTCATACGGCACTGGACCTTGCCCATGCACGCGAATTTCCTTTAATTTTTCAGCAAGAGTCTTGTCTTCCGTAAAAATGGCACCCCCATCCCCATATCCTCCCAGCGGTTTTGCTGGGAAAAAACTGGTGGTCGCCGCAATGCCATGCTTCACCGTATGTTTCCCTTTGTATATCGCTCCCATGCTCTGAGCCGCGTCCACCAGCGTCCATAAACCATAGCGTTTGGCCACCTTTTCAATCTCGTCATGGGGAGCCGGATGGCCAAACAAATCAACGGAAATAATCCCTTTCAAGGCAACGCCTTTCCTTTTCGCAAACAGGATGGTTTCTTCTAAATGGAGAGGGCATAGAGTGAACGTGAGAGGATCCACATCCACAAATACAGGAAGCGCCCCGCGGAGCGCCACCACCTCAGCGGTCGCAATAAAGGTAAAGGACGGCACCAAGACCGCATCCCCTGGTTTTACATCCAACGCCATCAGCACCATGGTCAAGGCATCGGTTCCGTTCGAGCATCCTAAGACATGGGACGCCCCCGTATAATCTCTTAAGTCTTGTTCAAAGAGTTGGCACTCTGGCCCCAAAATGTATTGCCCATGATCCAAAACCCGCGCGAGCGCGCGATCGAGCGCTGGGCGAATATGGGCTTGCTGTGCCGCCAGGTCAATAAAAGGGATGGGATCTTGTCGCTTTGTATTCATGACTCGCTTCTTTCACTATGGTGCGTCCGAGGGGATTCGAACCTCTGACCTTTGCCTCCGGAGGGCAACGCTCTATCCAGCTGAGCTACGGACGCCTGATTTTATAGCTGACCCTTTTAAATAGTTGAGCCACTAATTTTTATCTTAGTGAAAATATAGCAAAAACAGATTGGTTTTCGACAAAACTTCTGTCAAAAGGGTGCAATTAATATTTCAAATTGTAACCCATTATCTTTGCAAAAATAGGAACAGTCTCTGGAAATGTAAACAAAAAAGTTATCTTGCACTCAGAATAGAGGCCCTTTATCATCAAGACCGTATGATGAAAAAGCTCTCTCAACTTATGGTCACGGTCTTCGGCATTGGGTATCTGCCCGCGGCGCCAGGCACGTTTGGCTCTCTCTTTGGGTTAGGGCTGGGGGGAGGCCTCCTTACCTTCTGCCCCCAGATCAGCCTGTGGATTGCTATTTTCATCGTTTTAGCTTTGGGGGTGTTCTTTATTCCAGTCTACCTCAAGGCCCATCCTGGTAAAAAAGACCCGAGCGAAATCGTCATCGATGAAGTCTTGGGCCAATTGGTAGCCCTCATCCTCTGCCACACCCTGTTTCAGATGGTGTGCGCGTTTGTGTTCTTCCGTGTGTTTGATATTTGGAAACCCTGGCCTGTCTCGTGGGCTGATGGCTTAGGCGGAGGCCTTACCAAAGACACCACCGGGATTCTGCTCGATGATGTGCTGGCGGGCCTATTGGTGCTAGCAGGGGTATGGGTATTGTTTTAGTGAGGTTTCTTTTTTTTCTCTTTTAGGTAGGCTCTATATTTTAGGATGCCAATCACACCCAAAATCAAGAATCCAAAGCCTCCAGCCAAGTAGATTTTATACCGATCAAAGTCTTGCAAGATCACATCGAGTGCCATGGCAAAGGTAAACCCAAGATAGGCAATGACGATGGCCCAAATGGCCGCAGAAATAGAAACCAAGAGACTATACCGCTGCCACGCCACCTTGCTATGCCCAACGATTAAAGGAGTGAGCGTCCGTATTCCATACACAAACCGAAAGCTCATGATAAATAGATTGTCATATTTATGAATCAGATCGCTGATCTTTGAAATGCGACTGTGCCATGAAGGAGAATAATTGATCAACTTTTTTCCAAAGACGCGCCCTGCAAAAAAAAGAAGATGGTCATGCAACACGGCCCCCAGAAACGCGATAAACATAACCCAATGCACATTCATATACCCATGATACGCAGACCCACCTGCTAACAAAAGAACCATCTCGCCTTCTAGTAACGCCCCCAGAATGACGATCCAATACTTATATTCATGGAGCAAATTCAGCCAAAAATCGGCTTCAACAAGATGCTGGAGGGAATGAACCCCCTCCCCGAGTCCTGCCATCAGAGAAGAAAGCCATTCCACCATTAATTAGCCTTGTATCGCAACGGTAAAAGGCTCTTTTTTCTCCACAGCAGCAGACCCAGGCAACATCCCCAAAGCATTGAGATAGAGATCGAGCATCTCCTCTTGTTCCTGACGGTCATCCGTATCCATTTTCCTGAGCTTGACCACTTGGCGCAATGTTTTTGCATCATATCCATTGCCCCGCGCTTCGGCGTACACATCTTTAATGTCTTCGGCTATGGCTGCCTTTTCTTGTTCTAATCTTTCAATCCGCTCCACAATCGACTTCAATTGATCGGCGGAGACTCCGGCAACATACGTCATGAGATCTCCTTTTTTCATGTCTTGTTATGGAGGGTTTTTGGGTAAGTTGTCAATTCCTCCTCAAAAACAAAAGAATTAAGAAAGAAAAATCTACTTATTTCTTTTTTTGTTTTTTGATCTTGGAGGAGATATTCCCCATACTTTCAGAAGAAGGTTCAGATTCTTTCCTCTTCCGCAGATTATGAGAAAGAGAAGTCATTTCTTCCCTTAAGGGTGCTGCCTCCCGTTGAAAGGTGCGCGTTCGAAAAGCTGGGAAATCTACATTTATTTGGAATCCGTTTGCGCTGATCCACTCTTGTATGGCCCTTTCTTTTTCTTGGGAAATTCTCGTTGCACAATTTCCACTCCTGATTGTTCCCCCATACGTATGGATAGCACGAACGCACTTGTGTCTATCTATAAGAGGACCTCCACTATGGCCTGGAGAGCTATTAATAAAATGAAACACTTGTTCTGGCGTCACATCAATAACGGGTCCTGAGGCATGATACATCTCTCCACTCGCACTCACCGCCATGCCATCTCTTAATACCGAAGAAGGATATCCTACAAGATCTAATACTTGCGTCTTTAAGTGTTCATCCGGTAAAAATCCGTAGGAAGCCCAGCCCACCTCTCGACCAATATGTTGACTCAAAATAACGATTCCAAGATCATGTTTTTGATAGTCTTCCCCTGCGCTTGAAATGAACCCTGGATCTACAACAAAGAATGTGGATGCAACTGCATGAGGAAAAGTGTAAGGATCTGATCGGGCCGGATGAAAAGTAATTTGACTATAAGCAGAGTTAAGATGTCTACACCATAAGTTATGACCTGCTGTTAAGACTATATTTGGCGCAATAAGCACCCCACTTCCCACATAACGTCTCGATATACCCCCATCGGGGCCAAAGAGTGATGTTTCTAGAAGACCTACACATCCCCATCCAGCATTCAGAGGATTTGGAACAAAAGTCGGCTCTCTACTTGTAACCCAACATTCAGGAACCCAAGAAAAATGTCGAAGTCTGAGAAAAGGTCCCGCGTTGTCGTCTAAGGGGTGATTATGCTGGGCTCTCTCTTCTGTTTCTGGCAAGAACAATGATCTTCGTAATGCTTCTTCCTTTCTCTTCTGTCTCGAGGAAAGAGGGGCAGACGCAAATACCCAACCTGTTGATGACTCAGAGAGGGGAAGATTTTTTTTGACAAAATTTAGGTCAAGTTCCGCCTGACTGCCATCACTCCAGTAAGGGAGACCCACCAGAGGGTCATACTGTAAACGGGTGTTTGGCCCCGGCCCCCATTCTTCTCCCCCAGGCGCCGTATGTCCATGGGTTCCCCCCATGAGAAATCCACTGATAACGACTAAAAAGAATTTGAAAAACTTCATCGAAACTCCCTACTTTCTGCTTTTTATTAATTGTATTCTGAAATGAGAAAAGAAGTCAACGAGATCTCTTATAAGCAAGAGGCACCCGACATGATTAAAGAAGCGTAAAAAGGGTTGCCTTTTCGGGGAGATTCGAAGAATCGACGTGGCAATCCATCTTATAAAATCTTTCCACAGTCGAAATATTGCCCGAATGATACTCAAAAAAGATGGATCACCCCAAAAATTCTCACGAATTTTCTCGTGATGACGAGGGGAGGAAATTGAAAATTCCCTCTTTATCAAACTATGTGGGATGGTAAGCTCAGTAAATAGGGATTATTTAACCTTAAACTTCTTTTTGGAGTTGGAGACAGGGAAACATATGACCCCAGCTTCAGTCTGAATTGTCTTAATCTTCATAACATCTCCAGAACTTATTGGCCCTGAGTTTCCTCGGAAAGGAAGTCCATCTTCGTTTACCCACCAAGAATTTGCTCCATCTTCATGGAGAAGATACACCAATGGATCTATTCTCGGTGCAGAAGAGGGGGGTGCTTCAAGAGGAACCAGAGGAACAGTAGCCGCCCGCTTCCGTCCCGGTTTTCGTGCGTCTACGGCGTCATCAACAGAAGACCAGCCACTCCCAAAGGTTGCGAACACCCCTATAAATACAAACCCAACAAAACTTTTCGTTCTAAACATAATTATCCTCCAATTTTTCCGTTTTAAATCAGTATTTACAATCAGATTCATCGTATATGGTCTTTTTACAAAAATCAAATTAGAAATCTAAATCCACCACTACATCTATACCATTAATTCCATCTCGTAAAGGATAGGCATAAAATCATTTTTTTTGAAATTAGAAAAACAGAACACTTTTCCCTTGGACAATTTTTCCAGGACTTTTTTCTGCTGTTGAACCACTTCTTCCTCCACAAGGTCAGTCTTGCTCAGGGCAACGATTTCAGGCTTGTCAATGAGCCCGCCCCCATACTCTTTCAATTCATGGCGAATGAGTTTATACGTTGCCCCCACATCTTCTTGATCAGCCGCAATCAAATGAAGCAACACTTTGCATCGTTCCACATGGCCTAGAAATCGTGTTCCCAATCCGATCCCTTGATGCGCCCCCTCAATAAGCCCCGGCAAATCCGCGATCACAAATTCGGTGCCCCCCACATAAGCCACCCCCAACTGGGGATGCAGCGTCGTAAACGGATAATCTGCGATTTTGGGGCGTGCTGCAGTGACTGCTTTGAGAAAAGTTGATTTCCCCGCATTGGGCAATCCTATTAGCCCCACATCCGCAATGAGTTTAAGGCGTAGCCAAAGCCACATCTCTTCCCCCTCTTGGCCAGGGTTCGCATGACGGGGCGCTTGGTTCGTGGACGACTTAAAGTAGGCATTGCCAAACCCCCCATTCCCTCCGCGCGCCAGCAAAAATTCTTTACCTTCGTGATCCATATCCACGATCAATGTTTTTTTGTCTTCCGCCAATACTTGGGTGCCCACCGGTACTTTTAGGATAAGCGTGTCTCCCGCCTTCCCAGAACGATTTTTTCCCATACCCCCTTGGCCCGATTCTGCCTTAAAATGCTGCAAATATCGAAAGTCGATTAATGTATTCAGATTAGAAACGGCCACTAGTTTGATAGCGCCACCTCTGCCACCATCTCCCCCATCAGGGCCACCGAATTCCACAAACTTTTCGCGACGGAAACTAACGGCGCCATTCCCGCCGTTCCCAGACTTGATATAAATTTTGGCTTCATCTAAAAATCTCATTCCATCTCCTAAGGCAGAATCCTTACCATATAAACGACATAAAAGGAACCGATCGTTTTAGAGACAAATAAAACCGTGCGGTTTAAAGAAATGAGCCGTTTTTCTAATCATGATTGAAAAATAAACCCGATCGGTAAAATTTAATCCCGTACGTATTTAAAATCTTAAAAATACACCCGAACGGGAGTTTTTCATTTCATTTGGGTTAAATGTGATAATATAATCCCGAGAGGATTGATTATGATTCACAAAATGTATGATACAAAAGCACTTGGCAATCTTATTCGGGAAACTCTCGAAAATCTCAGAACCTAACACAGACGCAACTATCTTCCCTATGCGGTGTGGGTGTTCGCTTCATTTCTGAAGTGGAAAAAGGGAAATCTAGCAGCCAGATTGGAAAAATTTTAATTGTCATAAAGATGCTAGGACTTGAAGTGGTCATAGCTAAACGTGGAGAACTTGCCTCATGAGCCGTATCTTAGACGTTTACTTCCATGAAATGTTTGTCGGCAAGCTTATACAGAATCTTTCTGGCAATTTGTCTTTTCAGTACGATGAAGAATACATAAACCTTAAAGCAGTTCCTGCCATTTCTATCTCCATGCCATTAAGGAGAGAAATTAATGTGATCTCTAAAAGATCAAAACGCGTTCAAGACATGTAGGGTATTTCTCTGTCAGAACGGAAAAAGAATAGAAGGAATTGTGCTTCCCCTCTTATGAAACAATGCCACCTCTTACACAATAGGTTTAATATATCTTTTGCGTTTTTCAGAGATTAGAATAATAAAGAGATATAAGGGAGATGTAAAATTAATAGGAGATAGTAGTTGTCCATGTTGTATGAAAAAAAGAAAGAAAAATCTCTAACAGCTAATAAGATTCACCATATTCTAATTTTAGGAGCAGGTGGGCAGCTAGGAACAAATCTAGTAAAATCTAAATGGCCTCAAGAATATTCTCTTAAAGGATTAAGTCACGAACAGCTTGATATTACAGATAGAGATTCTCTAGAAAAAGAAATTCAAAGTCAGCGCTGGAGTTTTGTTATCAATGCCACCGGCTATGTAAAAGTTGACAAAGCCGAGCAAGCTGGGCAAGAGCCATATCTAGTAAATGGTCTTGGTATTTTATGGTTAGCGACGATATGTAAAAAACATAATATCCCTGTTTTCCACTATTCAACGGATTATGTTTTTGATGGCAGTAAAAATACTCCGTATGTCGAATCTGATACGTTTAATCCTTTAAATACATATGGTCTTAGTAAATTATTTGGAGAACTTGCTCTAAAATCTGTGTTGGATAAACATATTATTTTAAGAAGTTCGTGGGTTTATGGGGTATATGGGCGTAACTTTGTCAAAACTGTTTTACAAAAGGCACGGGCCGAAGAAGATATTTTTGTGGTAAATGATCAAAAGGGTACCCCAACATGCGCCGAAGATATTGTCGAAGTCACAAAAGAGATTATTTTCTCTCAACTTGGCCAATGTAGTGAAGAAAAATGGGGAACCTATCATTATGCAGGGTTAGGGGAAACCACCTGGTATGAATATGCAAATTATATCTTGAACATTGCTTATCAAGATTTGAAAAAACCCGTATCAAAAATTATTCCAATAACGACAGAAACCCAAAGAAGAAATAGCCCTAATATTACTTTGAGGCCTAAGTATAGTGCCCTATGCTCTTCTTTAATAAAAAACACTTTTTCTGTCAAAGAAAGGTCTTGGAAGGATGGGGTGAAGAAAGTAGTTGAGCAATTAAGCACACTCTAAAACACTATTTTTTCCTGAATGGATTAGGTTATTGATGTTTTTTATAAGATTATAAATGACGTTCCGCTTCTGCCACGGGATGGAGCCGCGCCACAAACTCTTTATACGCTTGGAGGCCTGGCTCGAGAGGGAATTCTCTGATTCTTTTTTTTCCCAGAACAATATAAAGCATGCGCCGTGTGGTCCGATCCCCCAAATAAAGAACCTGACCTCGGCCCTCTAAAGGCTCGGCCAATCCCACATCCGTCACTTTCTGAAGGGAAAACTGTTCCTGCCCTAGCGAGATGGGATGATGATATTTGGTATGGGCATAAAAAATCCGAATGGCGGGAGGGTTACTTTGAACCACATAAATAAGCGGACGTCCTTCTTTTGTAGCAACTTGGACATGCCAAACTTTTGTCTTCTGTTTCAGGTTTTTTTTTGTCTGGACCGTTTCCCATTTTAGGGCACTGAAGGAAGGCAGAGAATAAAAAGAAAGGCTCATCACAACAAGGGTTAATAAGATATTCATTTTTATTTTCCAATATTCCCTTATGCTAGCCGTTTCCAGAAGAAGACACAATTTTTTTCTTTTGGCTAAGGGGGTGACATTGCTGAATAACATCCTGTAATTTTTTATGCATCACATGCGTATAGATTTGAGTGGTAGAAATATCCGCATGACCCAGCATGTTCTGCACGCTCAGCAAATCAGCCCCCCCATTCAAAAGATGGGTAGCAAAGGCATGGCGGATCACATGGGGAGATACTTTCTCAGGATCAAGTCCTGCCTGGAGAGCTAAGTCTTTCAAAAGTTGGCCAAACCGTTGTCGCGTTACATGACCCGACTTTCCATAGGACGGAAACAACCATCTGGATGCCCCCCATGGGGGCATAAACGCTGAACGCACCTTCAAATATTTTTCCAGCGCTTTAATGGCATAAGAACTTAAGGGGACAAGCCGTTCTTTCCCCCCTTTTCCTTTTACAATCAACGTTTCTTCTGCCCGAAGGACCGAGTTGTGCTCTAAAGAAATAAGCTCGGACACGCGTAACCCCGAGGCATAGAGAACTTCTAACAAAGCCTCTAGCCTCTCACCTTCAGGGGAGGAGTCTTCTGCCACCGTTTCGAGCAGTCTCGTGATCTCTGCCTCCGTTAAAATCTTGGGCAAAGGCTTGGTTTTTTTAGGACGGGCTAAAAGAGAGGTGGGATCTTCCTGAGCGATTTCTTCTGTGAGTAAAAATTGAAAGAATTGCTTGAGAGCAGAGAGATGTCTTGAAATGGAAGAACTGGTCATCCCCCGGTCATATAAAGACGTCAAATATTCCCTTAAGACACTGGGCTCTGCTTGTTCCAGAACAAGATTCCTTGTTTTCAGGAAGGCAGCGCAATCCGCTAAATCTCGACGATAAGATTCGAGGGTGTTCAAGGCACTTCCCCTTTCGGAGGCAAGCATCTCAATAAACTGGTCAATGTAGAAAGACACCTAGTACTCCTATCTATGACGCGATCCCAGCATAGACCCCAACGGCTCGCCTCCCAATAAATGCATATGGAAATGGGGAACTTCTTGGTTGGCGTCTCGCCCATGATTGGCAATCAACCGATATCCCGACCTCTCAACACCTGCTTTTTTCGCAATGAGTCCCACCGCACGGAAAAATCCTGCCAGCTCTTCGGGCGATGCCTTGAGAGAAAAGTCATGGAAAGAGACATAAGACCCTTTCGGAATGATCAGCAGGTGAACCGATGTTAAGGGGTTGATATCAGGGAAACTGAGGACAAACTCATCCTCATAAAATTTCTTACACGGAATCTTGTTCTCAAGAATTTTGGCAAAAATGTTATCTGCGTTATAGATCATGTGGTTTTATCCTGTCCATTTCCGTTACGACGGTGTTCTTTAATCGCCTGGATCATGGCCTCGGCAATGGCAATTTTATAATCAATAGCCCGTCTTTCATCTTCTATGGTGACCCCTGCTAAATCATTGTGATAGCGCTCTAAATCCTCTGCCAAAACCAAGGGATCAAGCTCATCTAGAAGGGTAAATGTTTCGGTGAAGATCTGACACCCTTCCTGGTCTATTGACGCGAGCCCGCCCCACACAAAGTAATGGCGCCAGAGCCCCCCCTTCTTATGGAGAGAAACAATCCCCGACCTTAGCTTCACCGCTAAGGGCGCATGGCGAGGTAAAACGCCAATTTTACCCTCAATCCCCGGCAACACCACCATGGACAGCCCCTCCAAGGCTTGGGAATGAAAGGGTGTTGCAAACGTACAGGCATAGCTATAAGGGATCATGGATCAAGTATAAGAAATTTTGTCACAGAAACCAAGAAGGGATCTCGGAAAAAAGGAAATCATTTGATGCTCTTAAATGTCTAGATCATTTTGGCGTCGTTGAAAGACGTTTTTTACTGAGCTGGAGCCTCAAGCCCTCTTGTCTTTTCCGCAATACGAGCTTTCTTACCTTTTAGATTTCTGAGGTAATAAAGTTTTGCCCGACGCACAGAACCCTGACGCACCACTTCGATGGTGATTTTTGGAGAGTACAGAGGGAATACACGTTCAACCCCTTCCCCATAAGAAATTTTCCGGACGGTAAAGGCAGAGTTCAGGCTCGCATTTTTCCGCGCGATACAAACGCCTTCAAAGGCCTGTACACGCTCTCTGTTCCCTTCAACAACCTTTACGTTTACTTTTAAAGTGTCTCCCGGCGCAAACTCAGGAATAGATTTCCCGGCTGTAAGCTTCTCGATCTGCTCTTTTTCAATTTGTTCTAAAATGTTCATCGTAAACTCAACTTTTCTTTTCTAAATGTCTTTTCCACAAATCGGGACGGCGCTTTTTGGTTATTTCACGCGACTGTTCCTGGCGCCACTCATTTATTTTTTCGTGATGACCAGATAATAATACTTCCGGAACCTGCATTCCCTTCCACTCTCTGGGTCGAGTATAGTGTGGATATTCCAAAAGATCGTCTTCAAAACTTTCTTGGACGGAAGACTGCTCATTCCCTATGACACCGGGCAAGAGACGCACACAGGCATCAATAAAAACAAACGAGGCAATCTCTCCTCCAGACAAAATAAAATCTCCAACACTGACTTCTTGGATGTTTCTTGACTGGATAACCCTCTCATCAATACCCTCATATCGCCCACAAATCAAGCCTATTCTGGGTAAAGATGCAAATTTCTTTACCATGCTTTGCGTTAAAGTACAACCCCTAGGGCTCAGATATATCAACGGGATGGGTTCAGAAAGAGACTCAATGGCTGCATCGAGCACATCTGGACGCATTACCATGCCTGGGCCTCCACCAAATCCCACATCGTCCACCGCTTGATGATTGCCTGTGGCAAACGAGCGAATATTGACGGTATCAAACGTCCAGTGTTTCCCGAGAGCCCTGCCCGTCACCGAGTACCCCAAGGGCCCAGGGAACATTTCTGGAAATAAAGTAAAAATAGTGGGGTGCCAGATCATTCTTCGTATAAGTCCGTTAAGTATTGGTCTTTGATCACCATGTGGGAATCCAGATCAATAAAGGGCACAGAGGCATCTTGAAAAGGCACGAGAACACTACGACAGGTCACAGGATCAAAAACTTCTAGAACCGTTCCTGCTCCATAATCATCCACATATTTAATCACGCCCACTACTGTACCGCTCTCATTTTGAACAGGAAGCCCCATTAAATCTGTATGGTAATAAGTATCAGCGTCTACCGCCGGCAACTGATCTCGTCTGACGTAAAGTTTTTCACCCCGCAACTTGAGAGCCTGATCTCTATCTTTGATGGTGGGAGTAGAGGCAATCACAGCATTGGCAAGCGAACGAATAACTTTTAAAGAAAATTCTGACCCATCTTCAAAGAAAAGAGGGGAATAGATGCCGATATCGCTGGGGGTATCTAAGTATACTCGGATCTTTAACTCTCCCCGAATGCCCTGGGCACCCGAGATGCTGGCAACACAAACCTTGTTGTTTTTTTTAGGCTCTGACATGGATGTGACGCTCCCTAAGACCAAGCTTCTTTGCTGGCTAGAAAAAAAGAGACTTAAGCAGAGGGCTCTTCTGAAGCGTCAGGTGTTGATTCTTCTTCAGACGTCTCGGTCACCGCTGGAGCTTCTTCTGATACAACATCAGCTTCTACCTCGGTGATCACATCTTCCGCTTGAACAACGGGCGCTTCTTCTGCAACGACGTCAATCACCGCTTCTTCTACTAGAACTTCTGGTTCTGCTTGAGGTTGGGCGGCGAGCTCTGCTGCTGCCTGCTGCTTCTTTATGTCAACGGCTATCCGTTCTTGAGCTTTTTTCTTCGGTTGATTCTTTTTCGTTTGCTCAAACCGTTCTTGCGCTTTTTCAATTCCAAGCTTGGCTAAATAACGGTTCACGCGATCAGAAGATTGAGCCCCCACCGAAAGCCAATACCGAACACGCTCTTCATTCACGGCGAACCTTTGGGGATGATCATTGCTTAAAAGAGGATCATGCATCCCCAATTTCTCAATAAACTTTCCATCCCGTGGGTTTCTTGAATCAGTCACAACCACACGATAAACGGGTCGTTTCTTTGAACCACCCCGTGCCATACGAATCTTTAATGCCATTTTTTCCTTCTTCCTTAATTAGCCAAACAGTCCCTTAAGACCATTTTTCAAAAGACCTTTTTTATTCAACTTGGTCATGCGCTTCATCATTTTTGACATGCCATCAAACTGCTTTAAAAGGCGATTAACATCCTGAACAGTCGCCCCAGAACCAAGCGCAATCCTGCGTCTTCTGGACGCGTTGATCAATTGAACATAACGCCGCTCCTTTGGGGTCATGGAACGAATAATGGCGATCTGCCGTTTAATCATTCTATCATCGAACCCAGCTTGGGACACCTTGCCTTGGAGCTGTCCCATACCGGGCAGCATCTTTAAAAGCATCCCCATGCCCCCCATTTTTACCATCTGGTTTAATTGGGTAGCCATATCATTCAGGTCAAACGAACCCTTCTCGATCCTCCTGTTTAGCCTGTCTGATTCTTCTTTGTCAATAGTTTCCATCGCTTTTTCTACAAGACTAACCACATCTCCTTGTCCAAGGAGGCGTCCTGCAATGCGATCCGGATGAAAAACTTCCAATTGGTCAAGTTTTTCCCCCACCCCCATAAACTTGATGGGTTTACCTGTGACATGGCTGATGGAGAGTGCCGCGCCTCCCCGCGCGTCCCCGTCTAACCGCGTTAAAATCATCCCTGTTAAGTCTAAATTTTCCTGAAAAGATTGGGCCACCCGCACGGCATCCTGCCCCATCATGGCATCCACAACCAACAAAATTTCTGCGGGAGAGCTTATGGACGCCAGCTGTTTTAACTCTTTCATCAACGGGGCATCCACATGCAATCGGCCCGCTGTATCCAGAAGAACGACGTCAAATCCCCCCAATTTCGCCTCGGATAACGCCCGTTTTGTGATGGCCTCGGGGGCTTCTTTCGGGTTGATGGGCAAGCTTTCGATCCCAAGGTTCGTCGCCAGGACTTCCAATTGATGCTGGGCTGCAGGTCGATAGACATCGAGAGACGCCACCAAAACCTTTTTCTTTAGCTTTTCCTTCAGATACTTCGCGAGCTTGCCTGTAGTGGTTGTTTTGCCTGACCCTTGCAACCCCACCAGCAGGATCACTGCCGGAGGCTTGACCGCAAAATTGAGCCCTGTCTCGCCCTGTCCCAATATGGAAACAAGCTCGTCGTGCACAATCTTAACCACCATTTGTCCGGGGGTGACGCTCGACAAAACCTCTGTGCCAACGGCTTTTTCTTTGATTCTTTGGATAAAATCTTTCACCACCGGCAAGGCCACATCAGCCTCCAGCAGGGCGATGCGCATCTCTCTAAGCGCCACCCCCACATCTTCTTCTCTGAGAGCACCCTTCTTCTGAAGAGACCCAAAAATTTTAATTAATTTATCCGAAAGATTTTCAAACATTATTCTATAGCTGGTTCCTTATAAATTGAATACATCGTCACATCGTCTCTTGCGTAGTTAGCACGCGGCGTTCCTCGTTCCTCGTCTCACTTTAAAGGATCTCAGCTATACTATTGTTCCTTTTTCGAAAACGATCTCTCCTGTTTTCGGGGCTGTATAGCGGATGGATTTTTTATCTGTACCGCGATGACTTCCGTCACAAAAGGGATAGGACGCACTTTTTTCACACGAGCATAAACAATAGGTCACTCCTTTTTCCACCGAGATTTTCATTTTTCCTTTAAATACTCCCAAATATTGCCAAAAATATTCTTTGTCTGGAAAGAAACTTACCCTATAGTGACGGCATGATTCAAGATTTTTATATTTTGTCCTCAGCGCGTCAAGCACCAAAATCTCTTGTGGTCATCCTCCATGGGTATGGGGCAGATGGAAAAAATCTCCTCTTCATGGCTCACTATTGGAAGAATCTCCTTAAAAACACGCTCTTTATCCTCCCCACTGCCCCGTTCCCCCTTCACCACTCGATCAATGAGGGGTATCAGTGGTTTGATATTGGAGATCTGGAGCCTTCTTACCTGGAGAAAGGCTCCCAAGAAGCAGCCCCGTTCCTGCGAGATTTTATTACCAAGATCCAAACTGCTTATAAAATTTCTGGAAAAAAAACAGTTCTTGCCGGCTTTTCCCAAGGCAGCATGATGGCGCTGGCCACCGGACTGCTCTATGAAAACCTGTGCCAGGGGATCCTCTCTTATTCGGGAGGGCTTTTCCTCGCAGCAGAGCGCCTAAGCCCCGCCTCTGCCCAGATTGATGTCTGTCTTATCCATGGGAGAGACGATTCTGTGGTGCCTTACACGGCCTCAACAGAGACCCGAGACTTTCTGGTAGGAAAAGTCCACACAGTCACTTTGCACAGCCTGTCAAATTTAGGCCACGAAATCAGTGAAACGGGTCTTCAGCAAGGGGCGGAGTTTATCAGCTCTCTAAACGCCTGAACCCCCTTCCATAAAAAAAGCCCCCAAGATGGGAGGCTTTTTTTTCAAAAGAATAATCCTTTTTGGATTTATGCGCCCCTTGGTGCTTTCGAAGACAGCAAATCAAACTTGTCAGGCTTTCCGTCCACGGTAAAGACTTGAAGACCGGACCGTTTAACGACGCCTTGTAAATATTCGAACAATGCTTTTTGGAAATACATACCCTTAAGCTGAGATTTAACTTCATCAAAGGTTGGCGGCGTCGCGGGTCGTGAGTCCCCTCTATACACGATAATAAACTTCCCGCCCTTTGAAATAATGTTGCGACTATGCGCATTGCTTTTCAAGATCTTGAAAGCTTTTCCAATGTCTGGACCCAATACCTGGTCTATGGCTGGTGCCAACAAGAACCCAAGACGTCCTCCTTGAGCCGATGTATTGGGCTCTTGAGAATATTTCTTGGCCACTTCTCCAAAGTTCTTGCCGGCATTCAGCTCTTGCATCGCTTTATCAGCGTCAGCTTTGGAATTGCAGACGATAATGCTGACTTCAGACTCTTTTTGGCCCTTGAATTTTTTTACAAGCTCTTCGTAAAGAGGCATTAATTTGGCATCCGTAATTTCCTTTTCAGCCGCTCTTTTTAAGAACACCTGCATTTCAATTGATTTGATGGCCTCTTGCTTGAGCTTGATGACTTCTGGATCGTTTGAAAGGTTCGCTTTGTTTTTTTCAGTTTCCAAAACAGCTTCCATCACCTTCTGATCTCTCAAAGGTTTGAACACTTTCTCAAACGGCATGGCCTTAATCTGGTCTGGCGCTGTTGCTTGAAACTTTTTGAGATCACTTACTTTTAAAGATCCCCCATTAAACTTTGCGACCACAGCATCACCTGCATCAGCTAAAACATTGACCGAGAGGAAAGCTGCAAAAACAAGGGAAGAAACTATATGTACACGCTTCATAGAAAAAAACTCCTTAATTAGTAATATAATGGAAAGGATAATGCCTGAAATCTTAAAGAATCTCAAGAATTATTTAACTCTCGCGCGACATCACAAAAGTGGCAAAATTCCTTAGGAATTCTTTCTCCATTGTTTCAGGCAACCCTTCCAAACAACGAAGCGCTCTTGAAATATACGGCGCGATACGCGATAAAATTTCATTTTCAATTTTGTATTTTCTCATCGCCCTTTTCAGAAAAGAAAAATCTTCTTCTGTCAACGCCCCCAGATTGAAAATCTCTTGAATACGGTTTTTTTCTTCGCTTGTCACTTGTTCGAGCAATAAGATCATGGGCAGCGTCACGTTTTTCTCTTGAAAATCTTGGCCCAAATTCTTGCCCACTTTGGATTTTTGCAACCCATAGTCCAGCAGATCATCCACTATTTGAAAGACCATTCCAAAGTTGTACCCATACTCTTTGATCAGATCTTTGTCTCTCTCTGAGGCGTTCGCAATCACGGCCCCCACCTGACAACAGGATTCAAACAACCTGGCTGTCTTTGATTCAATGATTTGGAAGTATTGTTTTTCAGAGAGGTCTAGATTTCCCACCGTTCCCAGCTGCATAATCTCCCCCTCCGCAATGGTGGTGGCTGTTCTTGAGAGGACTTTCAGAATCTCTAAGGACCCATCTTCTGTGACCAGCTCGAAGGCACGACAAAACAAAAAGTCTCCCACTAAGATGCTGGCTTGATCGCCCCAAATAGCATTGGCAGACGGGCGTCCTCGACGCTGCGTGCTGCGGTCCACCACATCATCATGAAGCAAGGTGGCCGTATGAATAAATTCGATGCAGGCGGCAACTTTAATGTGGCGTTGACCCTGGTATCCTAAAAGTCGAGCACTTAAAAGGGTGATGAGGGGACGCAATCTTTTGCCTCCCGCTTGGATTAAATACCCCGCCATCCCATTGATCAGAGGAACCCGTAAGGACAGTTTATTCAGAATGAGCATGTTCACTTCTTCAAGGTCTGCATGAAGAAGTTCTTGGGCTTGAGCCAATGAATCAGAAAAACTATTATAAGTATCAACGCGCAACATGTAGAATGCTCATTTAATTTTAGGTTAACTTTATGAATACCAACTTTGACATTACAACAGATTTATTCCTCGGAGGAAAACTAAAAATACAACAATATAAAAAAGGTTTCAAATCTGGCAGTGACGCTGTGTTATTAGCTTCTTTTATTCCTTCTCTCTCCGGGAACATTCTAGAGGTAGGGTGTGGTGTGGGGGTGGCGTCTTTATGTCTAGTTCGACGCCTTTCCGATATCCATATCACTGGCATCGATATTGATGAAACCCTCATCCAATTGGCCACTCGAAATGCCAAGGACAATGGGCTCGACGCGCGGTGCACTTTCCTAACCCAAGATATCACCAAAGACATTCGGGATAAGGGACTTCCCCCCCAAACCTTTGACCATGTCTTTTCCAATCCTCCTTATTTTGATGGGTCCTCCCCCTCCCCTGTCCCGGAAAGGGCTGTGGCCCGCAGCCATACCATCCCTCTGAGAGAATGGGTGGCCTATTGTATCAAAATGGTTAAACCCCGGGGGCGCCTCAGCTTTATTTACCCCACCACCAGTCTACACTCTCTTTTGGGTGCCCTAGAAGGGGTGGGAGACATTCGTTTGCTTCCTCTGTGGCCTTCGGCGGATAAGCCATCCAAGCGCATTCTTGTGTCGGCCCGCAAAGGGGTGAAAGGAGGACTGACCTTAGAACAAGGCCTTGTTCTACATGGCCTGACAGGTGTCTACACCAGAGAGGCGCAACAAATTCTGAAAGAGGGAGAGGGTCTCGCAGATCTTTTCCCGAGCTGAGTTGAAAGAGGACGGTACGTTCTAATGTGCCTTGAAAAAATCTCCGCCCGTCATGGCGTGTGGCACCCCTGTAGTGGTGGGCAAGCTGAGAGGCAACCCCTTGCGAGATCTAACCGCCAGAAACGCCCACGCCTCTGCCTCCATAAAATCACTTGACCATCCCACACTCTCGACATTTTGTACTTGAGCGGGTGTTAGGCCCAGATGATGTTGAAGGCGTTGGACCAGAAACTCATTATGAGCACCGCCCCCCGTTAAAAGCCATTTAAGAGGCGGCTCGGGGAAAAACTCACGCCCCCTTGCAATAGCGATCGCCGCAATTTCTGTGAGCGTCGCCGCCCCATCTTCTAAAGATAGCCCTCTGACTATGTCTTTCGAGTAATCCAATCTATCCAAAGATTTCGGAGGCTTTCGGGAAAAATACGGAGAGTCAAAGAACGTCTTAATGATGTCTTCATGAACGTGGCCCCTCGCCGCCGTCTTTCCAGATTCATCAAAAGCTTGACGGGCTTTTTCTGACATCCAGTCATTGAGCAACCCATTGCCTGGTCCCAGATCAAAGGCAAGGATCTCTCCCTCCTTGCCCAACCAAGTCACATTTGACGTTCCTCCGATGTTAACAATGGTGAGCGGCTTTTCCCTATCTTTCGCCAGCGCTTGATGATAGAGAGACACCAAAGGCGCGCCTTCCCCCCCAGCCATCACATCCTTTTCCCTCATATTCGCCACCACATCGATACCGGTGAGCCTGGCGAGCAAAGCGCCGTCCCCAATTTGCCAGGTGCGAAAGCCCACAGGAAATTTCGAAGGGGGCCTATGCAAAATAGCTTGACCATGAAACCCGATTAAATTGATGAGCCCTTTTAGATATGTAAATTTTTGCACAAATTTGAAGAAAGCGGCCCCATGGAGATCTGTTAACTCTTTTTGAATGGCGAAAATCTTTTGGGACGGTTCTGTGGAGCCGAGAATAGACCGCAGTTTCTCCGTAAATTCTTCTGAGTAGGGAACGAAGAGCCCAGGGCTTCTTTCAAGAATCCGAACACCATCTGTTCGGACGGCCGCCACATCGATACCATCCATGGACGTGCCACTCATCATACCTACAGCCCATTTTGTTCCATCATATTTGTCATTTATTTTATGAAGAAACAAGGGACCCCCTCTACTGGTGGTTTACAGAAGGACTCTCATAAGAAAAATCGGCACCACTGGGAGCAGGGACAAAAGAGATCTCTGTTTTGGGCGCTACAACAAGAGGCTTCAGAGGTTCCACCAGCGCCAACTGCAACACCTGCTCTATGGTCTCAACGGGGATGACTTTGATCTTGCTTTTAATGGACTCTGGCACGTCTTCCAAGTCTTTCATATTTTCGTGGGGAATGAGGACGGTTTCGATCCCGCCACGTTGGGCAGCCAGAAGTTTTTCCTTCAATCCGCCAATGGGTAAGACTTGGCCACGCAGCGAAATCTCCCCTGTCATGGCGACGGACGACAAAACAGGGATGCCCGTTAGAACAGACACCAGGGATGTGGTGATGGTCACCCCGGCGGAGGGACCATCCTTGGGGGTTGCCCCCTCTGGCACATGCACGTGTAAATCGGTGGCCAATAATTCGTCGATGTTGATTCCAAACGCGTCGGCTTTGGATTTAATGTAACTAAAGGAAGCCTGCACAGACTCTTGCATCACTTCCCCCAGTTTCCCGGTGATGGAGATCTTGCCCTTCCCCCGAGACCGTACCGCTTCGATGTATAGCAAATCGCCGCCCACTTCTGTCCACGCCAACCCCGTTGTCACGCCCAGCTGAGGCTTTGCGTTTGACTGGCCGAATTGGAACCGACGCACCCCCAAATATTCTTTTAAGTTTTTGGAGGTAATGGTTAGCTTCTTTTGCGCGTGCGTCATCAAAAAACAAACGGCTTTGCGGGCTAATTTTTGGATAGCTCGCTCAAGATTTCGCACCCCAGACTCGCGGGTGTAATAACGCACAATGTCTTGAACCGCTTCTCTTTTGAGGGCCAACTCTGAAGACTTAAGGCCATTCTCTTTCTTCTGCTTTTCGATTAAATGCCCAAATGCGATTTCAACTTTTTCTTCTTCCGTGTACCCTTCAATGCTGATGATTTCCATACGATCGAGAAGGGGCTTGGGAAGATTCAACGTATTCGCTGTGGCAATGAACGTCACATTGGAAAGATCATAATCCACTTCCAAATAATGATCGCTGAAGTTGGCATTTTGTTGGGGATCCAAAACTTCAAGCAATGCTGACGCTGGATCTCCTCGCCAATCTGTGCCCATCTTATCGATCTCATCGAGCAAGAACACTGGATTGGTTGCCTTCGCCTTTTTCATATTCTGGATGATTTTCCCTGGCATGGATCCAATGTAAGTGCGTCGATGCCCTCGGATCTCGGATTCATCCCTGACCCCTCCCAAAGCAGCCCGCACAAAAGGCCGATTCATCACGGTGGCAATGGATTTCGCCAATGAGGTCTTCCCAACACCTGGGGCCCCCACAAAACAAAGGACTTGTCCTTTTGGTTTGCCCAAACGCTCTTGCACTGCCAGAAACTCAAGAACACGTTCTTTAACTTTTTCGAGCCCATAATGATCCGCATCCAGTTGAGCCTTTGCCTTTTTAAGATTAATTTTCTTCCAGACCACTTTCTTCCAGGGCAGATCCACCATCCATTCCAAATAGTTCCGAATGACGGTAGCTTCAGCCGACATGGGGTTCATCATGCGTAACTTTTTTAACTCAGATTCTGCCTTTTCCAAGGCTTCTTTTGGCATCCCCAATGCCTTTATTTTTTTCTCTAACTGCGTTATCTCGTCTTTGCCGTCTTCATTATATAGTTCTTTTTGAATGGCTTTTAGTTGTTCTTGAAGATAATACTCTCTGTGATTTTTACTCATCTGAGACTTAATACGGTCTCTGATTTTTTCTTCTGTTTTTAACGTATCTGTTTCACGACGCACAAAGAAGAGCAGGATTTCCAAGCGATCTTTGAGAGACGCCGCTTCCAATAAATCTTGGCGCTCTGCAATTGTTAAAGAGAGGTGCACACTAATGGAATCAACAATTTTCTCATAGTCTTCCATACCCAAAAAAGTACTCATAAACTCAGGGGTAATTTTTTTGTTATAGAGGGCATACTCTTCAAATTCTTTGATCAGAATTTTGTCTAGAACATAAAGGGTGTCCTCATCCACCATTTTAGAAACGATGGGCGCAGAATCTCCGCGCAGGTATCCTTCTTTTATTTCGATGGACAAAACACGCGCCCGATATCGTCCTTCCACCAAAACTTTTACGGTGCCGTCAGGCAGATTAACGATCTGGGTTACTTCTCCCACCGTTCCAACCTTATACAAATTTTTTGCAGAGGGTTCATCGACGGAGGAATCTTTTTGAGCCACTAGAAAAATCTTCTTATTCAAAGACATGGCACTTTCGAGCGCTAAAATAGATTTGGACCGGCCCACAAAAAGGGTCGCCACCATCCCTGGAAAGACAACGATGTCTCGCAGGGGCAATAGGGGAAGATTTATTTTTTCAGTCATGTATAACTAACCCTTTATGTCAGGCTATGCTTCTTGTTTTTTGGGGGTGTTTTCTTTTTGTCGAAGCCTGGGAACGATGTTATTATCGACCATCTCTTTCGTAATCACAAGCTTTTCTTCCCCCGATGAATCGGGCAGCTCAAACATGGAGTCTAACAATAGAGATTCTAAAATAGACCTCAGTCCGCGCGCACCCGTCTTTCTCAGAAGAGCTTTTTTGGCAATCATTTTGAGGGCTTCATCCGTGAACTGAAGATCCACATCTTCCATTTCAAACAAAGCCTGGTACTGCTTGATGAGGGCATTTTTGGGTTCTGTTAGAATCCTGATCAATGCATCCATATCCAACTCTTCAAGGGTAGCTAAAACGGGCAACCGACCCACAAACTCAGGGATCAACCCATACTTGGTCAGATCGTCTGGCTCAACTTTTTTCAAAAGCTCTGAGGACTTTCCTGTTTGAACCGTCTTTACCTGTGCGCCAAATCCGATGGAGGAAGAATCTCCTCTCGCTTCAATGATCTTATCCAGCCCCGCAAAGGCCCCCCCGCAAATGAAGAGGATATTGGTGGTGTCAACTTGCAGAAAATCCTGTTGAGGATGTTTACGTCCCCCCTGAGGAGGGACTGAGGCCAACGTGCCTTCCATCATTTTCAAGAGAGCTTGTTGTACGCCTTCCCCTGATACATCGCGTGTGATAGACGGGTTTTCTGACTTGCGGCTAATCTTATCCACTTCATCGATGTAAATAATACCCCGTTGTGCTTTTTCCACATCATAATCAGCAGCTTGCAAAAGTTTTAAGATGATATTCTCGACGTCTTCGCCCACATATCCAGCTTCTGTCAGCGTGGTGGCATCAGCCATGGCAAAGGGAACATTCAAGATACGCGCGAGGGTTTGGGCCAGCAACGTTTTGCCCGTTCCCGTGGGCCCGATCACCAAAATATTTGATTTTTGAAGCTCAAGCCCGTCCTTGGAATTCATCCCGTGGGATAACCGCTTATAGTGGTTATGCACGGCCACCGATAAAATCTTTTTGGCTTGCTGTTGCCCGATGACATAATCATCCAAGATCCCACAAATATAAGAGGGGGAAGGAATGGTGCTTGTATCTGAAAAGAGGCCTGTTTTCTCTTCTTCTTCCACGATATCAGAGCAAAGATCAACACACTCGTTACAAATAAAGACTGAAGGCCCCGCAATCAGTTTTTTAACCTCATGCTGACTCTTTCCACAAAAAGAACAATTCAGAGACTTCTTATCATCAGAAAAGGAATTTTTGTCCGACATCCACTATCCTATTAATACCAAAAAAAATCATGGCTTAAAGCAGCCAACCGTATGCCCAAATTAAAGGCAAACATACTATGATGTAGCATTAAAACAGGATTATAGCAAGTTAAGTCGAAAAGCTTGTTCCCCGACATTTTAAAACTAAGAACGGAATGATGTACATATCATGGACCCCGAATGAGATCCCCTATTCTTTAACTTAATAAGCTCTTTCTCGCGCTATAGCCTTTTGCAACATCCGTCTTCGCCTGTAAACTTGCTCGTTATCTTCCGGATTTTGAGTGTAGTTTGTCCAATAGAATACGCGCTTAGACCATCTCGTAAACTGCAATTTTTTATTCCCATCGGTTTCGCTATCCTCTATCTGAAGATGGAATGGGGTACACATGGAACAATTGGAATTTTGGGTTACTTCGTCAAAAGTATGACAATTATGCCAGCAAAACGCGCGATGACAGTCCAAGGTATCCTCCCTTGCCTCCCGTACTCTCTTAAATCCCGCAGGAGTTGCACAAGCTAATTCTGAGGGATTTAAACTTTTCGTCCGTCCCCTAAGAGCTGCAGATGCAACAAGAGATACCGAAGCGGTAAATAAAAATAAGGATAGATAACATTTTTTCATTATAAAAGCCTCCTATTACCTACAAGGATACACTTTATTTGATGAAAATAAAACAGTCAATACATTTGTCATCTTACACTTACCACGCCCTGAGAGAATTCTCAAAGAGGGGGGGGTTGTTCTTTTTTTGAAAAACTGTCAGATGTTAATCTTTTAAATTTGCAACCGTATCCGGATAGATCTCAACTTTATATTCTTTTTTCAAAGCTTCCATGAATCCCCCATACAGGCTTTGCAACACAGACTTACCAAGATCTACTTTATAAGCCTTGTAAAGGCCCAGGTTCTTTGCAACGGGCAACGTCTCAATGGATAAAGGCATAATGACAAAAAGCGAATTATGATTCGCCACAATGTCCGGCTGTCCTTTTGCCAGAGAGAACCCCCGCTGAAGAACGGGGAGTGGCACCTTTATTTTTTGCGCTTCTTCGGAAATTGAGATTTTTGGGGTCTCCCTAAAAGAAACGGCTGGATGTTGTAGGGTCTCGCCCTTTTGCATTTTCTGCTTGACCATGTCAGCGATCTTCTTCATTTCCATTTGTCTTTTTTCTTGGATAAATTTCTTGATAACCTGATCGCGCGCCTTCTCAAAACTCTCGAGATGAGCCGGGAAAATCTTAGCGACCGAAACGATATAAGAAACTTCGTCAGGCAACTCTGTCAGCTGAGTCTCTGTCCCCTCCGAAAGCGCAAAAATATCTTTTACAATATCGGGGACAAGACTAACGGACTCGTTCCCAATCAAACGTCCTGAGACATCAATCTGGCCCTCTTGAGCTTCCAAGTGGTGTTTTGTTGCAATCTCCTTTAAAGAAAGCCCCTGATTTGTGCCCTCTTCTATCTTCTCTGCTATTTTTGACACTTCATCCACAGCCTTCTGGTGTTTTAAGTCTTCCAGAATCTGGGGACGCACCTCACTGAGAGACGATGTGGTGCGCGGCGTAATACCGTTGACTTTCACCAGAATGATCTGCTTGCGCCACTCGAAAGGCTCGCTCACTTGATTCTTGTTTAGTTTGAACACAACTTCGGCAAGGGACTTATCCAGATTCGCCTCTCCAATGGCGCCATAGTCTTTCTGACGGGTTTTATCCTCTAACGAACCAGACTGGAGTTGTTGTTTAAGTTTTTTGGCTTCGTCTTGATCCTTACACACCACAACAGAAAAAGAACGTGTCTCGGGGCTGACATAGGTTTCTTTTTGCTCATTATAAACTCGCTGAACATCACTGTCTGAAACAGAAAGGCGGGCAGCAATTTTGCCCGGATCCAATAAAATTAATTTGAACTGGCGATACTCTGGAATCCTAAACAGGTGAGGATGATCGTTATAAAACTTTCTGAGAGTGTCTTCCGTATATTTAATTTGAATTTTGTCCCCGAAGATAGTCGCAATACGGAAAGAAAATTTTTGAGTGATGGCCTGAAAAACAGGATAAGACAAAGCAGCAGGGGCATAATTTCCCACAGAGATGGCTGTCAAAAGATGCATCTGGGAAAGAGCCCGACGCCTGTTCGCAAAAAAAGATTTTTCGCTTAAGCCATTCATCTGCAAGATGCCTTTGAATTTTTCCCTATCGAAATTTCCTTGAGCATCTTGAAATAAAGGATCTGCCTGAATCAAGCTGGCAATTGTTTGGTCGCCCACGGAAAGCTTAATACCCTTTATAAACATATCAAGGACAATCTCGTTCACCATACGACTTAGGTTTTGAGCCACCAGCCCCAGTTGTAACGCTTGTGAAAAAGAAACGTTTTTCCCCTTTAGTTCTTTATTAAGTTTGCCTAATTCTTCCTGGACTGAATGCGTCAAAGCCTGTTTAGAAATCTCTAATTTACCCACACGGGCAACGATATTCGATTTATCCGTTCCTCGGAAAAATTCGGATATTCCCCAAAAAAGACCAAAACTGAGAATCAGGATTCCCAACAAAACTTTCATGATCCAAGAGTTTGCGTGATCTCTTAAAAACTTTAACATTTCTAACCTTTAAAATAGATTTATGCTTTTTTTTGTGGCATATGTTTGCTTTGAATTCAATATCATACTAAAATCACATCCGCTATGGAAAAGTTTATTATTGCTAATTGGAAAATGAACAAGGGTTCTGCTTTAGACCTCCCTTTTTTAACGAGCCTTTCCAAAATACCTATCCCTTCCTCGCTCACCGTGATTATTGCCCCTCCGTATACGCTCATTCAAGCTGCCCAACAAGTCCTAGATCCTACTCCTTTTTATTTGGGGGCTCAAGACTGTTCCTCTCAACAAAGTGGGCCTTATACGGGAGACATTAGCGCGTCCATGCTTAGAGAATGCGGATGCACTGCTGTGATTCTTGGGCACTCGGAGCGGCGCCAAGAACATCAAGAAACATCTGCCATCATTCAGAAAAAAGCTGAAGCTGCGGCAGAGAATGGTCTTTTACCCATCATCTGTGTGGGAGAGACCGCTGAAGAACACGCAACAGGACAAACCGCTGCCGTCCTCGAACGACAAATCAAAGAGTCTACCCCCCGTAAGGATTTTCCTTTTTGTATCGCCTATGAACCTATATGGGCTATTGGCACAGGACAAACACCACCTTTAGAGGAGATCAGCCGGCTCCACACCATCATCAAACAATATTTTAGAACACCAAAACCGGTCTTGTACGGCGGATCGGTAACTCCAGACAACACAAAGGAAGTTTTGTCTCTATCTATGGTGGATGGGCTACTGGTGGGAGGGGCCTCGCTGGATCTTGAAAAATTTAAGACGATCCTCGAAGAGGCGTCTTAATGATTTCTTTAAACTTTGGGGGACGATTTTTAAAAATTGTCCTTCTTATAATAACGTCTATGGGGGTTATTTTTTGCTTCCAGAAAGGATTTTTTATGAAGACTCAATCCACACTCATCCCCAGAAAAGTATTGTTTGGTAACCCCGACAGGACGCAAGTTCGTATTAGCCCAGACGGCAACTATCTGACCTATATTGCCCCCTACAAAAATGTCTTAAATTTATGGCTCCAACCCTTGAATCCTGCAGGAGAAGCGATCCTCTTGACGCACGATACAGGCAGAGGCGTTCAAGGCTATAGTTGGGCCTATGACAATCAAAACCTTCTCTATATCCAGGATAGGGATGGGGATGAAAACTGGCGCCTTTTCAAGGTCGACATTGTCACTAAAAAAATCACTACCTTGACGGATGAAAAGAAGGTGCGAGTGACGATTATGGGAACCTCTTATAAACACCCCCACTTGGTTTTAATCGGCCTTAACAATCGAAACGCTGAATACCATGATGTTTATATGTTGGATCTTCGAACGGATACGAAGAAAAAAATTTACGAAAACAATGAATTCGCTGGCTTTGAAGTGGACGATGACTTGACCTTGCGTCTTGCCTGTAAAATGACGGAAACAGGGGGCATGGATTGGTTTATTCAGAAAAAGGGGACATGGGAGCTTTATCGATCTTTCAATGCGGAAGACAACTCAACCTCAAGCCCCGCGGGCTTTTCTAAAGACGGGTCTCATATATATTGGTTGGATAGTAAAGGCAGAGACTTAGCTGTCTTGACACTATCTGATGTAGAGACCCAAAAGACAAAAATTATTGCGACCCCAACAAAAACCGATTTTTCAAGTGCCGCTTTCCACCCCACGGAGAATGTTCCTCTTTGGCTTGGGAAAAATTATATGAAACCAGAAAAAGAATTTCTCGATAAGACCTATGCAAAAGATTTCCAATATTTAGAAACTCTTCGGCCAGGAACTGTCCCTACTTTGGCCGGGACTACCCTTGATTTTAACCAATGGATTGTGGCCTGTCTCTCAGATGATGGTCCCGTTTATTATTACCTTTACAATCGAACCTATCAAAAGGCAGATTACTTGTTTTCCAATCGGAAAAGCTTGGAAGGGCTCGCTTTGTCTCCCATGGTTCCGTTAGAGCTGAAATCGCGGGATGGGCTAACACTTGTAAGTTACCTCACCCTTCCCCCTGGCATATCCTTGAAAACCGCCCAGAACTTGCCCACAATTTTGTTAGTTCATGGAGGACCAGAATCAAGAGACTCATGGGGATATGATTCACAACATCAATGGTTGGCCAATAGAGGCTATGCTGTTCTAAGTGTCAATTATCGAGGATCTTCTGGATTTGGGAAAAAATTTGTAACCGCTGGCAATAAGGAATGGGGACGTAAAGCCCATGATGATCTCATTGATGCTGTTCAGTGGCTCATCAAAGAAAAGATTTCTGATCCTCATAAAATCGCTATTTTTGGGGGAAGCTACGGCGGGTATGCTACCTTAGTTGGGCTAACTTTTACCCCAGACGTTTTCGCCTGCGGCGTTGACATTGTGGGGATGTCTAACCTCATTACCCTTCTCAATAGCTTCCCTCCTTATTGGAAACCAATCCTGTCCAGTATTATTCAAAAAGCAGGAGATCCCAAAACCGAGGAAGGGTTAAAGCTTTTAGCGGAAAGATCTCCTCTGACGCACGTTGACAAAATAAAAAGGCCTCTCTTGATCGCACAAGGCGCCAATGACCCTCGTGTTACGCAAGCAGAATCAGAGCAAATTGTGGACGCCATGAGGAAACGAAATATCCCAGTCACCTACGTTTTATACCCCGATGAAGGCCACGGATTTGCAAAGCCTGACAACCGCATTTCTTTTTATGCAGTGGCTGAAAAGTTCCTCGCTGCCTGCCTGGGGGGCAAGTTTGAACCCATTGGAGATGACTTTAAAGGATCCTCCATCCAGGTTAAAGAAGGCGCTATCCATCGATAGGCGGTAAGGACATAAGCACGTTGGGGATGAGAGATGTCATTTGATCGGACAAAAATTTTAGCGTTATTAGACAAAAGTTTTCCCCAGGATGAAATCGTTTTAAATGACCTCAAAGGAGATGGAAATTATTACTCTCTCACCATTACTTCCACCTCTTTCAAAGGAAAAAGCCGTGTACAGCAACACCAAATGGTGTATAACTCCTTGAAAGGATATGTGGGAGACGTGATCCATGCCCTTTCCTTGAAAACCATCGAGAAAAACGATTAGAGACATAAAATGAGTGCCATAGACCAAATCAAACAAGACCTCAGTGAGAACAACGTTGTTCTTTTCATGAAAGGAACCGCTAATATCCCCCTATGCGGATATTCGTCCACCGTTGTTCAAATTTTAAAAAAGCTCCAGGTTCCTTTTAAAGATGTGAATGTATTAACCGATCCTGCGTTGCGCCAAGGGATTAAAGATTTTACGGATTGGCCCACCATTCCCCAACTTTATGTCAAGGGGCAATTCATTGGGGGATGCGATATTGTGAAAGAAATGTTCGAATCAGGAGAGCTTCAGGAACTTTTTATAAAAAATTAAGGAACAAAAAGTAAAAAATGAGTGACTCTTCCCACAGTGCAGAAAAAGAACTAAGACATATCCGGCTTGAAAAGGTCCACACCCTTAAAAGTCGCGGTATTAATCCATATCCCTATAATTTTTCTCGTTCCCATAGAACCATAGCGCTGCAAGAAAAATATAAAGATCTTCTGAACGAATCCGTCACGGAAGATAGGGTTTCAGTCGCTGGACGCATTCGATCCATTCGCAACAGCGGCATGTTCATCGACCTCCAGGATGAAACCGGGTCTCTCCAAATCTTCTCGTCTCTAAAAGAGTTACCAGAAGAGTTAATGGCGCTTCTTTCTCTATTGGATCTTGGCGATTGGATCGGTGTCACCGGTGTGATCCGTCGCACAAAAAGGGGCGAACTTACCGTGAACATGCAGTCGTTGGAATTGCTCTCTAAAGCTTTGCTGCCTCTCCCTGAAAAGTATCATGGTCTGACCGACATCGAAACCCGATACCGTCAGAGATATATTGATTTGATTGTGAATGAAGAGAGCCGGGATCGATTGCAAAAAAGAAGTCGTATCATCGCTGCAATCCGCACCTACCTTTCCGCTCAAGGGTTCCTAGAAGTGGAAACCCCCATGCTGCATCTTATTCCCGGCGGGGCGGCAGCCAAACCCTTCTCAACGCATCACAATGCCCTTGATCTGACCATGTATTTGCGCATCGCCCCCGAACTGCACTTGAAAAGGCTGATGGTGGGTGGCTTATCCGATAAGATTTTTGAGATGAATCGTTGCTTTCGCAATGAGGGGATTTCTCCCCGCCACAATCCAGAATTCACCTCCGTTGAGATATATCAACTCTTTGCCGACTATCATGACATGATGAATCTCACCGAAGAGCTCATTCAATACGTCGCTCAAACCGTATTGGGCACCACTCAGGTTATCTATGACGGCATTGAACTGGATCTTTCTTCTCCCTGGCCCCGCAAATCCATGGTTGATTTGGTGACAGAAAAAACGGGGGTCGATTTTTCCAAAATCCAGACAGTGGAAGATGCCCGCACCGCCGCCCAAAAAATAGGGGGCATTCCACTCAAAGGCAAAGACACTTGGGGCAAAGTGGTGGAAGCCGTTTTTGCCGAAAAAGTAGAATCTTCTTTGGTCCAGCCTATCCATGTGATCGATCACCCTCTCGACATCTCACCGTTGGCCAAAGCTCATCGGACAGACCCTCGTTTGACCGAGCGCTTTGAGAGCTATATGAATAAGTGGGAAATTGCGAACGCCTTTTCAGAATTAACGGATCCCATTGATCAAAGACAACGCTTTGAAGCCCAAATGTCAGAACGAGATGGGGGAGATGATGAAGCTCACCTTATGGACTCAGACTTTGTCACTGCACTTGAACATGGCCTTCCCCCCACAGGCGGCCTTGGCATTGGGATTGATCGATTGGTTATGATTCTGACCAATGCACCCAGCATCAGAGATGTGATTGCGTTCCCCACCATGAAACCAAAGGAATAAAAAGTGATCGATAAAAAAAATAGCGGATGGGTAGACTATAGCCTGCTGATTGTTTTTTTAAGTGCTTTGTTTTTCACCTGCCTTGGGTCGCGGCCTTTCGCTGCACCTGACGAAGGGAGATACGTAGAAATCCCCCGCGAAATGGTGGCGTCAGGCAGCTACATAACGCCCCATCTGAACGGTCTTAAATATTTCGAAAAGCCTCCTCTTGTGTATTGGCTTGAAGCTGTTCCTCTTAAATTAGGACTGACTTCCGAGTTTTTCTTACGCCTCCCCATCGCTTTGTTTGCCCTTTTGGGATGCCTCGGGGTGTACGCGTATGCTAGTCGGATTTATAGCCGTCAGGCAGGGTATTTTAGTGCCATTGTACTCGCCACCACTGTCCTATATTTTTCTTTAGCTCGCCTTATTTTATTAGATCTTGTATTAACGGTGTTGCTCTCCCTTGGTTTGTTTTCTTTTATCCTTGGCGTCAAATTGCCCGCCGGAAAAGAACGACGCCTAAAGTTTGCGCTCGCCAGCACTTTTTTTGCAGGCGCGGTTCTCACCAAAGGATTAATCGGGCTGGTGTTACCCATCGGTATCATTGGACTATGGGTTATCACTTTGAACAAGTGGAAAGACGTGCGCCCTCTTTATCTGCCCACCAATCTTTTCGTTTTTTTGATCCTTGTTCTTCCCTGGCATATTCTGGTGTCTTTAGACAATCCACAATTTTTTGATTTCTATTTTATTCGAGAACATTTTGAGAGATACCTCACCACCATTCATCGACGCATGCAACCTTTTTGGTTCTTTATGCCTGTTTTTGTATTGGGATTTTTTCCCTGGATTGTTTTTTTACCGCGTGCTCTTAAAAATTTTATTCCCTTCAAATTCAAAGATTGGAAAATTTATGATTTAGAGGCTTTTTTGCTTCTATGGGCTGGGTTTATTTTCTTATTTTTTTCTTTTTCTTCTTCTAAACTCATTCCCTATATACTCCCTATTTTTCCGCCGCTAGCTGTGATCGTCGGTCGCTTTCTGGCGTATGTGACAGAAGGAGAACAATCCACCAAAATAGAAGCTATTATCTATTTCATGATCTCTCTTCTTTTGACGATCGGAATACCCTGGGGAGTAGAAAAATATGCGGATCCAGACTTATGCTCGAATCTCTCCTCCTATATTCCCTTTGTACAATTTTATTTGATGGGCAGCAGCCTTTCTTTTTTACTGCTTAGTTTATTAAAAAAAACGAGATGGAAACTGTGGGGTCTTCTTGGATTTCATATTGGATTCCTTTTTACTTTGAATGCTGCCGCCCCCCTTATACAAAAAACGTCTATGAAACCTTTTGCAACCCATATCAAGACCAACCTTCCCGCCAGCACTGAAGTGGTCTTTTATGGGATGTATGCCCAAGACCTCCCTTTTTATCTAGGGAAAACTGTAAAAATTTTGAATTGGAGTGGCGAACTCGACTTTGGCAAATCTCTTGATCCTCAAAATTCCATCTTTTTAGCCCCCAAAGATTTTAAAGCCTTAGGGTCAACTCTTTCCTCTCTCTGTGTTATTGCTAAAGAGAATGCTGTCCCTGAAATTCCTTTTCCCAGTCGTTCTCATTTTAAAGTTGTTTTCCAACAAGATGAATTTGTTTTATTGTGTAAAAAATGAAGTGTGGTTTTATGACTAAAGAATTATTTTTACCCTTTGCCAAGCCTTGTTTATCAGAAGAAACTTTAAATGAAGTTATGGATTCTTTACGCTCAGGTTGGATCACCACAGGACCTAAAGTTAAAAGGTTTGAGTCACTCCTGCAACAGTATTTAGAGTGCCCTAACATCTCTCTTCTCTCTTCTGGCACGGCCGGCCTTCATCTCTCCTTATTACACTTAGGATTAAAACCGGGCGATGAGGTCATTACAACGTCGTTCACCTTCATTGCGACCTTAAACACTATTGTGCTTGCCGGTGGCACGCCTGTCTTGGTGGATGTGGAACGCGACACGTACAATATGGATGTGTCTCACTTAGAGGCTGCGATCACAGAGCGGACCAAGGCCATTGTCCCTGTCCACTTTGCTGGCGCCCCCGTTGATTTAGACCCTCTCTATGCGCTCGCCCATCGATATAACCTTCGTGTTATTGAAGATGCCGCCCATGCTATTGGAGCAGAATATAAAGGCAAAAAAATTGGCAGCTTTGGGGATACGCAGGTCTTTAGCTTCCATCCCAATAAAAATATTACAACGGGGGAAGGTGGTTGTGTCTCTTCTCAAGATAAAGAGTTGATCCGCTCTGTCAATGTCCTTAAATTCCACGGGATTGATCGCGACTCTTGGAACCGTTTTTCAAAAGAAGGCAGCCAATTATATGATGTCATTGCCCCTGGGTTTAAATACAACATGATGGATTTACAGGCGGCTTTAGGAATTCACCAACTTCCCCTCTTAGATACGTTTACAGACCTCCGAACCGTGCGGGTTCAAAAGTATCGCCAAGCTTTCCAAGACTGGGACGAGTTGTTTTTACCCGAAGCGCCTGCCTATGACCATCATCATTCTTGGGATCTTTTTGCCCCCACCCTCAATTCGAAAAAAACCTCTCTCTCTCGCAACGAAGTGATCGATAAGCTAAAGGACGAAAATATTGGGGCCGGCCTTCACTGGCAAGCCCCTCATTTATTCTCTTTTTATCAAAACACTTTTGGATTCAAAGCAGGCGATTTTCCGAAAGCAGAATATATTGCGGATCATGTGTTAAGCTTGCCCCTATTCCCCCAGATGACGGACGCCGAGCAAGATCGCGTGATTAGAGCTATGCGTAAAATATTTAAAAAGGACTAAAGATCAAATGAAGGGTGTTTACTTATCAATCGTCATTCCTGTCTATAACGAGGAAGAAAGCCTCCACACGTTATCAGCACGACTCATGCCCGTCTTAGAAAAAACTGGCAAGTCCTTTGAGGTTATTTATACCAATGACGGCAGCAAAGATACCTCCATCAAAATCTTAAAAGAGCTTCAGCAAAAATATCCCAAGCAGGTGAGGATCATCGACTTCGGAGGTAATTATGGTCAGCACATGGCGATCATGGCAGCCTTTGAGGAAGTCCGGGGTCAAGTGATTATTAACCTGGATGCAGACCTCCAAAATCCCCCCGAAGAAATTCCAAAGCTTTTAGAAAAATTTGAAGAGGGCCACGATGTGGTGGGAAGCTATCGTCTCAAAAGAAAAGATCAGGCTTGGCGTCACTGGGGATCGCGCTTTGCAAACAAGGTGCGTTACGTTCTAACCGGCACGCATATGAAAGATCAGGGATGCATGTTTCGCGCTTATGCACGTCCCATCGTTGATCAAATCGTCAGCGGAACAGAATCTTCCACCTTTATTCCGGTGCTTGCCTGGAAACTCGCCCAAAACCCCTGTGAAATTGGGCTGAAACATGATGCCCGTACTCAAGGAGATTCCAAATATGGGATCTATGAACTCATCCGTGTGGCCATTGATCTGGCCACTAATTTTTCCATGGTACCCATCCAATTCTTTACTTTTTTTGGTATGATTGTGTCAGGGCTCAGCTTTTTACTGGTGATCTATATGGTCGCTCGTCGCGTGATCTATGGCCCGGAAGCAGAAGGTGTTTTCACGCTGATTGCCATTGTGATCTTCCTCATTAGTGTGGCCATCATGGGTATTGGCATTGTAGGCGAATATATTGGGCGGATTTACCAGGCTTTGTGTCGACGTCGGTATAGCATCCGTGCCATCCTCCAAGATAAATCTTTAGAGAAAGACAAAACAAAATGACGTTGAAAATTTTAATTCTGGGGGCCAATGGTTTTATTGGAAACTGTCTCACCCAAAATATTTTGTCCCGCACCTCTTGGGAGGTATATGGGTTGGATAGGGATGATCATAAGTTATCCGAATCTCTGAATCACCCTCGGTTTCATTTTTTCAAAGGGGATATGTTCTCTCATATGGACTGGATCAATGATCATATCCAAAAGTGTGATGTGGTCCTGCCTCTGGTGGCCATTGCAAACCCCGCCCTCTATGTGAAAGATCCGCTTCGTGTTTTCCACTTGGATTTTGAAGCCAACCTCGACGTTATAAAGCTGTGCGTCAAGCATAAAAAAAGGATCATTTTCCCGTCCACCTCAGAAGTCTATGGGATGTCTCACGACAAAGAGTTTGATGAGGAAACCACGAATCTGGTGCTGGGTCCTATCCACAAACAGCGCTGGATTTATTCGTGTTCAAAACAACTTCTAGACCGCGTCATTTATGCCTATGGCATTCATGAAAATTTGGATTATACTCTGTTCCGTCCTTTTAACTGGCTTGGCCCTAAAATGGACGATGTTTTTTCAGAAAAAGAAGGAAACTCCCGGGCTGTCATTCAGTTCATCAGCAATATCCTTTATGGCCGTCCCATCAAATTGATGGATGGCGGCAGCCAAAGACGGTGCTTTACATATGTGGAAGAAGGGGTGGATGCCCTTATGCGCATGATTGAAAACAAAAACGGCGCTGCCAGTAACCGCATCTTTAATGTGGGGAACCCCCAAAACAATCTCTCCATGTCTGAAGTGGCACACGAAGTTGTGTCAGTCATGAAAACCTATCCTCAATACAAAAAACATGCAGAGCAAACCAAAATTGAAGTAGTGGATTCCCAACATCATTTCGGGAGCTCGTACGAAGATGTCCAAGCTCGAGTTCCCTCTATCAAGAACATACAAACTCACCTAGGATGGACTCCTCAAGTGACTTTTACAGAAATTTTACATAAAACGATGGATTATCACTTTATTCAAAATCCAGGAACCATAAAGGTATAAAATGACTCCCGATACGATGACAGCAGTGCCCCAAAAATCAAAAGTTTTGGTGGGGGCGCTTTATATGACGCTCGCCATGTTTCTGTTCGGCATTGGCAATGGTCTTGTGAAAGAGACGGCGCAGGACTGTACCGTTACCCAGATTATATTTTTTCGGTCTCTCTGGGCCCTTGCAACCTTAGTGGTCTATATGTTCGTTGCTAAAAAATTCTCTCTCATCAAAACACACAAACTACCCCAACAACTCAGCCGGGGTCTCATTGGATTTGTGAGTCTCTGCGCCATGTACTATTCCTTTGATGTCCTGCCCTTAACGGACGGAACGGCCCTTGTTTTTGCCTCCCCCCTTTTCATCACCGCTCTTGCTTACCCCCTTCTTAAAGAACACGTAGAACTCAAGATATGGGTGGCGATCTTCATCGGATTTGCCGGGGTCTCCATTATGGCTAATCCCTCTGGTCATGTCACTTTTGCAGGAGTGAGTGCGGGTATTTTATCTGCCTTTTTGGAAGCGGTGATTGCCATTATGGCTCGGAAACTCTCTTCCACAGAGCACCCCATTACAACCACGTTTTACCACACCCTGGTTTTAACTGTGGTGGCAGGCGCTCTCGTTCCTTTCTTTTGGAACCCCATCAGCCTCAGCAGTTTTGTTCTTTTAATTGTCTTAGGTGTCCTCAGCGCCATTGGCCAAGTCTTTATGGTCTCTGCCTATAGCATGGCCCCAGCAGCTGTCGTCGCGCCCCTTCTGTATACCCTCATGGTTTGGGCCGCTATCCTTGGCTATTTCCGGTGGGATGAAAGCTTCCGGATTCACTTATTGGTGGGCGCCCCCATCGTCATTGTCTCAGGGGTTTATATTATTTACCGGGAAAGCCGAGCCGCCCCTCCGCCTACTCTTCAATAGGGAATCTTTTCATGAGGTATCCCAGCAAAAACAGTCCTGGCAGGGCCGCGGCACTGGCGATTAAGAAAAAAGAAATCCAATCAAACTGAGCCGCTATGAATCCAGAACTACATTGCACAAAGACACGCCCCACCGCCATCAGAGCCGAGAATAGCGCATATTGAGTCGCTGTAAAGTTAAGATTACAGAGACGAGACAGATAGGCCACAAAAGCAGCGGCCATGATACCGCCAGAAAGATTTTCTGAAATAATGGTGCCATATAAAAACGGCAGGGAGTGTCCATGGATGGCCAGTAAAATAAAGAACCCATTTGAAGCAATATGGAGAATCCCTCCAAACATCAGGGTTTTCATAATTCCAATGCGTTTGGCAATGGAGCCCCCCATGAGACCCCCAATAACCGCCATCCAAATCCCAAAGGTTTTGGTGACCATCCCAATCTCGGTACCTGTAAACCCAAGCTTTTGATAAAACACGGTGGACATTTGCCCAATGAGGTTATCTCCAAATCGATACAGAATAATGAACAATAAAACCCACACCCAACCCGGTCGTTGAATAAAGTTGAGGAACGGATCAAGAATCACCAATTTAAAGCTTTTTTTTTCTAAATCCACTTTTTTCGACGCCGCTGGTTCTTTACAGAAAAGAGTGGTCAGCAGCCCAACCCCCATAAAAAAACCCATCATTAAATACACGGTTGACCAGGTGTACGTATCGGATAAAAAGAGCGCAAATCCTCCCGCAATGATCATCCCCAGGCGATAGCCAAAGACTTCCATACCGCCTCCGGCGGCATATTCGGACGGATCCAAAGATTCAATCCGATAAGCATCAATTAAAATGTCTTGGGTGGCAGAAAAGAAAGCAACACAGACAGCAAAAAAAACGGCGAACGAAAGATTTACCTGAGGCTGACTTTGGCCCATTAGGATGATGGATCCTGCCAAGCAAAGTTGCACCAGGAAAAGCCATCCCCGCCGACGGCCAAGCCACTTCCCTAAAAAGGGAACTTGGAACCGATCTAAGAGAGGCGCCCACAAAAATTTCCACACATAGGGAGATCCTGTTAAGGCAAAGAGGCCAATGGTTCTGATATCGACTCCCTCTTGGGCAAACCAAAAGGACAAAGTGGACATGATTAACAATAGAGGAAGCCCGCTTGAAAACCCAAATAAAAGAATGATGATAAGGCGCTTTTTAAAATAGATGCTGAAACCATCCAAAATATTCATCACATACCCCATAATAAAGACCTCCTAATGATGATAAAAAATAGAATAACCTGGAAAATCATAGATGATTTTTGGGGGGATGTCCCCCTGTTTTTCTAAGAACTCGTTCTGATCTTTTTTCATCACGTACACGACTCTTTGTTTTAGGAAGGGATCTTTATCGGACAGAAATAAATCTTCCCTTTTTAAGGTACCCTTCCCATACCAGAGGTCGTGACTTTCACTCTCAATAATAGGAATCGGCCTCCCCACATAAAAAGGAAGGGTGGAGAGTTCCTCGAATCTTTTGTAAAGATAGAGAGGGGTTTCTTTGGACACAACGGAAAGGCTTCCCTTTGTGGAAAAGTGATCTTCGTGATTTTTAACATAAACGATGGCCGCAACCATAAGAGTCGCAGAACTTATAGCCGCCAGAACAGTAATCCGTTTTTGCCACCGATAGCCAGATAAATGCATCCCCAACCATAGGGCCAACGGCGGCATGCCTACCACCATATAGTAATTTGCTTTTGCTTTGGATAAAGAAAAGAAAACAAAGAATGTCAAAAACCAACAGCCTAAAAATCTTTGAAGAGACGACGACTCTGTCAAAGATTTTTTTCTTACAAAGAAGGGTGCCAAAAAAGTCCACGGCACCATATACCCCAAGACGCGGGGAAAATAATAATAAAACGGTCCCGTATAGTAATCCCTTGGCACCCGCTTATCTAAAAATCGCATCCATTGTTCGTTCACGAAATAAAACCAAAGAAACCCTTTTTCTTGAAGAGCCGCCGCCACATGCCAAGGAACAGCCAGCATAAAGAAAACGCCGCAAGCTCCAGGATTCAAAAGAACGCGTAAAAAAAGAAGGTTTTTCTCTAACACAAGAAAGACCAAAATGAGCAACCCCATGAGGGCAAGGGGTACAAGACCCTTTGTCAGAACGGCCGCCGCCATAAAACATGACAACCCGTACACATATTTTTTTTCTTCTGTGTCATAAAACTTGTAAAAACATAAAGCAGAGGCTGTTAAGAAAAAGGTGAGCACCACATCAAAGAAAACCATCCGTGAGAACACAATGAACCCACAGCAGGTGGCTAAAACGAACGCAGAGAGCTGCCCCCATCTTCTTTTATGGAAAGAGCCCGCAAAAACGTAAAGGGCAAGACACGTCAGAAATCCAAAGGTGGCCGGAACCAACCGCGCGGCCCATTCGTTTTTTCCAAAGAGTTTAAAACTACCCGCAACGAGCCAGTAGAGAAGAGGTGGCTTTTCAATATACGGCACGCCATTAAGATGAGGGATAACCCAATTCCCACTTTCTAGCATTTCCCAAGCAATTTGGGCATAGAGGCCCTCATTGTTATTGAGGAGAGCATAAGAACCGAGCCCCCCATAAAAAAAGGCCGCTGCCCCAAGAATGAAAAGAACGTTTTTAAGCATCCATCAGATAGTTGGAAAGCGTTTTATACGCAATGGTAATCTTTTTTAACTCTTCTTCTGCCCCTTTTTTATCTCGATTCAAATCTGGATGGAACTGTTTCACTTTTGTTTTGTAAACTTTTTTAAGCTCAGGCAACAGAATGGGCAGACCCACCCCCATGGTTTTCGCTGCTTTCTCTACCTCTTGGGGGAAAAAAGGAACTGTTTCTTTTTGGCGCACATAAGGGGAATGCTCATCAAATAAATTGAAAACGTTCTTCTCCACAAAACATCTTCTGTAATCACCTCTAAGCGGCCAGGTGGGCAGCCGCCAGATTGTGTCAGCTTTTACTTCTGCCTCAATTTCTTTGGTCCCCATATTTTTAAAATAGTCGATGGCTTTGTTATGCTCTTTGGCATGACCTAAACACATATGAACCCTCTCTTTGGGATTTCGAGGATCAAGAAGGACTGTGTGCGCTCCCAACCTCTTACATCCAGACACGACACACGTCGCGCAAGATTCACTTGAGGATTTGTAATAAGAAAAACTATGGTGTTGTTTTTGAACTGACATCGTTTTAATCTCTTATCGTAGACATTCTTATTTTTCAAGTTTATTAAAATCTTCACATCTAAACAAAAGATATGTATGATTGGTGTGTTTTTTAAGGTCTATTAAATAAATGATACAAGTTTTCAAGTATTTTTGGCTATCTCTTTTAATCTGTGTACTTTCTGTACCTATGGAATCTCTCTCAACGACAGATATGTCCTCCCCCGAGATCACAAACATACAAGAATCCAAAAAGCCGAAAAGCTCGAAAAGAAGCTCGAAAAAAAAGAAGATATCCCGCAAAGCGTCTCACCGCAAGAACAAGAAAAAGAAACCTAAAAAATCATCTTCTGTTCAGAAAATATCCCAGAAGGCTCCTATGGATGCGTCCATAGATGAGTTAACCTCTCCCGTTGAGGAACCCATTGCTGCTCCGGTGGAAGAAATGGCTGCTCCAGTGGAAGAGATGACTCCTCCCGTTGAGGAACCCATTGCCGCTCCGGTGGAGGAGATAGCCACGCCCAGTGAAGATATTCCCAGTGAAGAAGGGGTACCGAACCCGTCCCAACAAGACCCCCTTCTTGAATCGATAGCGGACATCGAAGCCCCCATCGAAAATATGCCGATCCCGTCTCCCACCCCAGAAACGGAAACATCTCAGGATCAGCTTAACCCCCTGTCTGAAACTCAGGAACAAATTTCTAAGGCAGATACTGTTCTTAATAAAGAGACGGTGACTCTTGTGACAGAGAAAACCCCGGCACAAGCGATCGTCCCTGATTCTGATGCTGTTTCTGCAGCTTCAGAAGAAGTGGAAGCCGCTAAAACAGACCAAGACTTCTTGACTCTAAAAGACGCGATGGAGGGCGCTTATGCGCAAAGTCCGCTCTTGACGGCAGAGTACGAAGTAAAGGCGGCTCAAATGGCTCTCTCTAGCGCAAAGAGAACTGGATGGCTTCCCACAGCTTCGGCCAATGTTGGATACACCACACAGGGGGGGGATACTGTTAATAGTCGTAGCGTTTTAAGCTCAGGCGCAAGATCTGATACCCAGAATAACTTCAGAACGGATACCACTCAAGGAGGCCTTACCCTTCAGCAAAATCTTTATAGCGGCGGATCCACAACCGCCAATATTCTAGCTCAAGAGAAAACCGTCGACGCAACCCTTGCCGCCTATATCGTGACCCTCAGAGACACTCTCCTTTCCGCCATTCAAAGCTTTATTGCGCTCTCTTCGAAGCAAGAAGTATTCCGCCTCAGAAAATCCAACCAAGCTCTTCTGGAACGCCAACTTGAAGTCGCTCAGAACCGATACGAGTTTGGGGAACTAACGCGTTACGACGTGGCAGCAACGCAAGCAAAATTAGATAAAGCAAAAGCCGAGGTCATCTCGGCCCTCGCAGAGGTAGAAATTGCAAAAGCTAATTTTGTAAAGATAACCGGCATTACCATTGAAAAATCTCTCAAAAAACCAACAGACCCCTCTGAGCTTCTCCCCGCTTCAAAAGCAGAAGCTGTTCAGATCGCCCTTAAATTAAGCCCGGAAATTCACAAACAAGAAGCCATTGCTGACGCGGCGAAAGCTGACATAGATAAAACCTTTGGAGGACTTCTTCCGTCTTTTGACGTCAGTGCTGGGGTGAGTCGGACATTAACAGAGAATTGGAATAGCGCTTCATACTTTCAGGGGTATGGGGGTTCACGTCAAAACCAAGCACAAGCAGCTGCTACTTTAACCATTCCTCTTGATTTCAGAGCATCCACTCAATCTAATGTTCGCCAGCAAAAGTATGTGGCGGCGCAAAAAAGATTAACAGCGATTTATGGACGCCGGAGTGTGATCGAACTCGTAAGCAAATATTGGGATTCCTTAGAAGCCGCACGCGCGCAAATCACCCAACTCAAATCTCAAATAAATGCGGCACAAATTGCTGTTGAAACCTCCACCGAAATGTTTTTGGCAGGAGACAAAACGACGCTTGAAGTCTTAACCGCCGAACAAGAGCTTCTGACCGCCCAAGTTGAACTCGTCAATGCAGAACAAGCGGTGATCTTGAATGCGTACCAGATTTTGGCAACCATCGGGCGCCTGGATGCACAAACCTTAGAATTGAATGTGGATATCTATAAGGCGAAAGAAGAATATGACCAGATGTCCTTCTGGGGTGTGGGTATTGGAGCGGCAGATAAGCGCATTGCCGCCCAAGAATTCTCAACTGACCTTATGAAGGAAGCAGAAGCAACCCAATAAACAAAGATTTGGAAATAATGACCATGAAATCAAACCTCCCTTCAGACCACGCAGAAGAAACTATGGAAGAAATTTTGGCCTCCATTCGGCAAATAATGGATCCCGCCCAGAATCAGAATGTTCCCCTTCAGCCATCCCCCCATCGCCCTCTCCCTGAAACAGAAAAACGAGAGGACAATGTCCTTGTTCTGACAAAGAAAATAACTACACCCCAAGCGGAACAGAAAGAGACCTCATCTGACAAGCAGCGGAAAGAACCTCTCTCCCCTTCTTCCCAAAAATTGGAAGGAAAAAGCCCGGTCTTGGAAAACTTGGTGGCCTCTTCCCTCGCCCCCCTCCTGCAAGATTGGCTCGCCAAGAACTTGCCAAACATGGTGGAGAAAGCGGTTAAGGAAGAATTCAAAAAATTATTGGATCCCTATTCCAAATCAATCAGATAGTTCCTTTAATTTGACTTTCTCATGAATCTATGCCAAGAGTTTTTAGGGACTGGCTCATCGTGGCTTCAGTCCATTTTTGGTTTAATTTAATATAAGGTTTATCATGTCTGAAAAACGTTTAGAAAAAGCAGAGTTTACAGGGTGGCGTTCTATTCTTTGGCCGATTCATGATCATGAATTGAAAAAGTTCTTGCCCATGGGTCTCATTATGTTTTGTGTGTTGGCCATTTATACCGTTCTTCGCGACACAAAAGATGCCCTCGTTGTGACGGCTCCCGGATCAGGCGCCGAGAGCTTAGCCTTTCTAAAAGGAATAGGCGTGACGGGATCTGCCATCCTCTTCATGATCATGTACACAAAAGCAGCTAACATTTTCAAAAGAGAAGGTTTGTTTTACATCACAGCTGTCCCTTTCTTAGCCTTTTTTGGTTGTTTTGGGTACATTATTTATCCGTTGAAAGACGTGATACATATGACACCCGAAACGATTGCGCAGTATCAAGCGGCGTATCCAACCCTTCACTGGATTATCCCCATCATTGGAAACTGGACGTACAGTGTATTCTATATTCTCTCCGAACTTTGGGGAAGCGCTATCTTGTCTCTCTTATTCTGGCAGTTTGCGAACGCTATTACACCAGTGATTCAAGCAAAACGTTTCTATGGAATGTTTGGATTTTTAGGAAATTTTGGGTTGCTCTTATCAGGACCGGCTGTGTACTACTTATCCCAAGTCACCACCACCATGGGGCTTTCCAAAACAGAAGCCTGGGGATTAAGCTTAAAGTACTTAATGGGGCTTGTCGTATTCCTTGGTAGTATCTTTCTGGCCACTTTCTACTGGATGAACAGAGCTGTTCTCACAGACAAGCGTTACTATGACCCAGAAGCCATGGGGGAAGGAAAGAAGAAAAAAGAAAAACTTTCCGTTATGCAAAGCTTGAAGGTCATTGCCACGTCTCCTTATTTGGGGCTGATCGCCATGCTCGTTCTGGCGTATGGTGTCTCCATCAATATTTTTGAAGGGGTATGGAAGGGACAAATCAAGATCGCTTTCCCAAATGAGAATGACTATAACGCGACGATGGGCGTACTTTCCACTGTAACTGGCCTTATTGCCATCACCTTGATGCTTGTTGGCAGTAATATCCTTCGTCGTTTCTCTTGGAGAACCGCCGCCCTCATTACACCCGTTGTCTTGTTGGTTGGCATTTTGATTTTCTTCGGCGTTATTTTCTATAACAACACTATGACGCCCGAAGGCATGAAAATTGCGGAAGCCATTGCTCAAGGCATGATGAACAAAGAACTGGTTGTTTTTGCCGTGTTCTTAGGTCTGGGCGTGAACGCCTTTGGAAAAGCCGTAAAGTACTCGCTGTTTGATCCAACCAAAGAGATGGCTTACATTCCTCTTGATCCTGAATTAAAGACCAAAGGAAAAGCGGCCGTTGATGTGATCGGTGGACGCGGCGGAAAATCTGGAGGCGCCTACATTCAGATTGGGTTGCTCACCGCCTTTGCGGGGAGCGCTTTGTACCAGCTAGTTCATATCATTGCCCCGATCTTGATCATCGTCGTGTTCTTCTGGATCTTGTCTGTGTTTGGTCTCAGCAAGAAGTTTAAAGCTTTAACACATGGACAAGGCTAAAACTCTAGGATAAGTTTTTCAAAAAAGCCCGGGATTTTTTTCTCGGGTTTTTTTATTAATAAGTGACTGCCATAAAATAAAGCCCCTCTGGAGGAGCCGTGGGGCCTGCCGCCGACCGATCTTTACCCTTCAAAATTGCCTTGATATAAACTGGCTCCCATCTCCCTTTGCCTATTTCAACCAAGGTCCCTACCATATTGCGCACTTGATGATGCAAAAATGACGGTGCTTCCACCCAGCATTCCAAAATATCTTCTTTTTGAATGATTTGAAAAGACTCTAGGGTTTTAACCGGGTTTTTTGATTGACAATGAATCGTGCGAAAAGACGTAAAGTCGTGTTTCCCCCCCAAAAGATCCGCCGCCTGCTGCATCTTTTTGATGTCTAATTTAACGGGGACATGCCACACTCTATTTTCTTCGAGCGCCGGTTTGGGGCGCCGATTCAAAATCCGATACACATATTTTCTTTTCTTAGCCGAAAAGCGCGCATGAAAATCTTCTGAGACAAGTTCTGCCGCCAAAATGGTAATTCTTTTCTCCTGAAGGTAATGATTGATTGCCCGCATCACCGTTTCTCTCTCAAATCTCTCGGGCAAATCCACATGCGCCACTTGGCCCAAGGCATGAACGCCCGCATCTGTCCTCCCTGCCCCGTGTAAGGTCACTTCTGGTAATTGGGAGAATTGAAGAATTGCTTTTTCTATCTCTTCCTGAATGGTGGGGGCATTGTCTTGGCGTTGCCACCCGGCGTACCCCGTCCCCTCATATTCTATGGTCAGTTTAATCCGTCTTGTCATGCCTCATTCTCCCCGTTTTTTTGCCTGACGCAAAGCCTGGAAAAAGGACTGCAAAACAAGACTGCTCTCATCTTGTAAAAGACCCGCAACAATTTCGGGGCGGTGGTGACACGTGGCATGCGTATAAACCTTTGCCCCCTGTCTCACGCCGCCCCCTTTGGAGTCTAAAGCTCCATAGTAAAGCGTTTTAATACGCGCCAAAGAGATGGCCGTGGCACACATGGCGCACGGTTCCAACGTCACATACAAATCACAGTCTGTCAGACGTTCATTCCCTATTTTTTGACACGCCTCTCGAATCACCAGAAGCTCGGCATGGGCCGTTGGATCTTTGGACTCAATCACCCGATTTGATTGCGTCGATAAAATCTCGTTCCCACAAACAATCACGGCTCCCACCGGAACTTCTCCTCGGCTGGCCGCTGATTTTGCTTCTTGTAAAGCGCGCTTCATATAGGTATTGTGAATCATACTCATAAAGCTAGGTGGAATTATGGAAAAAGGCAAGCTAAAGGTAAAAGCACCCACATGGAATTTAGATGACCTTTATCAGGGGTTAAAAGACCCAGCGATCCGAAGAGATCTCTCTGCTCTCGCTAAAGACATCCAAAGTTTTGTCAAAAAATACGAGGGGGAAGTGGCCGATCTTTCAGCAGCGGCTTTGGCAGCCTCTATTAAAGAATACGAAGATTTGTCTGAAAGAATTGGCCGCGTTGCCTGTTTTTCTGTTCTCTTCTTCGCCCAAGACATGACGGATAAAGAAGCAACCTCGTTCTATCAAAACATCCAAGAAGAAACGACAGAACTTTCCACCCACCTTATTTTTTATTCCTTAGAGCTCAATCAAATTCCAACAGATACGTTGAAAAAGCAGTTTGAGCAATGCCCAGCACTCTCCCATTATAAACCTTGGATCGAGCAAGTCCGCATCTTTAAGGACCATCAACTCACGAAGGATCTGGAAACAGTCTTTCATGAATTGAGTGTCCCCGCCTGTAACAACTGGCTCCGTCTTTATGATGAAACGTTCTCGAAGATGAGATTTCCCTTGGATGGAAAAGATTTATCCTTTGTTGAAATAACGAACTTTTTTACGTCCCCTGATGAATCTCTGCGTCAAAAAGCAGCCGAAGCTTTTGGCGCAACGCTGAAAGAAGCGGCCCCGGTATGTGCCCTCATTTTGAATACCGTGTCTAAGGAAAAACAAATCGAAGACAGGTGGCGTCACTATGACAAGCCTGTGTCATCTCGTAACTTGGGCAACCATGTGGAAGACGAGGTGGTTTCTGCCCTCATCCAGAGCGTACAAAAAAAATATCCCGATCTCAGCCATCGATATTTCAAGTTAAAAGCCAAATGGTTAGGAAAAGATAAACTAAATTATTGGGATCGCAGTGCACCCTTGCCGAAAGATACGCAAAAAAAATATTCGTGGGATGAAGCCCAAGAAATTGTTTTGGATGCCTATCACAAATTCTCCCCTGAAATGGCCTCCATTGGGCGTCAGTTTTTTGACAAAAACTGGATTGATGCTGCCGTGCGCCCTGGAAAAGACAGCGGCGCCTTTTCTCATCCAGCTGTCCCCTCCTTGCACCCCTATATTCTACAAAACTATCAAGGAAAGATCTGGGACGTGATGACCTTGGCTCATGAATTGGGGCATGGCATTCACCAAGTTTTAGCATCCCGCCAAGGCTATTTGATGGCAGACACGCCGCTGACGCTTGCTGAAACGGCGAGCATCTTTGGAGAAATGTTAACCTTCCAATCCTTGTTAGACCAAACCCCCAATAAGGAAGAGAAGAAAATCCTGTTGGCGGGAAAGACAAGTGACGCCCTCAACACCCTCGTGCGTCAGATTTCCTTTTCTCAGTTCGAACATGAATTTCATGATCGTCGTCGCGAGAAAGAACTCACCCTGGAAGAAATCAACGCCCTCTGGATGAAAACCCAACAAGATAGTCTCGGCCCCTCCGTCATTCTAAAAGACAATTATGCCTATTATTGGGCTTATATTTCCCACTTGTTCCATGTCCCCTTTTATGTATATGCATATGCGTTCGGAAATTGCTTAGTCAATTCCCTCTATATGACCTATGAAAATAAGTTTCCTGATTTCCAAAAAAAATACATCCAGATGTTACAAGCAGGCGGCACCCTTCATCATACAAAGCTTTTGGAACCCTTTGGCCTTGACGCTTCAAAGGCGAACTTTTGGGATCAGGGACTGAATCTTGTGTCTCGATGGATCGACGAGCTTGAAGATCTGTCATAGGCTTTTTAAGAGGTCTCGTGATGGACAAAAATACGCTCAGTGATCGCCTGAAACGATATTCTCATAGTTCTACCTCCTTTGCCGCGTTAGCCACCAAATACCTGACCTATCAACTCGCCCCCCAAGATCTCGTCAAGCACCTGGGATCTCTCCGAGGCCCCCTCATGAAAGTAGGGCAACTTTTGGCCATGGTGCCCGACCTTTTGCCAGAACCTTACGCGAAAGCTTTGAGTTCTCTCCAATCTCAAGCCCCTTCCATGGGGGGGTTGTTTGTAAAGCGTCGCCTGAGATCTGAACTAGGACCTGACTGGGAACAAAATTTTAAATCTTTTACTCTTGACCCCTTTGCCGCAGCCTCCATTGGCCAAGTCCATAAAGCCGAAAGTTTAACGGGTGACGTCTTGGCGTGCAAACTTCAGTATCCCAACATGCAGGGGATTATTGAGGCCGACCTTGCCCAGTTTCGTCTTCTGCTGGCGCTCTATGAAACAAGAGGAGGAGCTCTTAAAACGGGTCAGTTTTTGAAAGAGATTGAGCATCATCTTTATGAGGAAATTAACTATAAAAAAGAGGCTGAACACATTCAGACCTTCAAAACTATTTTCAAAGAGCATCCCTCCATATCCCTCCCAAAAGTATTTCCCTCTCTCTCCACAGAGCGCCTTTTGACCATGTCTTATATGACAGGGGATTCTTTGAACACCTTCTCAGAAAAGCCCCTGGCGCTGAGAAATCAAGCGGCGGCAACCTTATTTTTTGCCTGGTACTATCCCCTTCATGCCCATGGGTATTTACATGGAGATCCCCATGCCGGCAATTATCTCTTCTCAGAAGAGGGCAACGTCAGCCTCCTGGATTTTGGATGTGTCCGACACTTTTCTCCTTCTTTTCTGCGCGGCGTCAGACAATTATATGAAGCGCTCAAAACGGAGAGAGAAGATCAGTTAATGGCGGCGTACACCCAATGGGGATTCCAAAATTTAACGAAAGAACTCGCGGAGACGCTCACCATTTGGGCTCGTTTTCTCTATGGTCCCGTCCTTGAAGATCGCGTCCGTCCTATTTCAGAAGCCTATAGCGGAGAGCAAGGACGGATGATCGTCAAAGACGTCCTCACCAAGCTCAAAGCCCATGGGAAAGTAGAACTGCCGCGGGAATTCATCTTAATGGATCGCGTGACCGTTGGAATGGGCGCTGCCTTTATTAAATTGGGCGCCCAATTAAACTGGCACCAGATGTTCGAAGAGCTCCTAGACAGGGCATCCTTGAGGCAAAAAGACAGAAACATCCCCCAAGAAATATAAAATAATGTTAATCATTACAAAGGAAATAAGGGTTGAAATCACAATCAACGTATTCGCTCTCTGGACATCCAGACCATACCGTTGAGCAAACAAAGCAGAATTCCTAGCGGTAGGCATAGCTGCCATCAGCGATGCCGTAACCAGCCAAAACGGGCTCAAGTGAAAGACAAATTTTCCTAAACAAAATGCCAAAAGAGGATGGAAAAGATTTTTCAAAAAGAGCAGCGCAAAGATTTGCTGACGGAACTTCCCATCGCGAAAACTGATCTTATCTTGCTGGAGAGAAAGCCCTAGAACAAATAAAGAAAGAGGGGCTGCCGATGTTCCCATTAGATCAAGGAAGTATCCCACGGAGGATGGAAAAGAAAGATGATTATAAGAAAACACCAACCCAATAAAGGAGGCTATAATAATGGGGGTTTTTACCAAAGCTTTCGGCAGTTCTTTTAAAAATAGCAGATGAGTAAATCCTTCTTTTTTGGCTGACTTATATAAATCATATTCAATCAGTCCTAAAACGAGGGAAGAAATCACCAGCTGCTGAAAAACACTGACCATCACAACCGGTGCAACGGTTTTAAAAAATAACAAAAAGACAGGAATGGCAAGATAGGCGGTGTTGACCTGGCTGATTGACATGAGGGTTAAGGCCGTCTCTGACAGTCTCTGTTTAAAGATCTTTTTTCCGAGAAAAGCGCCAATGGCTGCGAGAGTTAGGGTGGCGATGGCAATAACCGCCATGTAAGAACCGTTGAAAATTTTATCCACAGAATGCTTTGAAAACTGATAAAGCACCATACACGGCAAGGCAATAAAAAAGACGAAATCTGTTAGAACAGATGTCGCTCGTTTACCCAAGATATGAAAATAAGAACAAAAGTAACCCAGCAAGACTGCAGCAAAAATGGGAACATTGTTTTTTAATAGAAAAAGAAAAAGCACTCTTTCCTCTTATGAAAATTAGGTTACTGATATATGACGCACCATCGGGGTGGTGACACGAAACTTGTTTGATTAATATAAAGAAAGGATGAAAAAAATTCAATCAAAAACTAACTAACAACCAGACAATGGGCGCCTGCTTGCTTAAGATCTTGACAGGTTCTCTCAGCCTCTCCCTTGCTTTCAAAGGGTCCTGCTTGGAGGCGATGGTAGGTTCCTTTCCCTGCCAATTCTTTTGGGACAATTTTAATGTCCAGCGTTTTGAGAGGGACATATTTCCTCTTCAACCGCCGACTCTCTTGCTGAGCCTCTTGATCTGAGGACAAAGACCCAATCTGGAGGAAAAATAGACCCGTTCTTTCTTTTTTTACAGCTTGCTTTTGGGCCTTAAAAGTTGGTGCCGCTTTTACCGGGGGGATATCTATATCGATCACTTCCGTTTTTTCCTCTATACGCACCTTGCGATTTGGCCCCTCCTTTTCCTCAATCTGCTGAAAACTAGTTTCATAAACAGGATCTTCTGCCTCCGTTTTCAAAGAAGAGGTTTTAGACTTCTCTTGTGAGATCAAGCTATAAACAGAGTCTCCTTCTTCCACCAAAAGCTCTTGGGGTCTTTCTTTGACTGTCACCGTTTCTGCCGCAATAACGGGGATATTCGCCTCATCCACATCATCCGTACGCGACATGATGACATTCCAAAAAACAATGAACCCGACGAAAACAGAGAGAGCTAGTAAGATAACCAAAAGAACTTTAGAGGACCACCAGGGTGATCGGGGGGGTGGGGTAAACTCTGTATTGTTCCACGGGTTGTTTGTCATAGGGTTATCTCCTCCTGTATAATGGCAAGAACGGACTTAAACCGTCAAGAAGATCTCATTTTTTTCTGAAAATTTGACTTTTCTTGCAAAGTTATTTAGGTCTGTTTAAAAGAAAGTATTTACGAATGGTTCCCACTTTTAATATATTAGACTCTGCTTTTCAACAACTTGTCTCGATGCAGAGGGATAAAAATCAGTTTTTACGAATTTCCATCTTAGCCGGCGGATGTTCCGGTCTACAATATCAGTTTGATCTAGAAACAGAGATTCACCCGGATGACATTGTTATTCGCCGGGAAGAGATCACCGTTTTGATTGACCCCGTTTCTTATCCTTTCTTGGAAAGGGCAGCCCTCAGCTATGAGACGGAACTCATTGGATCTTATTTTAAGATCACCAATCCCAATGCTGACAAGTCCTGTGGGTGTGGGGCCTCTTTCTCCATATGAAAATTGCCAGCTGGAACGTAAACTCAATTAAAGTACGCCTCCCCCTCTTCAGCGAGTGGGTGGCAGAAACAAAACCTGACATCATTCTGCTTCAAGAAACAAAGTGCCAAAATGAGGCCTTTCCCGCCGAATTTATAGAAGATATGGGATACAACATCGCGATCCATGGGCAAAAAACGTTTAATGGAGTCGCCATTCTCTCTAAATTCCCGCTGGAAGATGTTCAATATAATTTGCCTCATTTTTCTGACCCCCAAGCCCGCTACATCGACGCTTTCACAGGCGGGGTGCGCGTGGCCTCTGTCTATGCTCCCAATGGAGGCATTGTGGGATCAGAAAAATATGCCTACAAACTTTCCTTTTACCACCATCTCAAAGATCACCTAACCACCCTTCTCACCTTTAAGGAGAAACTGATTGTGGGTGGGGACTATAACGTGGCCCCCACCGATGCCGATGTCCATGAGCCAGAGAAATGGATAGGAGAAGTATTGGTCAGTGACGCTGAACGGTCGAGTTTTAACGCTCTCTTGGATATAGGTCTTTGTGATGCCGTGCGCGCCCTCTATCCCGAAGACCGGACCAACAACCAAGACTGGTATACCTGGTGGGACTATCGACAAGGCGCCTGGCGTCGCAATTGGGGGTTGAGGATTGACCATCTTCTTTTATCACCCGAGGCAAACAGCTCTCTGAAATCAGTGGGGATTGACAGAGGTTTTAGGGGGAAAGAACGCCCTTCTGACCATGCTCCCCTTTGGTGTATCCTCCTCTAGATCGACAAGAGAAACAATTTCTCATCCTTTCCCTCTTGCCTTTTTGTTCTTCTCTGCTTAGTATCGGGCCAACAAGATGAAGAGCACATGAAACTTATTCGGTCTTTCCTATCCGTTAGTGGGTTTACCATTCTAAGTCGGGTGACTGGTTTTGTCCGTGAAACACTGCAAGCTTATTACATTGGGGTGAATGCTGTCAGCGATGCCTTGGGTATTGCTATCAAGATCCCCAGTTTATTCCGCCGTATTTTTGCCGAAGGGGCGTTTAACGTTTCTTTTGTCCCCGTGTTTTCAGGCATTCTTGCCAGAGAGGGACGGTCTGCAGCGCTATCGTTTGCTCAAAACATTTTTTCTTTTCTCGCCATTACCCTGACAGCTCTTATTATCATCGTGGAGTTTTTTCTGCCCGATCTCATTCCTCTCTTTTTCCGAGGATTGGTCCAAACTCCAGATCGGCTGGCGCTAACCATTAGTTTTTCAAAAATCACGTTCCCTTTTTTATTCTTTATTTCTCTCACCGCTTTTTTTAGTGGCATTCTCAATTCGTTTGAACGCTTTGCCGCGGCGGCAGCCTCCCCTGCTGCTGGGAATCTTTTTATTATTGGATGTCTTCTTTATCTAAGCCCAGCGTTACATTCCCCTGGATATGCTCTCGCCTGGGGTATTTTGGGATGTGGGATTATCCAATTTTTATGGGTCTTTGTCCCCTGTCAATTCTCTAAAATAGCTGTCTTCCCGAAAAAACCTAAAATCACCCCTCAAGTACGCACCTTTTTCAGAACCCTTCTCCCCGCGGCTCTAGGATCCAGCGTGGTGCAAATTAACTTGTTCCTCGACATTATGATCGCGTCTTATTTAAAAATAGGGGGCATTTCTTATATGAGTTACGCCGACCGCTTAGCCCAGCTGCCCCTCAGTGTGATTGGGATCGCCTTAAGCACCGTGTTGTTGCCTACCCTTTCCAAATACATGCGTACCCAAAATTGGGAGCAGACTAAAACGTTGCAAACCCTCGCGCTGGAAAGCGCGCTCACCCTGTCGGTCCCCGCTGGTATCAGCTTAATGCTTTTGGCACCTTTCCTGGTAGACAATCTCTATGCTCACGGCGAGTTCAAACAAGAAGATATTTTACCAACAGCTCATACATTGTGCGCCCTGGCGTCAGGTCTTCCTGCCTACATTTTGATCAAACTTTTTAGCACTTGTTTCTTTTCTAGTGGAGACACCCGTACACCCATGTTTATTGGAGCTGGTGGTGTTCTTTTAAATGTAACCCTGAATCTTCTTCTGATTAATTCCCTGGAATATGTGGGCCTCGCGCTGGCCACCAGTATCTCGGCCTGGGTCCAAGCAACTGTCCTGGGAATATTCTTAAAAAAGAAACGATTATTCTTTTTTTCTACCCAATTATCCAACTATATAAGGAAGTTAAGTATTCCCGTCCTCGTTCTTGTTGCTTATTTAACTGTATTAGTACCCTCTTTCGAATTGTTTATAAAGAAAATCGCCCCGTCTTCTTGGATTCTTCTCCCTGCCATTCTTGGCCCTGGTATTGGATTATATATCCTCTTTGCTGCCTGGGTTGGTATCTTCAGACCCTCCTACTTCAAAAATTTTTCTAAAGACCTTTAGTTCCCTCTATATTAAAGAAAAAAAATATGGTACAGATTAAAGAGGTAATTAATTATGGAGACATAAATTGAAAATAATTCTATCGATGACTGCACTTGCTCTTCTTTTTGTTCTTGCAAATTGCGACAAAAAGAAAGAGGGGGATATGCCTGCTGATGCGACAACAACTCAAGAGGCCCCTGCCGCTACAGAAGCGACAGAAGAAGCTCCTGCAGCAGAAGACAGCAAAGAATAAGTTGGAATACAGGGAGGCAATCTTTTCATAGAAATTTCTATGAAAAGATTTGAGCTCTTCTGTTTTTTAACTATTCCAAAAGCGTTTTTATTTTCCCGAGAGATTGTTGATATTTTTCTTGTTTGGACCTAAAGATCTTCTTTCTGTCCTGCAATTCTTTAACAATCTCTCGGGGAGCTTTTGATAAAAGAAGCGGATCACTTAATTTCTTTTCCACCTTTAGTAACTCTTCTTCCACCTTTTGCAATTCCTTTTCTAATCTTGTCATTTCTTGAATAGGGTCAAACGCTCCCGTTACTTCTACCCCAAAAGATTCCCCGTTAATCACAAGATCAATCATCTTGCCCTTAGGGGCTTGATGAACAAATTTGATACGACCCAGCCCTTCTAAAACAACTCCATGCTTTGAAATGACTGTTTGAGCCTGGCCTGATAATGAACCCGTGAATATGCTTAAAACAAAAGGAGGTTCGATGCTAAGGTCGCTCCGCAAAGAACGGAATTCCGAAATCACCTCAATGACGTGATTGATTTCTTCTCGAGCGTCCTCAAAAGCAGACACACGCCCGAGAGACGGCCAAGAAGCCCTAATGAGAAGGCCTTTCCCCCCTATGGCACGCCAAATCTCTTCTGTCACATACGGCATCAAGGGGTGCATCAAGTGGCACAGCTGCCCAACCGCCCACGCCATGGTGTGTTGAATCTCTGTTTTTATCGGCCCTGCATCGCCCAGTAAGAGTGGCTTTGTAAATTCCACATACCAATCACAAAACGTACCCCATAAGAAATGATAGAGGGTTTGGGCTGCCTCATGGAATCGATAACTCTGAATCGCTGTCCCCACCTCTTCGGCACAAAGCGCAAGTTCTGCCACAATCCAGCGATTGATTTCAAAGACACATTTTTCTGCTTGAAACTCTTCTCTCCACACCGCCCCATTCATCTGAGCATACCGTGTGGCATTCCAAAGCTTGGTGATGAAATTACGCGATCCCTCAACATGAGCTTCCGATAGCTTGATGTCCCGACCTGGCGCCGCTAAGGAGGCCAACGTGAATCGAAGCGCATCAGCCCCATATTCGTCAATCAGATACAAAGGATCGATGACATTGCCTTTAGACTTAGACATCTTTTGTCCTTTGGTATCACGAACCAAGGCATGCATGTAAACGTCTCGGAAGGGAACTTTCTGGGTGAAATAAATCCCCAGCATCATCATACGAGCGACCCAGAAAAAGATGATGTCAAACCCCGTTACCAACACATCGGTTGGATACCGTTTTTGAAAGTCAGGATGATTCTCAAACCCCCCTAAGGTTACAATTGGCCAAAGACCAGAAGAAAACCACGTATCCAACACATCTGGATCTGGCGTTAGATCAACAGAGTGACCATATGTTTTTTCGGCCTGTTCTTGCGCCTCTTTTTCTGTATACGCCACGAAGACATGGCCCTCTGGCCCATACCAAGCCGGAATGGAGTGCCCCCACCAAATCTGGCGGGAAATGCACCAGGGCTGAATGTTGTTGAGCCAGTCAAAGTAAACCTTCGTCCACTGTTCGGGAAAGAAAGTGGTGTCACCTTTCTCCACCGCTTCCATAGCTTTTTTTGACAGAGTCTTTGCATCCACATACCACTGATCTGTTAACCGAGGCTCGATCACACTGTCGGAACGATCCCCATGTGGCACAGTGTGGGTGATGTCTTCTATTTTTTCGAGTACCCCGTTCTCTTCAAAAGCAGCCAGCACTTTTTCACGCGCTTGGCGGGTGGTCAACCCCACATAGTCTCCGAGGACACACGCCCCCCTCAATCTATTGTGCTCGTCTAAAATAGAGAGCGCCTCTAAGCCATGTCGCTGCGCCATCTCAAAATCGTTGAAATCATGGGCGGGTGTAATTTTAACAGCCCCCGTGCCCTTGTCAGGATCACAATGATCATCTCCGATAATGGGGAGAGCTCTCTCGGTCAGAGGTTGTATAACCCGTGTTCCAATGAGATGTTTATACCGTTCATCTTGGGGGTGCACTGCCACCGCTACATCTCCAAAAAATGTTTCTGGTCGTGTGGTTGCAATGACAATTCGCCCTTCTCCTGACTCCAAAGGATAAGCAACATAATACATCTTACCTTTAACGTCCTTTTGAATCACTTCCAAATCGGAAATAGCTGTTTGGTATGTCGCATCCCAATTGACCAAACGCTTATCTCGGTAAATCAGCCCATCTTTATAGAGTTGAATAAAAGATCGTTTCACCCCTTGGTTCGCCTGATCATCCATGGTGAATCGCTCCCGTGACCAATCGGCACTAGCACCCAGACGTTTTAGTTGATCAATGATGTCGCCCCCAGATTTAGCTTTCCATGTCCAGACCTCTTCTAGAAATGCCTCGCGACCCAAATCCTGTCGCATCGTTCCTTTTTCAGCTAACTGGCGCTCGACTACCATTTGGGTGGCAATGCCAGCGTGGTCTGTCCCGGCCTGCCACAAAACATCCCGGCCTTTCATACGGTGAAATCGAATGAGAATATCTTGCAACGTAAAGGTAAGCGCATGCCCTAAATGCAAACTTCCGGTGACATTGGCAGGCGGCATAATGATGGTGTATGGCCTGCCTTTACCCGAGGGTTTAAAACACCCGGATTTTTCCCACAACGTATAAAAATATTTTTCCGTTACGGCTGAATCGTATTTTTTTTCTAACATTCCAAACACTACACTTTCTTTAGACTTTGAGTTTTACATAAAGCTCCCGGAATTTTAAAGAAAAATATGGGAAAAAGACCCCACTCTATGGTATTTTCAAATCATAGAAGGAAATTGTCTCCATGAACAAAATTGTTTTTTTTATACTGCTCACCCTCTCAAGCTCTCTTTTAGCGGATGCCCCTGCGGACGCTCCTGTGGAAATCGGTGGGCACAATCTGTCTCGTCTTGCGGAAGAACTGGCCACTTTACAGAAGTTTATTTATAAACGTTTCGGCGGAGATCCGGCCTATCAAGAAGCCGGCGCCAACCCACCCGAAGATCCGTCGCACACCCTATTTCTTGAAAAAATTCAATCTCTTAAAGCCCAAGTATCTGGGGTTATTAGTAAGATGGAAGAACTCCAACAGCAGATTTTAACGAGCAAAAGTGAGGCTGAAAAAAGGCAAGCCAGTTTTGAAGGAAAGATCGCATCTTTGGAAAAAACGATCTCTGACACAACAGAAACGGTTCAGAAAAGTGATGATCAAGCCTACCAGGATAAGTTAAACAAAATGAGCGCCGATGAACTGAGGCTTCATATTGAAACCTCAGGGCGCATCCTCCCCGAAAAACGATTTGAAAAGGCGTTGCATTTATTTGTGACTAAATTTCCAAATGATCCCCATATTGCCTCCATCTATAAAGAACTTGTTTATGTAACTTACAAGAAAGATGAGTATCAAGAAGCGGCTCTCTATGCGGGAGAATTCTATAAGAAATCACCCAAGGCTCCCGAAGCGCCAGAAGTTTTGCTCATGATGGCATTTGCCCTTGAAAAGTTAGGAAAAAATAAAGAAGCCTGCACAACGCTGACGAAAATAAAAACAGATTATCCAAAGACATCTGAAGATTTCCAAGAGCGCCTTTCTATGGCTTGCGCTTCCCTTTCATGTCTCGCCTAAATATTCCTGTTACTCTTTTTGATCGGTTTTCTAAGGAGATGGAGCACTTTGGTCCTTTCGAAGATCGCCCTCTCTTAGGAGTCGCGGTGTCTGGAGGCAGCGACAGTTTGGCGCTCACTTTCCTTCTCCAAAAATGGATCAGCCAACAAGGCGGCAGCCTCCAGGCGTTTCATGTAGACCACAAACTAAGACTCACCTCTACAGAAGAGGCCCACCAAGTCAAAACCTGGCTTGAAGACCAAGGCATTCCTTGCTGTATCTTGACATGGAATCACACCCACAAGCCCACCAGTCGCCTGCAAGAAAAAGCCCGTCAAGCCCGTTATAAGTTGTTGGAAGACGCGTGTGGTGTAAGCGGCATTCTCCATTTAGCAACCGCTCATCATGCCGATGATCAACAAGAAACTTATGTGATGCGCCACCAAGCTCACAGTACAGCGTATGGGTTGTCCGGCATGAGTGCGGTGACTTATTTTGACACGGGACGCTTAATCCGCCCTCTTCTTTCTTTCAAAAAAGAAGACCTCAAAACCAGTTTGGGTACCCACCCCCACTTGGAAGATCCTAGTAATCAAAACTTGGCTTTCCGCCGCGCTCACTTGCGCCAACACCCCTTACCCCCCCAAGACCTCTTATCGTATCAAGAGAATCGCCGGACAGAAGAGAAAGAAACCGCTCAGTTTTTGGCCCTCCATGTCCGAGTAGGAAAAGAAGGATATGGACGTCTGCCCCTCAGCGCTGTAGGCGAGGCAGATAAAGCGATCCTTAAGCGGGCGTTGAGCTTTCTGATTCGATGCATCGGAAATCTAGAGTATTTCCCCAGCCCTTCCTCTGTTGAACGCCTCTATCAGAAATGGCAGCAGCAAGAGTATTCCCCCACCTCTTTGGGGAAATGCGTTGTCTACGTTCATCAAAAGACGGTATGGATTGTGCCCGATCGTCGGTTACTCCCTCCCACCCGCGCCCTGCAGCCCAATGAAAAATTGTGGAACCGATTTTGGGTCAACGGCCCTCTTCCCCCGCATACCCACCTCAAACCTTTGGGCCGAGAGGGATGGTCTCAAATTCGGTCAGAGATCGCGTCTTCTCTTCCCTATCCCGTTGTGATAACCTTTCCCGCTTATTGGCAAGAAAACAAAGTCGTTGCCGTTCCTTTTCTAAAATCTTCTGTAGAGGAAACGACTTACCCTTCTTTTCTCTATCAGCCACAACATTCTTTGCTTGCAGAATTCTTTGTTTAAGTCTACAATTTCCTTCGTTTTAGGAGTTTTTATATGAGTACAAATCAAAGAAATTTTTTGATTTTATTGTTATTGGTTTTTGGTCTTTTCTTCATCTACCAAACATTTTTAGACGACACTTCGAAAATTCAAGGCAAAGCCATTGATTACACGTCCTTTCAGCAGGCCGTGGAAACCAATGATATTAAAGAAGTGGTTATGCGAGGGGATGCTATCTCGGGCAAACGGATGGATGGATCTGCCTTTACCACCAAAGTACCTGAAAAAACAGAAGTGGCTAATGTCCTTGCAAAAAATGGCGTTAAAGTAGAGGTCGCAGGGCGAGAGGAAGATCGTTCCACCTTCTGGAGTATCTTTGTTTCTTGGTTCCCCACCCTTTTGTTCATCGGAGTGTGGATTTATTTTTACCGTCAAATGCAGTCCGGTAGTGGAAAAGCCATGGGGTTCGGCAAATCGAAAGCAAAACTTCTGATTCCAAAATCTGGAAAAATTACCTTTAAAGATGTGGCCGGCATTAATGAATCCAAACAAGAAGTAGAAGAAATTGTAGAATTCTTAAAAGATCCCCCCAAATTCCAACGCTTGGGCGGGAAAATTCCCAAAGGGGTCCTGTTGATCGGATCTCCTGGAAACGGAAAAACCTTATTGGCACGGGCGATTGCCGGTGAAGCCAATGTGCCTTTCTTCTCCATCTCAGGATCTGATTTTGTGGAGATGTTCGTAGGTGTGGGCGCGAGCCGAGTCAGAGATATGTTTGAGCAAGCCAAAAAACATGCTCCCTGCATCATCTTTATCGATGAAATCGATGCGGTTGGACGCCATCGGGGTGCTGGCCTTGGGGGAGGGAATGACGAACGCGAACAAACGCTCAACCAGCTTTTGGTGGAGATGGATGGATTTGAATCCAACGAAGGGATCATTCTCATTGCTGCCACCAACAGGCCTGATGTTTTAGATCCTGCCCTTCTGCGACCCGGTCGATTTGATCGCCAAGTCATCGTCCCTGCGCCTGACGTGAATGGTCGGGAAGACATCTTAAAAGTACACCTGCAGAAAATTCAAAAAGGGGATGATATTGATGCCCGCGTCATTGCTCGAGGAACTCCAGGATTCTCTGGGGCAGATCTTGCCAATCTTGTGAATGAAGCCGCCCTGCTCGCCGCACGCAAAGGGCGCCGATTTGTGGGAATGGCAGAATTAGAAGAAGCCAAAGACAAGGTCATGATGGGCGCAGAACGTCGATCTCTCGCCATGAGCGAAGAAGAAAAGAAACTCACTGCCTATCATGAAGCTGGACACGCTTTGGTGGGGTCTCATTTGTCTGAGTCTGACCCGATTCATAAAGCCACCATCATTCCACGAGGTCGTTCTTTGGGAATGGTCATGCGCCTGCCCGAGGGAGACCGTCTTTCCATAAGTTTTGCAAAGTTGAAGGCGGATCTGGCCGTCGCCATGGGCGGTCGTGTGGCAGAAGAACAAATCTTCGGTACAGACAAAGTGACCACGGGGGCCTCTTCTGATATTAAATATGCTACAGAAATAGCCCGTCGCATGGTGACAGAATGGGGTCTTAGTGAAAAGATGGGGCCTATTACTTATGGCTCCCCCCAGCAAGAGCTTTTCCTCGGACACTCAGTCACCCAAACACAAACCATGTCGGAAGCCACCGCGCAAACCGTGGATCAAGAAGTTCGACGCATTGTGGATGAAGCCTATCAAACGGCTCGAAAAATTTTGACCAAGCATACTACACAACTGGAAGATTTGGCCCAAGCTTTGATTGAGTTTGAAACCCTCACAGGGGAAGACATCAATAACTTGCTCGCGGGCAAAAAAATAAAACCGGTAGCTCAGCAAAAGCCACGCAAGATTCATCAAACCTCTCTCCCTATTTTGGAAGAGGTCTCCCCTAAATCCAAACTACAAACGATCAAGAAGAAATTGATGAAACTTTCTAAACCCAAAAAAACTCCTAAAGAGGAATCGTGAAAAGAAAATTCTTTGGTACAGACGGCATTCGAGGCCTCGTTAATAAAGGAAACATGACCCCTGACATGCTGCTCCGCATGGCTCAAGCGGCAGGACGATGTTTTCAGAAAGAAGACCGACATCATTTGGTGGTGATCGGTAAAGACACTCGTCTCTCGGGATATATGGTAGAACCAGCGCTCACCGCGGGTTTTATTTCCGTGGGGATGGACGTGGTCTTGGTAGGCCCTCTGCCCACCCCCGCCGTTGCGTTGCTTACCCGCTCTTTGCGTGCGGATCTTGGGGTTATGATTTCAGCCTCCCACAACCCGTATACAGATAATGGTATTAAACTCTTCACCCCCGAAGGAAACAAACTGTCTGACGCTCAAGAACTGGAGATTGAACAGAAAATTCTAAGCTTTGATAGTGAATACCTTGCCTCCCCGGATCAACTCGGCCGTGCCAAACGGTTGGATGATGCTCCTGGGCGCTATATTGAATTTGTAAAATCCACCTTCCCTGCAGGTTTAAGATTAGATGGTCTCAAAATTGTGGTGGATTGCGCCAATGGCGCCGCGTACAAAATTGCCCCCATGGTTTTATGGGAGTTAGGGGCCCACATTATCCCTATCGGAGATGACCCCAATGGGAAAAACATCAATTTAGACTGTGGCGCCACCTCTCCTGGCCTGATGGCAAAGACGGTCCGAACACATAATGCCGACATCGGTATTGGTCTAGATGGAGATGCGGATCGACTCATCGTCTGTGATGAAAACGGAACAGTTGTTGAGGGAGACCTCCTCATCGGCGTCATTGCATCGCTCTGGAAAGAAAAAGGACAGCTCAAAGGTAACGCTGTTGTGTCCACCATTATGTCAAACATGGGGTTAGAAAAGTTCTTGTCTCATAGAGGTATCTCTCTTGTGCGTACCGCTGTGGGGGATCGCTATGTCACCGAAGAAATGAAAAGACGGGGCGCTAATGTAGGGGGTGAACCCTCTGGCCATATTGTCTTCAGCGACTATGGCACCACAGGCGACGGACTTGTGGCTGCCTTGCAGGTGCTCTCTCTGCTCGTTCAATCAAAAAAACCGGCTAGCCAAATCTTGCATCCTTTTGCCCTGACACCTCAGATCACGAGCAACCTCAAATTGAAGAATAAAAAGCTGCTCCAAGACCCTCATCTTTTAAAGGAAATTGAAAAGATTTCTCGGGCCTCTCAGAAACAAGGCGATCGTCTTTTGGTCCGCCCCTCGGGGACAGAACCTGTTGTACGGTTGATGGTGGAAGGACCCGACAAAGCCCAGTTAGAGGGAACCTTAAAGAAAGTGGAGAAACTTTTAAAAGATGCCGATCTCACCCACTCTTAAGGTGATTGTCTCCGCCCCACCCCCTCAACAAGGACGCGGCCTTACCCTTACCTTGTTCACCGGACACACCCAAGGGTTCCCCTATGTTGGTCTTTTAAAAGATAAAAATATGGTTGCCTTAGGACTCGTCGGGCCCGACTTTCCCGAAGAAGCCGTTCGGGCCGATTTGTGCCATCGCCCCGCGTGGCGGCAAGCGTCTTTCCAAGAAGCTCTCGTCAATCCACAGGACATTGAAGCCTTTGAGCTGTGGGGAACTCCTTTTCAAATCAAAGTCTGGCAAGCTCTCTACGCCCTCCCCCGCCATCAACCCACCACGTATAAAGAAATCGCCTATCAAGCTGGGTATCCCCGGGCATTCCAAGCCGTGGGCCAAGCCATTTCGCGCAACCCCATTTCCATTTTTATTCCCTGTCATCTGGTGATTAAAAAATCCGGGGAAAGGGGAGATTATTATTGGGGGAAGTCGCTGAAGGAAAAATTGCTTAACACCCCTCAAACAATATTTTATAGTAATTAAAAAGAAGTCTGTTTATTGAGTTGGGGAGGAACCCATGCCTTACAAAACCATCAAAGATTTACCAGAGGGTGTCCAACATGTGCTGCCGCATCATGCCCAAGAGATTTATCGAGCGGCCTACAACAATGCCCATTCCCAATATTTTAAAAAAGATACTCGGCGTGACCCAGAAGACTCGTTAGAAGAAATCTGCCATCGGGTAGCCTGGGGAGCGGTGAAAGTAGTCTACCGTAAGAATGCCCAGGGTAAGTGGGTAGAAAAGTAAGGAGCCTGTTCTTTTAGACAAACAACAGAGGCCATCAAAACAGTCTTTTCAAAAGAGTGTCCTGAGGCTTAAAAAGTCTACTTTGTTGGCTTAATGTTAAGACCGCCAAAACGATTTTTAAACTTACCAACCTGGCCGCCCGCATTCAAAAGTCTTTGAACGCCAGTCCACGCCGGATGGTTTTTCGGATCTGTTTGAAGTCGCAGCACATCACCCTCTTTGCCCCATGTGGAACGTGTTTCATATTCAGATCCATCCGTCATAACAACTTTGATGGTGTGATAATCTGGGTGTATGTTCTTTTTCATTGATTGAATCCTACTTATTTTCAGTCCTCTTTAAATACTGGAAATCTTTCCTTGAATCAAGAAAAAAGTGAGTTTTTCCTTTGAGAAAGGCCTTTTTTTCTCTCTTTTTTACGAAATTTCTTTACCTAATGGGGAAGTCGCCCTAGAATACACTTGCTTTTATGCAATGACGATTTTTTGAAGGAGACGCAGAAATGACTGCCCCACTTATGCCTCGAGCAACAGCTTCTTGGCTCTTAGACAATACAACTTTAACCTTTGAGCAAATCGCTGAGTTTTGTGGATTACATCCCTTAGAGATTCAAGCTTTAGCTGATGGCGAAACCTTTGTGGTGGGGGTTGACCCTATTGCCACAGAGCAATTGTCCTTTGAAGAAATTCAACTAGCGACAAAAAATCCCTTGCATAAACTAAGACTCAAACAAGAGCTTTCTGAAAAGCAACGGCGCACCAGCGGCCCGCGCTATACCCCCTTGAATAAACGTCAAGATAAACCGGATGCGGTTTCTTGGCTTTTGCGGCACCACGGCAACCTGAGTGACAATCAAATCATTAAACTGGTTGGAACCACCAAAAGTACCATTGATAAAATCCGCGACCGTTCCCATTGGAATTTCAAGAATTTAAAGCCCCGGAACCCCGTTGAACTTGGGTTGTGTACAGAGAGAGACTTAGAGGAATCTTTGGCAATCTCAGAGAAAAAGGAAAAAGAACCCAAAGTGATGCCCTCTAAAAAAGAGGTCCTCAAAAAAAGAAAAGTCCCTAAACTTGTGAAGGCAGCAAAGCCTAAAGCGGCAAAGAAGACGGTAAAGCCTGTGAAGGCGACAAAACCTAAAGCGGCAAAGAAAGTCGTTGCTCCTAAAGCTAAAAAAGCAGCAAACCCCAAAGCTAAAAAAAAGGGAGCGGCTAAGGCGGCGAAAAAGCCAGCCACCAAAAAGAAGACCCCAAAGAAGAAGTAAAAGCCTTGGGCCTCTTTTTTTTCCCGCTGCTTGGCCTGATTGCCCTGTGGATTAGCTATCAGGACATTAGATACGGCAGAATCCCGAATCTGGCGCTGATCGCTTTAGGATTTCTTCTCTGCTGGCATTATGGGCACATTTTCCAGAAGGATGCTACCCTCTCTGCCCTCCTTCCCCTACTTCTCTCTGGCCTCCTTGGACTCAGCCTCGTGGGGGTATTTCTTTTCTTGCCAAAATATAGGAGCTTTGTCGGCGCTGGCGACTTGAAGCTTTTTTGTCTTGCCTGTTTTTTTGTGCCCCTTGAGACACTTCCCTTCTTTCTGATTACAAGTGGCGTCTTAGGAGGACTCTGGGCTGTTGTTTATAAAAAAAAGACATCCCCCCAAAAAACCTTTCCGCTCGGCCCCGCCTTGATGTTCGCCCTGGTAGGGGTGGTGGGGTTCGCTAGAGTGAGTTCCTTGTCCCGTTTATAATTTTCTCTTTTTTTCTACTTTTTCACCTTTATCTTTCTGCCTATGATGCCTGTCAAGATAACAGAGCGGCATGCTATGAATGATGCGGTCAAGAACTTAGACGCCCCCTCTTTTGAGTCTTTTTTAGTTCAGTGTCAAATCTTATCCCCGGATTTGCTCTCTGTAGTACGTCGCGAGAAGGGCAAAGAACGACGCTCTTTTGAAAAAATCTTGCTTAATCTCCACCTGATAAATGAAGAACAGCTAACCGAACTTTTGTCTGATTTTTCCGGTCTGCCTCTCGCGGATCTAAGTCATACCGATCTCAGTCATGTCCACCCCCTCTTCACAGAACTATCTCCGCTGTTGTCCACCGAGTTATCTTCTCACCCCACTTGGCTGCCTTTTAAAAAAGAAGAGGAGACGCTCCATATTGCCGTTGCCGACCCTTTGAAGGAACGAGACAGAAGCCATCTTACCTATCAACTGTCTTCTTTCCAGTGTATTTTTTATGTGGCCCCCGCGTCTCAGATAGAAAGGTTGAGACGTCTCCCCGAGCAGGAAGACCCATCTTTATCTGACCTTTTCGCGACGCTGGACTCCTCTTCCTTGACCGTACCCTCCCTTGTCTCTGCGGAACTCATCCCCCGTATTCTCGACAGATGCTTGACAGAAGCCGTCCACCAAAGAGCCTCCGATATTCATCTCGAAACTGAAAGTAAGTTTATCCGGATACGACTCCGGGTTGACGGACAGTTATTGCTTTACCATTCTTTCCATAGAGATTTTTGGGATAGTTTCTGTGTGCATTTAAAAGTCTGTTCCCAAATGAACATTGCGGAAAGTCGCCTCCCCCAATCGGGACGATTCTCAAGAAAAATAGAGGGCGAAGAAATCGATTTTCGTGTCTCTACCCATCCCACCAAACATGGGGAGAGCATCGTGATTCGTGTCTTAGATAGAGTGAAAGCTCTCCTGTCTCTGCACGAGATTGGGTTCCCTTTACCAACCATTGCTTGCCTTAAAGACACTCTTCAAATCCCGCAAGGATTATTCATTGTGTCAGGCCCCACAGGGTCTGGAAAAACGACAACGCTCTATTCCATTCTCACTCATCTGAATACCCCCGCTCGCAATATCATGACACTGGAGCAACCCATCGAATATGAACTGCCCTTTGTGCGACAAACAGAGATCCAAGAGAACTCTTTTTTTACGTTTGCCAATGGAGTGCGCTCTATTCTCCGACAAGACCCCGACATTTTGTTTATTGGGGAGGTGCGCGACGCTGACACGGCACAAATGGCACTAAGGGCCTCCATGACTGGGCACCAAGTTTATACCACCCTCCATGCCCCCCGTGCCTTGGGAACCATCCAGCGGTTGACGGATCTTGGTCTCTCTTCGGCCGCCCTGGCGGGGAACCTAAAGGGCCTTCTCTCCCAACGTCTTATCCGTTCCCTGTGCCCCCGGTGTCGGCAGAGACGCCCTCTCTCCTTTCAAGAGTCTTGCCTGATTCAAGAAGACACAGATCAATTTGTGTATGATCCGATTGGATGTTCTTTTTGTCATCAAACAGGATACAAAGGACGGTTCCCGCTGGTGGAGTTTATTCCCTGTACAGAGGCCTTTAATCAGCTCATCCTCGACAAAGCACCCCTGGCTGTTCTTGAAAAAGAAGCACGCACAATAGGGTACGTCCCTCTCGCCGAACAAGGCATCCAGGCCCTCTTGGAAGGGCTCACCTCCCTTTCCGAATTATGTTCTGTTGTGTCGCTTGAAAAGGAAATCTTATGACACTTTATAGGTACAAGGGGCTTCAAGACAAAAGGACGGTGACAGGAATGTTAGACGCTCCCACCTTGGCAGAGTTTTTAGAAAAACTCGTGGCCCAGAATATCCACGTTCTTTGGTATTTTCCTAATCCATGGATCTCTAAGAGACTCTCTTTTCAAGACTCATTGGCCCTCTCGAGCCATTTAGAATATCTCTTAAAGGCAGGCCTCTCTCTCCACACAGCGCTCTACCATATCAGCCGGCAATCCTCCCGTTCGCTGCGCACTTCAGCCCTTTTTTTACAAAAGAAAATTGAGGGCGGCTTTAGTCTTTCTGAAGCCATTCGTTCGGAAAAAACTTTTTTTGATCCTGTGTTTATAGAGCTGATCACGATAGGAGAGGCCAATGGAAACTTGGCCCAATCCTTTGCCCACATTAAAGTGTATCTCTTATGGAAAAATAAATTTCAAAAAACATTGGTTCAGTCGCTCCGTTATCCTTTCATTTTGTTCTTTTTATTGATCGTTCTCATGATCACCCTCACCACATTTTTGGTGCCGCCCCTTAAATCTTTTTTGGTCGCGATGAACCTCGAACAAAGTCTTTCCACCTCTTTGTTGTTACGTTTTACAGACGTGTGGTGTCACTATGGTAGCTTTGTCTTTTTAGGGTTCATTTTTACGAGTGTTTCTTTCTTTTTTTTAACAAGAGTTAAGAAAATAAAATACCTCTGGCACAAAACATTGATTCATATCCCTTTGTTGGGGCCCTTCTTAGTAAAACTGTGGATTATCCGCATCAGCATGAGTCTCTTCCTTTTGCTGAAATCGGACATTTTTCTTCTGAAAGCATTGCAAATCACCGCCACTCAAACAGACAATTTGTATCTAACCTCAATTCTAGAGAGGGTGCGCGCACAGCTCACAAAAGGGCAAAGTCTTTCCCATTCCTTTGAGTCGGTTAAAACCATTCCTTCCCTGATGTCCCATTTTATTAAAGCCGGGGAAGAATCCAATAATCTGACGGATAGTTTTTTGACTATTCGAGATTACTATAGTGAAATGGCTCACTATCAAATTGATTTTTTGAAAGACTTTCTGCCCATTCTCTGCCTTCTTCTGATGGGAGGATTTTTAATCTGGGTCGTACTGGGTATATTTTACCCCCTTTATAATGTATCAGGACTCTAATATGCTTCTACTTGTCATTGTTTTTCTAGATCCTACCCTCTTCGTCTCGGTGATAGAAAAGAAAAAGACGCGAGAGTCTTACGCCTTTTCCACCCTAGAAGAGTTTCTCTCATCTCCCTTGTGGACACACCATAAAGAGACTCCTCGTGTGGTGTATCTCGAACAAGAATCCTTCCAGACCCTCTGCGATCTCAGGGACCTTTCTCCTTGGGAAAAAGCGCTCTTTTGGATCCAAAAGAAAACCGGTGTCTCCCACGCTGCTCTTTATTTCCTGTCATGGCATCAGGCCTTTTTTTTCCACCCCACTCTTCCCGCTTCCTTAAAAAAAGGTCCCCTTCTGAAAACCAGCTGCGTGCTTCTTGACCTCTTAAAAACCATCCCCAAACGCACTGCAGAGCCCACCCTCTTCTTTTATTTCCATCCAGCTCTTGGGCTGTGGCAATGTGCTTTCTCAAAGACCTTTTTATTCACCCTCTTCACACCCCCTATGCCTGAAGAAAAGGTGGAAGATCATGTGCAGAAAAGTCTCCATGAAATGCGGAAAAGGGGCTTTAAAGAAGGGATCTCCTCCGTTCCTCTTTCTTCCCCTCTTGAACACATTTCCCCTTTCTCTTCTTTTAAGATGCCCCCCACTTATTTGCACAAAACTTTGGCGGCAGGGTTCCTCTTTGTTTTGTGTGTGGGGTACACCCTTTATTCTCTGAAAATATGGGAGGCCCAATTGCACCGCTCTCGACAGGCGTTGAGGCAGATGGAAACAAAGATCAACACCCCAGAGTATCGAAAGGTGAAGGCTCATTTTGGAGGGCAGAAATAGGATCCTCAGAACGTACCACCAAGATACTTTTTGTCATGCTCAGCGGTCTGATTGTGGGATCTCTTGTTTATCGGTATTATGTGTTTGGTCTTTTCTATCACGAACAAAAAGAAATAACCGCCGCCCAAAAAAAGATCTCCCTGGAGCACAGGGAGATCTTATATCATCATAAAAGACAACAAGAATTAGAGAAACGACTTAGCGACGGTCGCCCAAGAATCTTAATAAAAGTAGAAACAGATTGATAAAGTCGAGATAGAGAGCCAGCGCGCCCATAACGGCTTTTTTCGACTGTACTTCGCCCGAGTCATGCTCGTAGTAGATTTCCTTAACTCTTTGGGTATCATACGCGGTGAGCCCCGTGAAAATGATCACGCCCAAAATCGAGATAATGAATTCCATCATGGAGCTTTTTAAGAATATATTCACAACAGACGCGAGCACTACCCCGATAAGTCCCATAAGAAAGAAAGACCCTAGACCGGACAAATCACGCTTGGTGATATAGCCATAAAGACTCATGATTCCAAAAACGGAAGACGTGATGAAAAATACACGCGTTAAGCTTGCCCCTGTGTACACCAAAAAAATGGAAGACAGGCTTAATCCCATCAGCATGGCATATCCTAAAAAGATGAGCCTTGCTGTCGCGGCTCTTAATTGGTTGATTCTAAGCGACAAATAAAAGACGGTGCCGAGTTGGGCAAAGAACAAAAGCCACGTAAACCCGCTGGGCACATATCTGCCCGTGGCATCAACCGCAAAAAGCAACTGTTGCAGTGCCGGAACTTGAGTCACAGAAAAGGCCATAAATCCTGTAAGGATCAGCCCCATAAACATATACCCATAGACTTTCATCATATAGCCACGCAACCCAAGATCCATCTCGGACGCTCGAGAGCCTGTTTGATTAATAACTTTATATCGAAGATCTGACATAATTAATTCTCCATCATAATGATCTAAATCCCAAATCAGGGCTGATTTTACCATATTTAAAAAAGGAATACAATAAAAGCAAAAAAGGGATTCATCCTCCAAACCCACATGAATATTTCCAAAACTTTCAACTGGTTACAGAAAGTATGATTAAACGAACCAATGCCCAAGCAATCCCCAAAGATCTCCCCTCTAAAGTCGAAAGAGATCCTCTTGTTTTTGCACTGTTTCATTCCCCACAGCGCCTTCTTTTAAAACAATCTATACTGCAATCTATGAAAGATTTTACTTGATTTTAGGGGGTCAACTACGGTAATTAGCAAGCTGTATTAAATTTAAGGAGTTACAAATGGAAAGAATTCCATTAACTGCCCGAGGCCTCAAAAGATTAGAAGCCGAGCTAGCGCATTTAAAATCAGTTGAACGTCCGGCCGTGATTAAAGCGATTGAAGACGCCCGCGCCCATGGAGACCTTTCCGAGAATGCCGAGTATCATGCCGCCCGCGAACGTCAATCTTTTGTAGAGGGGCGTATTAACGAGTTGGAAGATAAAACCAGTCGCGCTGAGGTGATTGATGTTCAAAAGCTTTCCGGAGATACCATTAAGTTTGGTGCAACAGTTAGATTGTCTGACGAGCTTGTCAAAGAAAAATCAAAGTATCAAATTGTAGGCGTGGATGAGGCGGATATTAAGCAAGGGCTTCTTCCCATTAATTCTCCGTTAGCCCGCAGTCTTATTGGCAAAAAAGTGAACGATATCGTGGAAGTGAAAACGCCTCGGGGAGAAAAAGTTTATAAAATTCTCGATATTTCTTTTGTCTAAATTCAGACTTCCGAAACTTTCTTTGTTTTATTTATCTTAAGCTCCCTTTTCAGTGGCATATTTAAAAAAAATATCTTAGATTGTTTCCATGGTTCAAAAATCTGAGATTAAAGCGAAACCTCTCCCTGTGATGCCTTCGAAAAGCAACCGGTGGGTTTGGATTTTGCTTAGCGCTTTTTTGATCACCGCCGGCATGGGGGGATATTTTCTCTTTCAATGTAAAAGTTTTTCTGTCTCAGATGATCAAATCAATCTAAAAGCGCTTCAAACCGCTCGGGCAGAAATCCAAACATTGCGCCAGCAGTTAGCAGAGCAAGGATCATCCGGCCAAACGGCCCAAATCACTCTCGCCAACAAAGAGGCTTTGAGAAGGATTTCTGATAATTTCCAGAAAATATTTATTTTTTCTAGGTTAGAGCGCCGTGTCTTGACGGGAAAAAATTTCTCTGCGTCTTTCTCAAAATTAGATCAGCTCGTTGGACCGCCCCTTCAAGATCCCCGATTCGATATTTTAAGAAACAATACCCAAGGCATTACCCCGCCTTCCGGCATTGAGACTTCTTTTAGATCCTATACCCCTCCCCAAAAGTCTGGCTCTGGGGCTTTAGGAGAGAAAATATTTTATTTCTTTAATAACTTTCTAAAAATTAGAAATTTCCAAGAAAAAGAAAAAATAGATACGCTCTGTACCCTCATCCGGAATGATCATACCCAAAAAGCCCTTCTCTTTATTGAAAAGAATTTCCCTGAGTATCAAGAGTGGAGTCAATCTCTGAAAATCAGACTCGACGTAAAACAAGCATTGAGATCTTTGGAGGAGCTTGTTTTTAATGGCTTGAGGATATAGGAAATGCTGTCTAGAAAGATTGGATTTTTATTAAGACTTATTTTAATTGTTGGCTTTGTTTTTTGGCTTGCCAACAATCCTGGGACACTTACTTTAAATTGGTTAGGGTATGAAATTGAAACAACGATTTCCTTCGTCCTACTTCTGGTGTTTCTGCTCTTTATTTTAGCCGCTCTTATTTCTTCTGGTTGGCAAGGTCTTGTTTGGATTGTGAAACAAATTCTGAGTGTGGGATCCCATCTTAAAACAAATCCTCATAAGGTACTCGCCCAAGCTTTTTCAGCCATTGAATTTGGTAATCTGAAAGAAGCCCAGCAATTAGCCAAAGAAGCCATGAACCTGAACCCTGAATCGGCCTTGCCAGCCATTGCCCTCTTAAAAGCATCTCAAATTCTACACGATAGGAAGACGGAAAGTTTGGCTTTATCTCATCTAAAGCAGTTTGAGGAATTTACGGCCATGGCTTGGTATGACGAGATTGGCGCGGCATTGAAAAGCAAGCGGCTGGACCTTGCGAAAAAACTGATTGCCTCTTCTTCTAAAGCCCATGGAGATCAAGGCTGGTTTTTGAAGCAAGCGTTAAAAGTAGCCATTGCGGCCGCTGACTGGAACGAGGCTTTAGACCTTTTGAAACAATCCAACAAAAAAGGCAGCTTCACCCAAGAAGAATCGAATCACATCTACGGGTTTCTTTGGTACCAACTTTCCCTTGAACGTTCCCTTCCTGAGAGCGAAAAACTTTCCCGCATGGAAACGTCTTATAAATATGACCCCCACTTTTTAGACAATCTCTTGAGTTTTGCCCGACTGCTCGCAACCAAAAAAGACAAACGCGCGGCTCAGACTCTTTTAGAAAAAGCGTGGTCAGACAAACCATCCTGGGCCATTGCAGACGTTTATTGTGACTTACTGGGCACAGATAGCCAACCTTTATCAAAAGCACGACAAGCGCGGCAACTCTATGATCTGATGCCTGACCACCCGGTGAGTCAGTTGATTCTGATTACATATTTTATCCAAGCTAAGTTGTGGGGAGAAGCGAAACGTGTCTTGGCTCTGTTGCCTAAGGACGTGCCGGAAGCCTATGTTTTAAAAGCGGCTTTGACGAAAAAAGAAAAGAACAATATGCCGGATGTGCTCACCTACCTAAAGAAAGCCATGCAGCAAATCTCTTATCCCTACAAGTGCACCAAGTGTCGAAAATCCATGGAAAAATGGGAGATCTCTTGCAGTCATTGTGGGTCGTTTTTGAGTGTGTATTTAAAACACCCCATTACCTATGCCCAGTGTTTGGATGCACTGGAATAAATAGTTTCTGAGCTAATAACCCCTTCTTAAAAGGAGAAGCCAAACGATGAGCGACCTTCCTCCCTGCCCCAAATGCCAATCTCCTTATCTATATGAAGACAGAGGACTACATATTTGTCCGGAATGTGGATATGAAGGCGCTGCGCAATTAGACCCAGAGGGAACTCTTGGCGCCGAGATTGTTCGGGATGCGAATGGCGTGGAGCTCAAAGACGGGGACACGGTCACCGTCATTAAAGATTTAAAGGTCAAAGGATCGTCTGCGATCGTCAAGGTGGGAACAAAAGTTAAAAACATCCATCTTGTTGAAGGAGACCATGATATTGATTGCCGAATTCCGGGCATCGGCTCTATGGGATTGAAGTCACAATTCGTCAAGAAAGTGGTGGAGTGAACCCATCTACTGATAGAGCTTCTAAGTAATCTTCCGTCCGAAAATATCTGTCAGTTGTTGAAAGAAAATACTCTCTCCTTTGTCTTCCAAAGCCCAAGTCCACGCCACAACGGCTTGTACAAAACACCATTCCTCGATGCGCTTTTTCTCCCAGTCAAACGCCTCCGAAAATGCCTGGATCCTGAGATCGATGATCTTTTCTGCCTCCGGCAGATTGAGAAGAGGAAGGATGGGATTTCGGATAAACGAACCGGCCTCATACACAGGATCCCCCACAATCCCTTTGGGATCGATGAGAACCCACCCTGCCCCATCTTGAAGGATATTCTCATGATGCAAATCTCCATGGAGCAACACAGACTCTTTGGTAGTTGCCAAAAGCTTATCCCGCAAAGACCGAGCTGTCTTAAGATAGAAGAGCGGAATGGAGGGGAAATCTTTATCCAGCGTTCGAAGCCAATCGGTTAGCTTTGGAAAAGAATGCCCCTGCGGCACCGGGGCCTGATGCAGCTGGCGGATGGTCTGGATCGCGACTTCAAGACCCATTGATTCTTTTTCAGGGAATATCTCTTTAAGGGACGTGCCCGGCACAGCTCTCTCCAGCAACAGTGCTCCTTTTTTTTGGTTAAGCACCCGCACGGCGCAGTAGTTTGCGAAGGCCTTCAGAGCAGCGGCCTCTCTCTCGAGTCCGTCAAAATCGAGGCTGAGTTTCAGGATGATGGGCGCTTTTCCTCGGGCGCCTTTTAAGACATAGTTGTAAGACAAATTCTTGACGGGGGTGAGGTGTGACACCCCCCATGCCTCTTCGAAAGACCGAACGATTTGGGGGAGGTGAGAAAGCCATGTCTCGCCTTCCTTGCCATAAATGCCTTTGATATTTTTTTCAAATTGATTGAGCATTGAAGTCTCCTAGCCATGACGAGGCAGATCTAAGTCTCATCCCTCTTTAGGGCGGCCAAAAACGCACTTTGGGGAATCTCCACGTTACCAATTTGGCGCATCTTCTTCTTACCTTTTTTCTGCTTATCCAGCAGTTTCCGTTTCCGGCTTACGTCTCCCCCATAACACTTGGCGGTCACGTCTTTCCGCATGGCCGAGACGGTCTCTCGCGCAATGATTTTGCCCCCAATGGCGGCTTGAATGGCAATCTTAAATAACTGCCGCGGGATTAAATCTTTCAGTCTTTCACAGATCTCCCGACCGCGCCCTTCCGCCCGATCCCGATGCCAGATGAACGACAAGGCATCCACAGGATCCCCATTCACCATGATTCCGATTTTCACCAGATCACCCTCTCGATAAGAGTCAAGCTGATAATCAAAACTGGCGTATCCTTTACTGATGGACTTCAGACGATCATAAAAATCGAACACAATTTCGTTGAGGGGGAGTCGATACACCACCATCACCCGATTCCCCACGTAGTTCATATCCAGCTGCTCGCCCCGGCGTTCCGTACACAGCGTTAAAATCGATCCCAGATATTCATCGGGCACCATAATGGTTGCCTTGATCCACGGCTCTTCCACATAGGCGATGCGGCCTGCATCTGGCATATCCGCAGGGTTATGTAGCTCAATCATCGTGCCATCGGTTTTGTGCACCCGATAAATAACGCTGGGCGCTGTTGTGATGAGATCTAAATCAAATTCACGTTCTAAACGTTCTTGAATAATTTCAAGGTGCAACAGCCCTAAAAATCCACAGCGAAACCCAAACCCAAGCGCTGCAGAACTTTCTGTTTCAAAGTGAAAACTGGCATCATTCAGCCGCAGTTTTGAGAGACTTTCTTTGAGCACATCAAACTCGGAGGCGTCTGACGGAAACATGCCACAAAACACAACCGGTACAGAGGGTTTGAATCCTTTCAAAGGTTCTAAACATCCTCCTTTTTCCGTGGTGATGGTATCCCCCACCTGGCAATCCGCCACTTGTTTAATGTTGGCAGAAATGTACCCAATTTCGCCCGGATAGAGCACGTCTGTTTTTTGAATCTTGGGCGTAAAACATCCCACCTGATCCACCGTATAAAGACCGTTCGTGGCCATCATGCGGATTTTCATCCCAGGCTTTAAAACGCCCTCTTTGATGCGAACCAAAGTGACAACCCCTAAGTAACTGTCATACCAGCTGTCGATCAGCAAGGCTTGCAAGGGCAGGGATTCATCCCCCTGGGGGGCTGGCAACTTGTGAACAATAGCTTCTAAAATGTCCACCACTCCTTGACCCGTTTTGGCAGAGGTTAGGATGGCCCCACTCGCGTCAATGCCGATTACTTCTTCAATTTGCGCGCGAATCCGTTCGGGTTCTGCGGCAGGCAAATCAATCTTATTCAGAATGGGAATGATCTCATGGTTGTTATCAATGGCTTGGTAAACATTCGCCAGGGTTTGGGCCTCCACCCCTTGGGATGCATCCACAATGAGTAACGATCCTTCGCACGCCGCCAGCGAGCGACTCACCTCATAAGCAAAATCCACATGTCCCGGGGTATCCATGAGATTGAGCTGATAGGTTTCTCCATTTTTGGCGGTATACATCAATCGAACGGTTTGCGCTTTGATGGTGATGCCTCGCTCTCGCTCAATGTCCATGGAATCTAAGACTTGGTCTCGGAGTTCACGCTCCGTCAACCCTTGGCATTCCTGAATCAACCGATCAGCGAGCGTCGACTTACCATGATCGATATGGGCAATGATGGAAAAGTTGCGAATATGAGACAAAGGAATTTTGGTCATTTATACTCTCAAAGACCCTTGAAGGTCGGCTTCAACAGCCTCTAGCACCCGATCATAGAGAGTCTTAATCTCAGCATCAGAAAATGTATGATCTTGCGGTTCAAAGGTCACATGAATGGACACAGATTTAAACCCTGCAGGCACCCCCGTGCCTTCGTAGAGGTCAAAAATTTGCACCTCTTTGACGCACGGATCTATCCGCCTCACGGTCTTCATAATACGCTCTGCCTTCACCGATTTATTGAAGAGAAAGCAGAAATCTCTTTCCACCCGTTGGAAGGGGGACAAGGAAAACACGCCCTTTGATTTGACTTTCTTGGCACTCCCTCTCGCCACATCAAGCCCAACTAAATCTAGTTCAAAGGCATAGACACGTTCCCTAATCCCAAATTCTTTTAAGATCGCGGGATGAATCTCCCCAAACACCCCGATGGACCCCTTCGGTACGTTTATCCAAGCAGACCGACCCGGATGGTACCAGGAGGGAAGCGACCGAGGCCTGAGTTTATCATCCTTCAAATACGGCGTCTCTGAGCTGAACTCTACACACTCGAGGGGAACCCCTGACCGTTCTAGAATAGCCACCACATCAGATTTTAGATCAAACACATCCGTTTCTCGCTCTTGCTTAGACCAATGATAAGCTTTCTGTGTCCCTAGACGCACCCCCGCGATGGTTGATATCTCATCAGGCATAAACCGCTCCTCTGGAAGAGTCCGATAGGCCGGACCGATCTCAAAAAAGGATAAAGGGGAGAGCCCTCGATCTAAGTTCTGCTGCACCGCTTTGAGGAGATGAATCAGAACAGAGGGACGCAAATATTCCAAATCCACCGTAATGGGATTCATAATACGCAGATTCTCATCCGTTCCCCCAAAAAGACGAAATTGTTTTTTGCTCACCATGGACCATGTTACCACTTCCATAAAGGACCGACTGGCCAAAAGATGACGCAGGAAAAACTCAGACCGTTTCACATCAAAGAGTGTTTTCGGCGGCTCAGAGGGGAGGGAAACCTCTGGTAAATGCTCGTACCCATAAATGCGCGCCACTTCTTCCACCACATCCACCGACAGGGTAATATCCGGTCGCCATGATGGAGGCACCGCCACATGCTGATCTTTCAGAAGGGTGAATCCCAAATTTTCTAAAATCTTATAAGCTGTGTCTTTTGGTAATTTAATGCCTGTACGCTTGGTCACCATCTCCACATGAAACGGGATATGGGGGAGGGGTGCAACGACTTCTCCCACCTCTATAATATCACTCACTTCTCCCCCGCAAATTTCTAGAATCAGCTGAGTTGCCCGCTCCATCCCCATGCGCGTCAGCAGGGGATCCACCCCCCGTTCGAATCGATACCGAGACTCACTGTGTATATTAAGCTTTCTCCCTGTGCTTGCCACTGACAGAGGATTAAAATACGCCGACTCTAACAAAACAGAGTCTGTTTCAAGGGTACAGCCCGAGTCTAAGCCACCCATCACGCCCCCCAAAGCCAAGACTTTTTCTTGGTCAGCGATCACCACCATATCAGCCTCAAGAACATATTCTTTTTCATCTAAGGCAACAAAAGGTTCGCCCTGCCGCGCCAAGCGGATATCCACCGATCTTTTGATGGATCTCAAATCAAAGACATGCAAAGGACGACACAGATCAAAAGACACATAATTGGTGATATCCACCAGGGCCGAAATGGGTGTCGCCCCAATGGCTTTGAGGCGCTTTTGCAACCACTCGGGGCTTGGCCTGTTTTTTATCCCCCGAATCGTCCGCCCCAGATATTGTGGACACGCTTGCTGTGCCTCTGGGGATAGGGTGAGTTTAAGATCCATTTTAAAGGAACCAGGAATCTCTGGAATCATCAAAGGCTTTAAGGTACCGGCGCCGGCAGCTGCTAAATCTCTGGCAATCCCTCGGACCCCTAAACAATCGGGACGGTTGGGCGTGACACTCACTTCAATGACAGGGTCATCTAAACCGGCGTACGGGGCAAACTCTGCCCCAACGGGAGCCTTTTCCGCCAATTCTATGATGCCATCCTGGCCTTCTTCGAGCCCCAACTCTTTCGCCGAACACAACATGCCAAAGCTGGTAACACCCCGGATTTTTGTTTCCTTCAACGTGAGATTCAACGCAGGCACATGCGTTCCGGGGAGACCCAATACAGATTTTAATCCTCGCCGCGCATTCGGCGCCCCACACACAATTTGAAGGGGTGTGGCGTCACCGCAATCGACGGTACAGATTTGCAACCGATCTGCCTCAGGGTGAGGTTTTGCCTCAAGAATATGAGCGACCTTAAATCCCTTAAGATTCACCGCTGGATTGGTGACGGATTCCACTTCAAGCCCGAGCTTGGTTAACCGATGGATGAGTTGGTCTAATGTTTCAGACGTTTCTAAATGGTCTTTTAACCACGAGAGGGTAAATTTCATGGCATGTCTCTTTTTTTCTTGAGCAGGGCAGACGCCATCGACATCGCCTCAAACCCATAATGGGTGAGCCATCGTTTATCAGACTCATAAAACTGTCTCAAATCAGGAATTCCGTATTTCAACATGGCCAGACGTTCGAGCCCCGCCCCAAAGGCAAAGCCTTGATATTCATCGGGGTCTAATCCCACATTTTTCAAAACGTTGGGATGGACCATGCCGCATCCCAAAATCTCTAGCCAATCTTGTCCGCCCCCAATTTTCAATTGGTTATCCGATCGGCTGCACCCAATATCCACCTCAGCAGAGGGTTCGGTAAAGGGGAAAAAACTGGGTCGAAATCGCAGCGGCAACTCATCTACATCAAAGAAAGATTCCAGAAAATCTTTCAAGCATTTCTTCAAATGCCCCATGTGAACCGTCTTATCAATCACCAATCCCTCGAGCTGATGGAACATGGGGGTATGGGTCATATCATAATCGGACCGGAACGCGCGCCCTGTGACAATCATCCGGAAGGGAGGTTTGTCCCCCATCATAGCCCGGATTTGTACCGGAGAAGTATGCGTTCTCAAAACCCCAGGGGTGCCATTAAGAAGGCCTTGCACATAGAAAGTGTCATGCTCTTGGCGCGCCGGATGCTCAGGCGGGATATTCAGCGCGGTAAAATTATGAAAATCATCTTCCACATGTCCTCCATCCTCTAGAGAGAATCCTTTGGACAGAAAATAATGGGTGACCTCTTCAATGGTTTGGCTGAGCGGATGAACCCGTCCTGCTTCCTCTGGCAGAGAGGGTAGCGTCATATCTAAGGTTTCTGTGATGAGCTTTGCTTCTAAGGCTTTTTGCTCAAGCCGATCTTTCTGCACCGAGAAAGCCGCGAGAATTTCTTCTTTCACCTTATTCAGTAAAGCGCCTGCAGCACTTCTGTCTTCTGCAGACATCAGACCTAGTGCCTTCATTTGTTCGGACAATTGCCCCTTCTTGCCTAGGAACTCTAGCCGAGCCTCTTCAAGACTTTCTAAGGAATGACTTTCCTTAATTTGATCAAGCGCTCTTTTTTTTAACTGCTGATAGTGTGACATGCCCTCCACCTTATGCGAAAATCGTGTTTTCCTCAATAAATAACCACAAAAAAGGGGCGCAAAGCCCCTCTTTGTTAAAAAACAGATGTCTCTATTCTATTGTAAAGCGGCTTTGGCTTGCTCTGTGATTTGTCTAAAAGCTTCTTTTTGATGGATAGCTAAGTCTGACAAAACCTTCCGATCCATTTGAATGTTGGCTTTTTTAAGTCCATCAATAAACCGAGAATACGTGAGCCCTTCTAAGCGCACGGCAGCGTTAATACGCTGAATCCACAAAGCCCGCATGTCGCGCTTACGGGTGCGACGATCGCGATAGGCATATTGCAAACTTTTTTCAAGACGTTGAACGGCTATTCTAAAACAGCTCTTTGAACGTCCTCTAAATCCTTTGGATTGACTGATAACTTTTTTGTGTCTCGCCCGAGCAGGGACACCTCTTTTGACGCGTGCCATTTAAATTCTCCTCTTCCTTAACCGTTGGGTAACAACCTTTTAACGAGCTTCGCATCGCAATCCTGCAAAATCATGGTTCCCCGAGAATCACGGATCATGCGATGGGATTTATTGCGACGAAAGTGGTTTTTACCCGCTGTGGTCGACCGAACTTTCCCCGTCGCCGTTAAACGGAAGCGCTTTTTAGCACTGCTATTTGTTTTCATTTTGGGCATTTTGTCTCCTTATTATTTTTTAAAACAGGTGTTTGGCATGCCCGTTGTTCCTTTACAACTCGCCAAATTACCCTACAATATGAGGCGAGAATGTAACCCAAAAAAATTCAAATTTCAAGAAAATTCTACATAAATTATGTTTAGTGTATCTGTCCGAGACAGAGTGCGCTCTTGCGAACAAGAAAAAAGTTTGCTACACATGGGGATATTCATGATGTATCGCTTTCATCCTGTTAGACTGTCAAACAAGAGAATAGAGCCCCCCCTATGAATTGGATTACAGATTACGTTCGCCCAAAACTAAGTAAACTTACCCCCCAGAAAAAAGAGACACCCAATAATCTGTGGACCAAATGCCCCTCGTGCGAGCAGATGCTTTTTCATCGCGATCTAGAGGATAGTTTATTTGTCTGCCCTCACTGTGACCATCACCTGCGCATCACCGCCCAGCAACGCCTGAACCAGCTGTTTAATGGGGAGTATACTCCCCTCACTCTACGCACCGTTAAACAAGACCCTCTAAAATTTAAGGATTCCAAAAAATATACGGATAGACTCAAAGAGTATCGCCAAAAAACAGGATTGGAAGATGCGATCCTCGTGGCTCACGGGAAAATCAATCAAAAACCGGCGGTAGTAGCTGTCTTTGAATTTGGGTTCATGGGGGGGTCCATGGGTATGGCTGTAGGTGAAGCCCTTGTGACGGCCGCAGAAACGGCCATCAAACTTAATTTCCCCCTCATTGTCATCCCAGCGTCCGGCGGGGCCCGCATGCAGGAAGGGATGCTATCCCTCATGCAAATGCCCCGCACCACGGTGGCCATCCAAATGGTTCGGGAAGCAAAGCTCCCCTATATCGTTATTTTGACCGACCCCACGCTCGGGGGCGTTTCGGCCTCCTTCGCCATGCTCGGGGACCTCACCTTGGCCGAGCCCAAAGCCACCATCGGCTTTGCGGGCGCCCGCGTCATTCAGGAAACCATTCGCGAAAAGCTGCCCGCTGACTTCCAAACATCGGAATACCTCAAAGACCATGGCATGGTAGACCTGATCGTACCGCGCAAAGACCTCAACAACACCCTCGCCCGCATCCTTAAAATCTTCTCTTGACACCCCCCCCCTCGTCTGCTGGAATGAAAGGAACAGGTGAGGTTACTCATGAAATTAAAAGTTTTACTATCGGCATCATGCCTTTCGATCGCCGCGTCCTCTCTGGCTCATGAGAGCGGTTTTTATACCGCCGCTGGGGCCGTGTTTTCGCAATTTGATGCCCGCCTGAGAGCCGAGGGTGTAAGCGGAACAGACACTGCGTCCTCTCACTTTAATGAACAAACGACGCAGGCAACGGGCCGGCTGTTTGCCGGATATCAACAGGCGTTACACGATCATTCTTTTGCAGCCGCAGAGCTTTTTTTCACCCCCCATGACAGTGTGAAAAAATTTGATTTCGATCTTCACGACCCAGATAGTACAAACCGAACTCAGATCGGCTCTCTCAAATTAAGCCGAGACTATACGGTTGGTCTTAATTTAAAGTACGGTCGATATTTTGATTCAAAAACCGCGGCCTTCATAGGGCTAGGATTCCTCGGCAGCCAGTTTACCACGACCTTCCGAGATGTCACCCAATCAACCAGTGATAGAAATTCAGTGTTTGGTGTGTCACCCACCGTAGGCATCATGCATCACATTAAGCCTAGGCTGCCAGTTTCCTTGAGCTATGCCTACGATATTTACAAAACATTTAAAACTAAAAATATAGATATGACAGGAGCTGACGACTCTTTAAGAATCACATCTAAAAACAGGTACCATACGTTCATGCTATCTGTTTCATGTATGCTATAGATTAATCGGAGGAATAAACCATGATTACAAAGCTTATTTTTATTTCTTTTATCGTTCTTGTCTATGGCTTTGCAGGGCACACAACAACCAAGCCAACTGACAGACTAAAAATGGATAAGATTCAAGGGTTAAACAAAGATGATCCTACACATTACAGTTGGTATATAGAGGCTAAACACAGAAAACAAGAAAACAACCGACAATGGTATGTAGATCGCGGATATCTGCCCCCATTGGGTGGTGGGAGCATAGGGGCAACGGGTGGAGGTACAATGGGTGGACATCATGCTGGAATGACCTTTAACCCGAGAATAATGGGATATGGCTCAGTTTATGACCCTCTGGTAGCGATCATCAAACAACATCTTTTAGACGTAGGGATAACGGGTAATAAGCCTTACGATACAGAGACAGGTGTCTTGTTTTTTCAAGAAACCAATACATACCCCAAAACGAGCGTAGAATTTTTTAATTATCAGAACCGAATTTCATCTGACTTTTTCAAAGAATGTTTAGCCTATATAAGGAGCCGTGCTCCCATTACAGATACAGCAAGGTTAACACGTTTGTTCACTCTTAATCTCTCCATACCAGATCCTAAAGCTCAGTTTTTAAATCAGATGGCTTTTGATGAACTTGTTATTTATGTTGCCGATCGGATGAACGCTGCCCTCTTACCTGGCGCTACTGCTGGTTTAAAGATTCCTGCTCTCTTCAGGCGTTTGAATGATTTCAATGGCATTCTACGGCAAGTATTTGCCTTTGATAGCCGGGTTAGAATAAGCGGCAGCATACCAGACACGGTTATGAGTAAAATTATAGGGATATGGGTAAATGGTGTCAAAGAAGTCTCCCGGAAACTGATACAAACTCCTCCAACTGCGCGTGTAATATATCCTGCCGACAGAAACATAAGAGAAAATGAGGATATTCTCTCTAGAGACCCCGCAGCCCATTCCAAGATTTTAAAGCAAGTTATTATACAACTTCTAAATACTGCGCGTCGAGAGGGAAGCATTAATAATTTACTTTCCGCCATGAACAGAACAATGAACATGAGAGGAGGGGCACGTGAAGCCAATACCTTTGAAAACATGATTAAAGGACTTACTCCCCGCAAAGATAGGGTCTTACAAATATTTCTGTTAGATTTGTGTTTCCAATCTAATGTAGCCTCCTTAAAAGAATTTGCTTCTAGAAATGCCGCAGAGGTTCTCTTTAATACGCTGGATTTTAAAAGTCCTACCTCCGAAGAGTTAATTCAGCTGATACTCCTTGTTGACAAGCTCACTGGATATCGTCGGAGTCCTGTAGCAGCAGCTGCTGCTGCCGATGATGCTCCTGAAGAAGCAGCCGCCCGTGGTGGGGACGAGAGAGCCGCACGAGAGGAAGAATTAAGAAGAGGTGCGGCAGAGCGTAGAGCCAACTTCGCCCGAGCGAGAGCCGGCATAGCAGCAGGTTTTGTACCCCGTATTTAACTAACTCTCAACACCGTCTCAAGAAAACTTTCTGTTTCCTTCTCCTGCTGGGGGGAATAGAAAGCTGAGAAACTTGTCCCCACCCACTGTTTTCCCTCATCCCATTTTGAATCAACAAAAACCTGAGACGCAACGGCCACTAAACGAGCTCCCCCTTCTTGCTCAACAAACAAGCCTCCTCCCGAATCACCCGGCAATCCAGAAGAAATTAAGAGATCTTTTTGTTCCTCCTCTTTTTCAAACCAAGAAAAGAAGCTGGCTCCAGACTCAGTTTGGGGAAAATATTGGGAAAGACGGCAGGTGCCTTTTGCTTTTATGCCATAGGCTCTGAGGTCTGGTTTGGGGTCCAGCACCCCAAAATGGCTAAACTGCAAATTCCTAACATACGCTTTGTTTCTCTCTATCACCGTTTCCCATAGCCCCTTATGCCCATATCCAAAAAAGAAGGCTGGATAACCCTTGTTGGCACGAGGCTGGTTGTGGGGGTGTTTCCACTGGGCGATCAAATTCTGATGTTCATCAGGCGCCATAAGCTGAGCTACATATGTCTTGGGGAGAGATTCCGCTGTTTTTAAGAAAGCCAGATCTTGGTCAAGGAAAAGGTGGTACTTTTCGATAGAATAGCGTTTATCTGTGGCATCAGAAAAAGAGAAACTATCTAAGCCGTGGGGCCCCCGTTCCAACTGAAAGGCATGGGCAGCCGTTACAACCCATTCTGGATTAACAATAACCGCAGAGCCCTCCACAATCCCGCTTATGCGGATAGCACCCCCATGAACATCTTCTCGTGCCTGTTTTATGCCCTCTTCGATTCCCTGAACGGAGCCATACCAACCGGCACACGCCGTTTCTATCATCATAGAAATAAGGAAAAATCCCATTCTTTTCAGCATCATGTCTCTCTCCAATCATTATTTTTATTTTGTTATAAGAGATAAACAAAAATTGAATCAAGAGAAAAAGCCAGCCAATACCACCCGAAGGAAACCTTCTGTGCCCCTTTATGCTGTGTTTGAACAATAATTCACGAGAATTCAACAAAAAAATCAAAGTCTTATTGCCTTTTAGCGCGAATTGATATAAAAGCGATACTTTATAATTCGATGAAGATTAATGATGAAGAGACTTTATACAACAGCGCTTTTAGGTTTGTTAGCTATTTCTTTACCCGCTTTAGCGGCGAGCGCGCCTGATGACGATCCGGATGTATTTTTTGGACCACTTTCTGCCGCTTCCCTGGGGACAGAGAAATGGGTGTTTGAAGAAAATGTTTTTGAGGAAGCCATCCGCTTTTTTGATGGCACAGAGGACCCGCTCAAACAATCTCCCTTTTCTTTCGGGCATTCTTCCCCCTCTTCCGCCTCATCGGCAGTTCTCCCTGAGGATACGATACCGTCTAATGCAGAATTATTCTCGTTTTTACCGATTGCGTCAAATGCAGCAGAACCCCCTGCCAAAAGACAAAAATCTTGGGGCGTTGTATTTGTAGACCCTTTTAAGGAGGATGCCAACCTAAATGATCTGAAGGAAGTTCCTGCAATGAACGCATTATTAACTCAAATCGAACAGGAAAGAGTAGAGGATTATGAGACTCGAGCCACAAATTTGAGACAGTATCCAACGGCTCCTATCCCAAAATATAGTAAAGATTTAGAAAGGCTTTTCCAACGAACATTGTCTCTGAGAAATCGCAGAATAAAGGCCGCTGTTTCTCTTTATAGAGAAGGGAGGGAAAAGATTTCCCAGGAGGCTGAACCAGCTCGGGCTGCACAATACCAAGAATTCCTTGAAGGACTTGTACAAACGCAAGATACAGAGATAAAAAAGACCTTGGTCGATTTAGAAAATAGTGAAAGTCAAGGTCAGAGTAGTTCTCATCAAAAAGGTCGCTCAAAATCCTTAAACAGCAGCATGCAAAAAAAATACTTAGCTGAATTAAATAAAGCTTTTCCGGTCTTCTTCCCCCTTGTTGCTTCTGATCCGTTGGAAAGTTTAGATGAATCCATCTCTGTTTCTTTCTCTAAACCACAGAAAAAAAGGGGCACGACTTATTTTCAGAATCCCTTTGAGGATGCCAACCTAAAAGATATAAAAGAAATTCCTGCAATGAATGTATTGCTAACTCAAATCGAACAGGAAAGAGTAGAGGCTTATGCACACCAAGTTGCAGAGGTTAACCAAAGTCCAGAATGTGAAACGTTAGATCGGGAAAATAGAAAAAGAAAATATGAATCTATTTATAAAAAAACATTCTCACAAAGAAAGGCAAGAATAGAAGAAGCCGTTTATTTTTATAGGAAATGGACGAATACGTTTACAGAAATGATTAATCGAGAGAAGGGCCTTGAGCATGCTAAAAAATTTCAAGCCGTACTTGTGGAACTGGCAAGGAATCAAGACTTAGAGTTTAAACATACCCTCACCGATCCAGAAAAAGAAAGGGAAGGACAGGCAGCCCTATCAGGGGATGAGATTAGAAAAATTAGAAGTACAATGAAGCAGAAGATTTGGGAACGTTATGATGCACAGGCAGAAAGTCTGGTGACGAGTACAATTTGTGAGAGCTGCCCTCTCTTGAACCCTTCTTTTACGGCTATGGTGGTCAAGGGCTTTCATCCTCCCCGAAAGAGACACAAAAAAATCCCTGGTTCTGCAACGGAAGAGGCACCCCTTCCTGCAGAATTTGAAGATCTCCCGCCTCCCGCGGACATGATTTGATCATAAAAAATGGCTCAGCCGACATCTACTTTTTATATAACTGTCGTCTTTTTAGTTCTGAGTTTGTTAAAACTCTTCTCACAATTCTCACGAGTGCTCAACAAAAGTATGCTCCGCTGCTTGACATCTTTTTCCTCCCCAAAATAAGATCTTTGGTTCTGCAAGAAACTCTGCGTCTTTTTCGGTGAATTTAGACGTCGTGCGGTTTATTTTATAGTATTTGAAGTTTTATCTTTCATAGTTCGATTTTTTATTCTGTATTTCTTCTTTGATTCTTTTGATTATTTGATCTTTGATTAGAGGGTTAGTACTTAATTGATTTACATAACCGTTTAAAAAAGCTTCATAGATTTTGTCATAGAGTTCTTTATCCCAATTTCGAGTATATATTGGCCATAGATAAAGGTGTGTCGCATCTTTTATAAATGGAGTTTTTTGTTGTAATGATTTGAGCATTGTTTCTGTATCAATAAAATAAATAAACTTTCTATCATAGAAAATATTTCCAGGATTAAGATCCCCATGACTGATCGTAAAGCATTGGTTAATATCATCGCCACCTTTCAGCAAACAATTTTTGCCAGTCATAAATCTTTTATGAAAATTTGCAAGAACTTGCCCAAGCTTTCTAAAGGCTTCGTAGGTTACTGGGCCTTCTGGATTTTTTTCAAAAAGGTCATAAAGGCTCGCCCCCCTTGCAGCATGGATGAGAGAAAAATAGCTTAAGTCTTCTTCATCTTTTAGGGAAAACTCCCCACGCTTGCCACTTTGATATGAATAAAAATTCTCTGCAAATGTCATTTGAGGGAGGGAAGGATCTCTAAGGTTTCCAAGAACTCTAAGCTCAGGATGTTTTTGTAAAACATAAAGATTAGGAATTTCTGTTTCCTCACTAAAATCATCTAGTTCTTTAATAATAAAGGCGAGTTTAAAAGGGGTAGGATTAGGACAGCTGGGATTATACTCTACACGAAAAAGTTTTTCTGTTCTCATCCCTCTTATTTCTTTTTTTTCAACCTGCACAATACGCAAACAATTGGGATTTTGAAGAAACTTACGATTGATTAAGCGGGATCTTTTCAACCAATCTCTCAGTTTATCGACTGTGAGTTCTCCCTTTATACCGGTATCTTGAACAAAGGCTGACATGTCTGTACGTTGAGCTGCCCTGTACTCCGTTGTCCCAATTCTTTTCTGTGTCCATCTTGTTGCGTATTTTCGAGCAACAGGAGGGGGAGGGATTTGTACGGCTCCTTCTACAATATTGGTTATCATAATGGTGAAAAAAGCCGCTTTTAAAAAGGGTTTGATGAGAATTTTTATGGAGAATTTATACACTATTGCCCTCTGCCTCTCTGTTTTTAAGTATGTTTTTTCTATTTTTATTCAGTGTGATGAGATCTGTCAACAGACATTGTTGCGTGTCTTGCCTCTTGTTCTCAAATAAAATAAGATGGCAGAGATGCAAATAATCCCTCGGGAGGTTTCCATGAGAATCTTAAAGCGTATGGTCGCTTTTTGTATCTTCACTTTTCTGCCATTATCAACGCTTGCCATGATGCAAGGAATCGATGAGGCTTCTGCGGTGCTTCCAAGAACTCATCCTGTATCTTCAATGGGAGACCTTCAGCTTCTGGCTGAGGTGGCTGCTTTAAAACAATGTGTTTCTCTCACAATAGAAAACAACGCCCAGAATCAAGAACCGTTGGTGACAAAAAAACGGAAAAAAAATCGGTGGGCAAAAAGGAGAAAAATATTCTCACAAGAAGAAAACATCCTTCTGCAGGATTTAGGCCCAGATTTTAAAAGTTTTATAGAGGAGACGAGAAACAAGGAAGATAAAAAATACAAAACATTTAGACACCTACATGGGGATGAATTAAACGCAGAAAATAGAAAAAAGTGGTCTCGCAAGAGGGGAAATAACCGTCGAGATAAGTACCGGATACTCCTTAGAATATGGAGGCAGTATAGAAAAAACCTTGGAAGATCAGAAGGAGTCTCTATAAACCCAGATATGTTTTTATTGGTTAGTCAGGAATTGGAGGCTGATCCCGCGAGTGAAAGGTGCTTCCTCCGCTATGGGGAGACAGAATCAATCACGAAAAGAAATGCAAGGCAACGTATACGCGATCAGTTGATAGAGAAATATGTGGATCGTTATACTTACTATGTGTCAGATAGGGAGTCTGTCCCTGTTGATCCCTAAGAAGCCTCCGGCGCAGATTCGAAAGGGAAAAGAGAGGGTGAACTAACCTCATCCCAAATCTTTTTATCTTCGGGAGTCATCTTTTTTCCAGCAGATACTGTCGACTTACGGACGCTTCTTTGGGAAGGAAAATATAATACTGCCCCTTTGACTTCATTTTTCCTGCTTTTTCCATGGCTTCTTTGCCATATCCCCAGAAAAAATCTCCTCGCACCGCCCCTCGAATAGCACCCCCCGTATCTTGAGCAATCATCAAGCGCCGCTCTTGAATATAGTTATCTGGATGATACCCATCAAACCACAAAGGCGCCCCCATGGGCAGCCACCGTCGGTCGATGGCCATCGTGCGTCCCTCTGTTACCGGCACGCCTATACACCCAATGGGGCCATCCTCTGCTAAGCCTTTCACTTCCCGGAAGAACACATAGGAGGGGTTTCTGTGCATCAGTGTACGGGCTTTCTCGGGACACCTCGCCATCCAATCACGAATAGACTGCATGGAAACATCTTTCACATCCATGATATTATCTTTGATCAGCTCTTTTCCAATGGAGATAAAAGGGTGGCCGTTAGAAGCAGCATAGTTAACCCGCACAACTCTCCCATTCGGTAAATTAACTCGCCCAGACCCTTGGACATGGAGGAAAAAAGCCTCCACAGGATCGTCTACCCACAGAAGCTCTAGCCCTTTGCCCTCGAGAGCTCCGTTATCAATGGCAGCCCGATCATGGTAGGGAGCCACCCGCCCCCAACTGAGCACACCCCATTTTTTTTCTGTGCCCTGAGACAGAACAAGCTCGGGGGGTTTCTTATAGAGAGGGTACCAAAATCTTCTTGTCTTTTTTAAGGATCCATTCAAAGAGCTTTCATAATAGCCCGTGAAAAGCCCCTCAGGGTTCCCCTCATCTGTGACATGATAAGGGGTAAAATGCTCTTCAAAAAACGTACGAATTTCCGAGAGAGAATAAACACGCGTCATCTCTAATGCCTTTTGGCAAACAGGATGCCAGTCATCAGCCGTGGTGCCCAATCCCACCTCTGTGGAAGCTTTTTTCTTTAAGAAAACGGGACAGGATTTTTTGAAAGCGACGAACGCTTGGGAAAGTCCTTCATCTTGTTGCCAATCTGGCAATGCATAAAACGTTGTTGGTTCAACTTTTAAAACGGGAACTCTGTCTGACCCGCGCCTCAAAGAACCACATCCCCCTAGAAGAAAGGCAACCGTTAGCCATCCTACCAAAAAAAGACTAGAAAGCCTCATAGGGCGTGATTCCTGAAAGCATCCAGGGCCCTTTTGACTTTAACGGACGTTCGAATGTCCACAATTCGCTAATGCGATCAATAAACCCTGCATCACCAGCGATTGTTTTCCCTGTACTGTTTTTACGAACTTGCGTTTGTTCTGAGACAAAATGAACCTGGATATGTCCCATTCCATCTTTCGTTTTAATATCCTTTACTTCGGCTGAAATGAGACGGAAAAATTCCAAATGAGTGGTTGTTTTTTTCTGAGTCAATAGATTAATCTCTTTCTCATACAAAGCATAAAACTTATCTTTCAGAAAAACACTGAGGACCTTCTTATCCCCTTCCACAAAGGCATGAATGATTTTTTCAAATGCCTCTTTTATCTTCTCGACAAAATCTTCCACAAAAAACTTGCGATCATGTTTTTGAATTTCTTGAAGACCGGAAAAGGAGGGGGAGATCAATTGAATGACTTCGCCCTTCTTTGCTTGGGGAGTTACATTTTTCATCTCATCTAACGCAGGATAAAAGAATCGATTCTCAGTGCCCGTGCGGCGCCCAAGACGCATATAGAGGACAAACCCAACCCCCAGCGTTATTAGTAAAAAAATAAGATCCAAAAATTGCATATGGTTACCTTCTTCATAATCTGTTATACACACAGTATTAGAAATTCACAATATTGTATAGAAAAACCACACTTTATGGACTTAAAATGACAACACACTCAAAAGAAAAAATGGTTCTTGATTATCATGCTCATGGCAAACCAGGGAAACTGGAAATTGTTCCCACCAAACCTTTAGAGAACCAAGAAGATTTAGCGTTGGCCTATACACCCGGTGTGGCCATTCCCTGCCTTGCCATTGAAAAAGATCCCGAAGCCGCTTATGCCTATACCAACAAAGGCAACTTGGTGGCGGTTATTTCGAACGGCACGGCTGTGCTGGGACTTGGCAATATCGGCGCTCTCGCCTCCAAGCCTGTGATGGAAGGCAAAGCTGTCTTATTCAAAAAGTTTGCTAACGTTGACAGTATTGATTTAGAGATTGAGTCTCCTGACGCCGAATCCTTTATTAATGCCGTGCGCTATTTGGGCCCTAGTTTCGGCGGCATCAACCTCGAGGACATTAAAGCGCCTGAGTGCTTTATCATTGAAGACACTCTGAAGAAAGTCATGGATATCCCCATCTTCCATGATGATCAACATGGCACCGCCATTTGTGTCTTGGCCGCCGTGCTGAATGCCTGTGACCTCACCGATCGTGATTTCACTGATCTTAAGGTGACCATTAACGGTGCTGGCGCTGCCGCCATTGCATGCGCCGAATTGTTGGTGGCCCGGGGAGTGCGGAAAGAAAATCTGATCTTGGTCGATCGTACGGGCGTCATTCACAAAGGACGCACCCAAGGAATGAATCCCTGGAAAGAAAAGTGGGCCAACGATACCCATGACCGCACTTTATTAGAAGCGGCCACCGGCGCCGATGTCTTGATTGGTTTGTCCTCCAAGGGGGCTTTCAGCATCGAGATGATCCGCGCTATGACTGATCGCCCCATCGTGTTCGCCATGGCGAACCCCAATCCTGAAATCCTACCTGAAGAGGTGAAACAGCATATTCCTGATGCCATTATGGCAACCGGTCGCTCTGATTTTCCCAACCAAATTAACAACGTCTTGTGCTTTCCTTTTCTATTTAGAGGAACCCTTGATTGTCGGGCCAAAGAAATCAACCAAGAGATGAAAATGGCCGCAGCAGAAGCCCTCGCGGGACTCGCAAAGGAACCCGTACCAGCCTCTGTTTTAAAAGCTTACAAAAAAGAAAAGCTGGTTTTTGGTCCTGAGTACATCTTGCCTGCTGCCCTCGATCCACGGCTGATCTATACCATCTCTCCGGCGGTCGCCAAAGCGGCTATGGACACAAAAGTTGCCCAGAAGCCCATTGAAGATTTAGCCCAGTATGAGGCGGATCTAAAAAATCATTGAAGTCTGTTTTATGAGATTATTTCTGAGCCCCATTCACAGGGTGGAGGCGCAGCTTTTTAATGCGGCGAGCGTCACACGTAAGCACTTCAAATACCAGTCCCGATCCATGCTTAATAAGCTCACCTCTCACCGGGATGTGCCCGGCCAGACTAGAGGCGAGCCCCCCCACCGTATCAGCTCCGTTCGCTTTCTCTTGTAAGACAAGCCCCGGAACTTCGCGATTTAAATCCTCAAGCGTCATGCGACCATCAACCGTCAACGTATGATCTTTGTGAAAAATAATAGGAGCCACTTCTGACAACTGATCAAGATCCACCTCACCGATGACTTTTTCTGAAATATCACTAAGGGTGACCAATCCATCCACACCACCAAATTCATCCACCACCACAGCCATATAATTTTTGGATTGTTTCATCTTCAGAATAAGGTCAGTGCAAGAAAGAGAGGGGGAAACAAATAAAATGGGCTCACAATATTTTTCTAGCTTTACCTTATCCAAGTTTTCTTCTGAGAGCAGCACTTTTTTAAGGCTGACCTTGCCAATGACTTTATCTAAATCATGGCGACAGAGAGGAAAACTGTTATGAGAGGATTTTAGAACGTATTTATATATCTTTGGGAGGGGCTGCTCCAGATCGATCCAATCAATGTCTGCTCGAGGTGTCATGATTTCATAAACAGGAAGCTCGAAAAGAGGGAGAACATTCTGGATCATGGCCATCTTTTTTTCGTCCACTTCTTCGTGGGGACGATCAGATAGTTTGTCTTTCTGGAGGGTCGACTGATCCTTTCTATGCACCCACAGTGATTTTATTTTTGTTAAAAAGGTCATTCGAGCTCATCCTCCTCGTAGGGGTTAGGAACATTCAAAGAGTTTAAAATCTTAATTTCAAGCGATTCCATTTCGGCTGCATCGGACGGATCTTCATGATCGAATCCCAGAAGATGAAGGAACCCGTGCACCACAAGGTGCTTTAAATGATGGGAGAAAGCTTTATGTTGAGAGAAGGCTTCTGCTTTAATGGTCTGATAAGAGAGCACAATATCCCCCAATAACACAAATTTTTCCGGGGGTAAATAGCTTCCTTTCTTTAAGTCTTCTTGGGGGAAAGAAAGGACATTGGTGGGCTTATTTTTCTGACAGTACGTTGCATTCAAGTGTTGCAATAAATCATCATCTCCAAGAACCACATCTACATGACCTTTCTGAACTAATAAGGGAAAAAAGCGCCTCACCGCCGCAAGAGCTGTTTCAATATCTAATACCGAAAACTCAGCCTCTTGTTGCCAAGCTTCAGCTTTTATGGAAATTTCTGCGAGCGCCAGAGGATTAGTCCCCGTCATAAGCCTTCAAAACCTGTCCAACCAAAGGATGGCGCACCACATCGTCTTGAGAAAACTTCATGACGCCAATATCCGGTATTTTTTCTAATTTTTCCAACGCATCCACCAACCCTGATTTTTGATGAGGGGGAAGGTCTATTTGCGTCATATCTCCTGTGATCACCATGCGCGCATTCTCGCCTAAACGGGTGAGAAACATTTTCATTTGCATGGCCGTCGTGTTCTGGGCTTCATCCAGAATGATATAGGAATGAGATAACGTGCGACCCCGCATAAAGGCAAGAGGCGCCACTTCAATAATGCCACTCACCATCAATTTTTCCAGAGTGGAGGGGCTAAACATATCATGGAGCGCATCAAAAATAGGGCGCAAATACGGATCAATTTTTTCTTTTAGATCCCCGGGCAAGAATCCCAGTTTTTCGCCCGCTTCGATGGCCGGACGAGAGAGAACAAGCCGGTCAACATGCCCTGCCATCAGCAGTGAGACCCCCATGGCCACCGCCATATAGGTTTTGCCCGTGCCGGCGGGACCGACCCCAAAGACGAGATCATGTTTTTGAAGAAGATGGATGAAATGGCTCTGATTTTTATTCCGCGGAACAATTACACGATCTTCTGTTTTTAACTTGATGCGGATATCGGTTTGATCGACCGCTCCCTTTGAAAAATGCCGTGTCACGTCAGATTGATTCATTCCCCCCCCTGTTTCTAATAAATGATAAAGATCTGTCAAAACAGTTTTGGCTTGCTGTACGTTTGATTCTTCTCCGACCAGGGTGATAAAGTTGCCGCGCAAACAAACCTTGATCTCGAACTGAGACTCAAGTTTTTTCAAATGCTCATTGTGGGACCCAACCAGTTGCTGAAGAACCTGGTTATCGGAAAATTCTAAAATGCTTTCTAAGATTGGAGTTGTTTTTATCTCTGTCATCCGAACTCTATGAGAGAACTATCCCTTTCAACGCTTTAAAGCCTGCTTCTGTTATTTTAACGTCTTTTATAAGTCCGATTATATCACAATTTGATTCCACATGAACACCCTGCATGTAGGGACTTTTGCCAATTATTTGATTTTCCCCCGTCCCTTTCTTTTCAAACAGCACCGGAATACTCGTGCCCACCAAGCTTTTGTTAAATCTCATTTGTTGTTCATTTAAGAGAGATTGCAATCTTTGGAGGCGTTCATCCTGTATCTCGACGGGAACTTGTAACTCCATGACAGAGGCGGGCGTTCCAGGGCGACGACTGTATTTGAAGCTGTAAGAAAGCGCATAGTCAATATCCCGAACGAGCTGCATGGTCTCTTCAAAATCTTTCTCGGACTCTCCGGGAAACCCCACGATGAAATCGGACGAAAAAGCCATCTGAGGACAAGCCTCTCGAAACATGGCAATGATCTCGCGATAGTGGCTGGCTGTGTGCTGACGATTCATCAATTTCAAAATACGATCCGACCCTGACTGCACAGGCAAGTGCAGGAAAGGCATGAGTTTAGAGCAGGACCCATGAGCATTTGCCAGAGATTGATCCATATCGCGCGGATGGGAGGTTGTATAACGAATGCGTTCAAGCCCTTCCATATTGGCCAATTCAAGGCACAGCTCAGCGATCCCCCACTCCCCGCAACCCGTGGGGCTTTTCCCATGGTACGCTGTCACATTCTGACCCAGCAGCATGAGTTCCTTCACCCCTTGACCCACCAAATGCTTGGCTTCCGCCAGGAGCTCCGACACGGGGCGAGAAAACTCAGCCCCCCGCGTATAGGGCACCACACAATAGGTACAGAACTTATCGCACCCTTCTTGAATGGAAAGCAATGCGGAGAGTTGTTGGTTAGAGTCGGGTAAAGGCAACTGATCAAACTTCGACTCCACAGGAAATTCTGTACGCACGAGATTCTGCCGATCGTCTGCCGGCAAGGCACGTTTGGCCCTTTCAATCATTTCGGGCAGTTCATGATAAGATTGGGGACCAATCACCACATCCACATAGGGCGCTCGACGCATGATTTCTGATCCCTCGGCTTGAGCCACACACCCAGCCACCACGAGGAGACCTTCTTCGCCCTTATCCCGTTTGGACTTTCTATTGGCTTTCAGGCGTCCCAATTCAGAAAAAACTTTCTCTGTGGCTTTTTCCCGAATATGGCAGGTGTTCACGATACTGATATTGGCGTCTTTCGGATTCTCGGTCACTTCATACCCATGCATCTCGAGCAGCTGGGTCATCCGATCGGAATCGTAAACATTCATCGCGCAGCCATATGTTTTTACATAGACTTTCTTCAACGGATTAGTCATGGGTCAAAACTCTACACATCCTGAGAGTTTTAGTACAGATTCAGCAAAGATGCAAGGCCATCAAGCCTCATTCCTCTCCACCATCGTCATCCAGAGCCCATTCGAAGAATAGGCGCGGGATCCAGCTGTTTTAAGTGTACTACAGGAAATATGCCAGATAGGAAACATCTTTATAAGATGGATTACCACGCCCAGAGGGCTCGAGAGTGACGGAGATTGTTTTTTTATAATCATCTGTTGAGAGCGTCGGAACAATCTTCAGAACGTATATCCTATCCCCATACCACCAGCTTTTTCACCACTGTTTCCAATGGCCAAATTACCACTAAATTGGAAATTCCCGGGCAAGCGGTGGGCCATGGCCAGAGAGGTGGCTTGCGTGCCATTATACGACCCCACACCCACCCCAATGGTGGAAGAATGTCCTTCTGGAATCGGGATCTGCGCATTGACCACCGCCATTTGCATGGCACCCAGGTTATCGACCCGACGACCTAGGTTTCTGACGTCAGTAGAAACAGCGGTGTGTAGACCATCCACATAATCTTTGGTGGTGGCATCGTGCGCCGCTGTAGGGGTAGCCACATTCATAATGCGGCGATATTGATACGTCGCAGAATCCCCAGCAGCCCCAGACCCTACTGAGATGGTATTGGCTTGATCGGCAATGGACCCTACCCCAAAAGCACCTGAATTCGTCGCGGTGGCTTGAGCACTAGGACCAATAGCGATGGCAGAAGTGCCAGACGCTGTGGAGGAGGCTCCAAAAGCAGCGGAAGAGGTGCCCGACGCGGTGGAGGAGGGTCCAATGGAGATGGTAGAGGTACTTGAAGCTGTGGAGGAAAGTCCAACGGCAATGGCAGAGGCGCCTGAAGCTGTGGAGGAGGCTCCAAAGGCAGCGGAAGAAGTGCCCGACGCGGTGGAGGAGTTTCCAACGGCAGAGGCAGAGGTGGCTGAAGCGGAGGCCGTTTTTCCGAGGGCTGTGGCACCAGCACCCGCGGCGGCGGCCCCTGGCCCAACACCCGTTGCATAATTCCCCGCGACAGTGGCAGACACCGGCGTTCCCGCATCGTTGGGCCCTCCAATGGCGATGGCAGAGGTACCAGAAGCAGCTGATGAAAGTCCAACAGCAATGGAAGAGGTCCCTGATGCTGTTGCTGAGTTTCCAACGGCAGAGGCAGAGGTGGCTGAAGCGGAGGCCGTTTTTCCGAGGGCTGTGGCACCAGCACCCGCGGCGGCGGCCCCTGGTCCAACACCGGTTGCATAATTCCCCGTGACAAGGGCGGGTACAGGCGTTCCCGCATCGTTGGGCCCTCCAATAGCGATGGAAGAAAGACCATCCGCTTGGGCGCTGTGCCCAAGAGCACTGGAGCTTGTTCCTGTAGCTAGTGCTGCGACCCCGATGGCGGTGGCAGAGGTGCCAGTCGCTGCGGAGGAGGATCCAAAGGCAGCGGCAGAGGTCGCTGAAGCTGTTGATGACTTTCCAACGGCGGTGGCACTAGCACCCGCGGCGGCAGCCCCTGGCCCAATACCTGTTGCATAATTCCCGGCAACAGTGGCAGACACAGGCGTTCCTGCATCGTTAGGCCCTCCAATGGCGATGGAAGAGAGACCACTCGCGTGGGCGCCTGACGACCCAATGGTCCCTCCGATAGCGATGGTAGAGGTATTCGAAGCTGTTGTTGACTTTCCAACGGCAGAAGCATAGTTGCCTGAAGCTATTGATGATTCTCCAACAGCAGCGGCAGCGGTACCTGAAGCCGCTGCAGCAGATCCAATGGCAGCGCTAGCGCTGCCTGAAGCTGTTGCTGTGGGTCCAACGGCAGCGGCACCGCTGCCTGAAGCTGTGGAGGAAAGTCCAATGGCGATGGCAGAGGTCGCTGAAGCGGTTGATGAGTGTCCAACGGCAATATTATCTACATAAGTACCAGACTGACCACTGACACCTGCAACAGCTGCAGGACCAATGGCAACACTGTCATTTCCATAGGCGTTGGCCGCAGTTCCTGCACCATTTCCTGTGGACCCCCCCTGAATTTGAACAGAATTTGTTCCAGCAGCGTATGACCGATCAGGGATTAAAAAAAGACCCAAAATGAGGATCAAAAAAGGGCAGTGCTTCCGTGTAAATACACTGAAAACTCTGTGGGAAAGTACCCTCTGTTTTATTTTTTTATACTCGATCATAGAAAAGATCGCCCCTGCCCCCATTTTTTCCTGCTTCTTCCAGTGTACCATCAAACACTTAAAAGAAAAGGCATAAATTTCAAGGGAAGAGATGAAGAAACAGGGGGTATGGGCTCTTGGTTTTTCTGTACTTTCTCTTTAGGCCTCTGGCGCAGAAGAGACTCTTGTTAGGTTCTTCCTCGGAACAGACAGGGGGAGGTGCCCCAATGAGAGGGACGAGAAAGATCATTTTTCTTTCCGTAAAGATTCTATTCATTGAACCACCCTTCTGGATTAGGATTAAGGGACGGGGCCTCATCCCAGGCTGGATTCCATTCTTCATCTCTCGAATGATTCTCTGAGGGAGATTCCCCTCTGCCTGAATCGGCTGCAGAAGCTGTCTCCAAAGGCTGACTGGCAGCGATCATTTTTAACCACGCCCACAGGTTTTCATGAACATATTGTTCTCCTAAGGTTTGGTAGAGAGGTCTCACGACAACATAAGGAAGAAAGCGCGGATCTGGGGCGCTGAGACAGCAATCAACATAGCATTGGACTATGGATCCCCAGTGGTTTAAATAATTGGCATGACCTTCGTGGTCTGATTCGTTTCCAAGCAGCATTCTGGGATAATTTTTGATCAACTCAACGACAGCGTCTAGGGGATACGGGCATAGAGGTTGATTTGTTGTTGCGCTTCTCACAGACCAAGCACTGAGAACCAAGAGTTTCAAAGGGTCCAGCGGGAATGTTTCTTGTGTAAAGAGGTCAAAACCCGTGAACAAAGCCAGCGCTGGGCGCACAAGAGGAAAAAAATAGGATTGGTCTCCGTCCATAGGCGTTTGGAGTTCATGATACGCCCATATGTGAAGAACATCCTCGGCAATGCGCCGTTGTGCGTCCACTGGTTGGCGTGAAAAACCGGGGTTCGTAAAAAGGTGCAGAGACTCGATCAGGGGAATAATCTGATGGAAAGGACGTTGGAATCTGGGCAACCACGCATCAAATTGTTCCGTGAGAAAAGCGAGATGTCCATACTTTTGTTGAAAATAAGCTTCGTTGTTGCCTAAATAGGCACCAATCAAATCGGTGATTTGAAGAAGATCTTCGTGCGTATGCTCTTGGCGTACGGATCTTATAAAGAAGCGCGTAGCGGCGGAGGCGATAGTGGTATTAAACCCAGACTTTACGACCAGATCTTTGAAGAAGGGGCTATAGTATGCGGCATTGGCGTAATAAGCATGGGCTTCTTGATACGTCAACTCTAAAGGTTGTGGAAATAAGGCTCTGTAATGGTTATGGACCAAAGCTGGTAGGTCTTTTCCAGGATAGGCCTGTTCCATTTGGGCCCAATCCTCCATAAGAAGTCGAAGCCTAAGAGTGCTGCATTCTGCTTTTGTTTGACTGCTGGCCTGAGGATCGACACTTTGGCTGAGGAGAGGATACCAGTTTTTCATGGCATCTCTGAAGAGATCATAAAGTGTTAAGAGGGGTATTGGCCTCCGTTCCCCTACGGCATAGTGAAACTTCTGTAGTATGTATTGAACCACGTCCTTCAAGTAGGGAATAGTCCCTTTCGGGAGACGAGAGATTGAACGGTCCGCGAGAACGGATTGTAGGAGAGCACTTGCGTGGTTGCTGAGATGCTCTTCGTAAGGATCTCTCTGTATAGGGTCTCTCTGGTCCTCTAGATCTCTAGGACTGTGACGCTTCTGCCTGGCATGAGGAGGAGGATCATCATCCCTGCTGGCTGGTGTGGGTGCCGCTCCTGTGTCTAAAGGAATCCCAAGAAAAGGGATGGTAAGGCTTATGCAAAGAAAACGTGTGAAACGGTTTGAAATTATGGTTAGAGTCTTTCTAAAAAAAGTTATGAAGAAGCCCCAGAGTCTACGTCTTCCCAAAATTCCTCGTCGCTATCTTCACTAGACTTGCGGATGGTATAGTCGTTTTGGAGAGGATTTCCCTCCAACAAGGGAGAACGATCTGTTTCCCCTTCCTCTGTGCCAGCAGAAGGGGGGGAGGACACCTCAATGAAGCGATCTGTCGCTCCTCCTCTAGGAGGAGGGGGTGGGGAGGTGTCGCTCTTCTCGTCGTCTCCTGATGGAAAGATCTCTTCAAAAAGATCTTTCCAGCCATCCCTAGGGATTGGGGGAAGGATGGAAGTGGGCATTCTACCAGAAGAGAAGTCCGCATGGGTAAGGGTATGGTGCGCTGCACGGACGAAATTTTGGGCATCCCCTAGAAGACACTCAAAATCATGGGCCGTTTTTATGTGGGACTTGAAGAGAAGAGCTGCACATATGATCTGTTTGGAGATGTGTTCTTGGCACCTATTAGAAATGAAAATGCTCGCCAACACAGATAAGTAGGGCCCAGGATTCCTTATGTCTAAGAAAAAAGAAACAAATTGAGAGTATACAAAACGAACGGCACGCCCTTCTGAATAAGAATAGTCTGTTTCTATCCTCCCCAAGATCTGCAGAAAATTCGTTAGGGGAAGGTCTTCATGGCGATTTCCTGCATATTGAATGCCTAAGTCTATGAGGGTGTTGACGATGGGGCCATCGAGTGTACGCTTAAACTTGTCTACCAGACGGTTTAATTCTTCTTCTGCTAGGCCTGTAATGCACCAAGCTTCTATGAGCTCCTTGATTTGAGGGGCGTCAGAAGAGGGAGATACTCTTTTGGCAAGGGGGGCGGCGTCCGCAGGATCATCATCCGCTGGAGCACCGAGGACAGGGAGAGAGAAGGCTATCACCAAACTGAGGCACGGGAGCAATTTCAAGAGTACTTTTATGATCATCAGAGTTCTTTCTAAAATGGTTAGGAGGGCATCATTCGATTCATCTCGTTGTTGGATCTGGAGAGTCATCAGCGGAGAAGCACGAGCCGCTGTTATTGGGAGGATTATCGTCATATCCAGGCAGGGGAAACGATTGTTGAACGCCACGAGAATCGATAAAAAGAAGATGTGTTGTTCCATACGGCACCCATTCGCGGAGGTCGTGGTTTTCAAAAAATGAGAGAGCTGTTAGCGCCGCATATAAAAAAAATCTCCAGAGGCAGTGTTGCATCAAGGGCTCCACGTCGTTGTGTGTTTAATCACTTCTTTAACGCTAAAGGCTTAATAAGCCGTTATTTCCTTTTTTATCGCGAAAATCAATATTTTTTGTTGATTCTTTATTTATTTAAACAAAAGCATGGCGAGTCAAGAGATTGCTCTAGTTTTTTCAGGAAAAGCAGAAATACCCGGCCTAAGAGCCTCCTGGGCTAATTCAACTTCCCGTGGCAATACTTATATTTCTTCCCAGATCCACAAGGGCACGGCACATTGCGCGGTAACTGCCCCCAGGTAGAAGAATCTGACGGATTAAACTCTACCATAGAGTCTTGACCCCCTTGGCCCTTTTGTTGATTCTGCAACGCCGGGTCTTGGCGGGTTTCATGCATACGCGCCGGCCCTTCCGGCATGACATTCAGAAGATCTTCAGGTTCGAAACGGAAATGGCAGAGCACAGAGATAATGTTTTCTTTCAGGCGCTCTAACATGGCTTCGAACATCTTAAAGGCTTCGTGCTTGTATTCATTCAAGGGGTCGCGCTGGGCGTAGGCCCTCAAATTGACACCTTGGCGCATATGGTCCAAAGAAAGCAAATGATCCTTCCAATGTTGGTCTAAGAGACGTAAAAGAACGCTCTTTTGAAGCGTCTTTAGCATCTCGCCATCCACACCGGATAACTTATGCTGAATTTGTTTTTCAATCTCAGTTTCAAGACGTTTTTTAATTTCTTGATCCGCAATCCCCTCTTCGGACGCCCACTCTGCCACCGGCAGCTCTAAATCAAAAATCCGTCGGACTTCTTCGTGAAGTCCAGAAATATTCCAATCAGAAGGGTAAGCTTTGGGCGGAATACAGCTGGTAATCAACTGACTGACCACATCTTCTCTCATACCCTGCAACATTTCAGAGACATCCACATCTTGCATCAAGTCACGACGCAACTCATAAACGGCTTTTCTCTGTTCGTTCATCACGTTGTCGTATTTGAGCAAATGCTTCCGCATATCATAGTTTCGGGCTTCTACTTTGCCCTGTGCTTTTTCTAACGCCTTGTTGATCCAAGGGTGCGTAATGGCCTCCCCTTCCTTTAGCCCCAGCTTCACGAGCATGCTATCCAATCGTTCGGATCCAAAAATTCTCATGAGATCATCTTCTAAGGATAAGAAAAACTTAGACGCCCCAGGGTCTCCTTGACGACCAGACCGCCCCCGCAACTGATTGTCAATCCGCCGGCTTTCATGCCGCTCCGTTCCAATCACATAAAGACCTCCAGACGCCAACACTTTCTCAGCATCTTTCTGAATGTCTTCCTTTATTTTCTGCATGGCTTTGATTTTTGCAGGTCCATCTTCCATAGATCCCAACTCAAGAGCTGTGCGCGCTTCTAGATTCCCGCCCAACTTAATATCTGTCCCACGCCCTGCCATGTTGGTGGCAATGGTAACGTTTCCTGGTCGACCGGCGTCCGCAATAATGAGAGCTTCCTTATCATGATACCGTGCATTTAAGACATTATGAGGAATCTTATGTTTTTTCAGCTCTTGGGAGAATTGCTCGGACTTCTCGATACTCGCTGTTCCTACCAACACGGGCTGCTGACGGGATTGGCAGTCCTTAACCACGTCTACCACCGCCGCAAATTTTTCGCGTTCGGTCCGATAGACTTCGTCGTCCCTGTCTTTCCGCACACAAGGCTCATGGGTGGGGAGATCAAAACACTGCAAGCCGTAAGTTTCTTCAAATTCTAGGGCTTCTGTCATGGCTGTTCCCGTCATTCCCGCTAGTTTGGGATACATACGAAAATAGTTTTGGAAAGTAATGGACGCCAAGGTCTGGTTCTCCATCTGAACAGGCACATCTTCTTTGGCTTCTAAGGCTTGGTGCAGCCCATCCGAGAATCGACGGCCATCCATCATACGGCCGGTAAACTCGTCAATCAGGACGATCTTCATATCCTTAATGATATAATCCTTTTCTTTCTGGAAAAGGGTGTGGGCTTTTAAAGCCTGGTTCACATGGTGCACTAAGGAAATATTCTGAAGATCATAAAGGGACGCGCTGGTTAAAAGCCCTGCTTTCCTGAGCAGTTCTTCCACTTTCTCCACACCCTTTTCTGTCAACGTGACATTGTTTTGCTTTTCATCTTTTTCATAGTCTTCTGCTTTTAATTGACTGACAACCTTATTCACTGACACATAAAGAGCCGAAGAGTCTTCTGCCGCGCCAGAAATGATCAGGGGGGTTCGCGCTTCATCGATGAGAATACTGTCTACTTCATCCACGATGGCATAGTTAAAGGGACGCTGAACCATCTCTTCTAAGCGGAACTTCATATTGTCCCGCAGGTAATCGAACCCCAGCTCGTTGTTCGTCACATAGGTGATATCTGCTTTATAAGCCTCTCGACGCGCCTCATCTGACATGTTGTTCGTAATGCACGACACCGTCAGACCCAAAAATCGATAAATTCTTCCCATCCAGGCCGTGTCTCGTTCGGCCAAATAATCGTTGATGGTGACAAGGTGAACCCCTTTACCTTCTAAGGCATTTAGATAAATGGGAAGCGTTGCGACCAACGTTTTTCCTTCCCCCGTTTTCATTTCAACGATTTGCCCCTGATGAAGAATCATGCCTCCCATCAACTGAACATCGTAATGCCGGTGACCTAGAGTCCGTTTAGCGGCCTCTCGAACAGTGGCAAATGCCTCGGGCAGGATATCTTGTAAAGAAGCCCCTTCCCTAAGTTTAGTGCGAAACTTGTCTGTTTGCGCCCGCAATTCCTCGTCAGACAAGGAAGAGAGCAACGGTTCAAACCCATTGATTTGAGTAACGGTTAAATAAAGTTTTTTTACAACTCGTTCATTAGAAGAACCGAATACTTTTTGGAGAAGCGTCTTTAACATCATCACAACCCTTTTTTAATCTTTCCGTTATACATGAAATTGTACCAAAATTAAATGTTTTTTCTTAGAAATCCTTGTATTCATCAGTGTTTTTTTGTAGAGTTCCCCTAATTTTATTAGGTGTCAGCCCCTCAGATAATCTTTTAAAGAAATATTTGAAGTTCATAAATTCTAGGGATATAATCAAAAGAATAAGGAGACCTATGTCTGTGAAAAATAAAACCTCTTCAACGAGGGGAGCCTTTCTAAAGGTCATTTGTAAAGTCCTTGATGACAACAAAGCTATAGACGTCACCGTTATCGACCTAGTCGATAAAACTTCTTTTTCCGATCATATGATTGTTGCTTCTGGTACAAGCCAGCGCCATTTATTGGCGCTTGGTGATTATGTACAGAAAACGGCTCATAAATTGGGGCACACGTATGTTCGGATTGAAGGGAAAGAAAATGGCGCTGATTGGATTCTTGTGGACCTCGGAAACCTGATTGTGCATCTCTTCCGCCCAGAAACACGTCAACTATACGACCTAGAAAATATGTGGAGCACGCCTCTCTTGGTCGCTCGACGAGGATAGATGCACATTACCATTGTTGCGGTTGGGAGACTAAAACCCTCCCCCCTGCTTTCTTTAGTCCAAGACTATGTGACCCCCCTTCATTGGAAGGTTACCTTTAAAGAATTGGACCCAAAGGAAGAAGCCAAATCAACCTTTGGAGAGAAATTTCTCTCCCTCATTCCCAAAAACACCTTCCTCATTGCTTTGGACGAAAAAGGAACGTCTCTTTCCAGCATGGACTTCAGCCACCACATCGAGAAGTGGCAGACCCAAGGGGAAAGCCATCTTTGTTTTTTAATTGGGGCCGCGAGGGGGCTCCCTCCCTTGGCTCAACAAAAAGCCCAGATGACCCTTTCTTTTGGCCGCACCACTTGGCCCCACATGATGGTCCGCCTTCTCTTAGTGGAACAACTTTATCGCGCTCAACAAATTCTAAGTGGTCATCCGTATCATAGAGAATAGACTCTCTAGACCGCTCGGTCCTTCTATGATAGCCTTGAAATAGGGGGGATTATCTTTATGTCCATACAGTCTTTCTTAGTAAACCTACTGTCCTTTGTTTTGCTTGTCATTTTGATAGGGTTTTCCTTTTTGATTGTTGACCGTCTCGTCTTAAACGGGCGTTATACAAATTCGTATAATAAGAACGATGTGATCAAATCTTTAGGCGAGCGCTTAAATCTCCAAGTTCAAGAAAACAACCAACTCAAAGCACGGCTGAACAACGTACAGTCTGATTTTGAAGCAAGACTGGAGACCACCCAAAGAAAACTAGATGCCATTCCCTTGTACCAACTGAATAGTGCCCTTGAGCAAGCCTTGAACCCCACGTGTGGCATTACTCTGGAAAAAGGGCGTCTCACCTTTCGCGACCAGACGTTTTTCAAATCAGAGTCTGACGGCCTTACCCCTTCCGCCAAAAAATCCTTGGACAAAATTGCTACCCAATTATTACGTCTCACGAAACAAACAAAATTTCCCTGGATTTTGCGGATTGAAGGCCACGCTGACCCCCAAACCTCCCCCAACCAAAATGGATACACCTCAAGCTGGATGATTGCCTATAAGCGCGCCTACACCGTGGGTCAATACTTTATCAGTAAAGGGGTGGACGCGAAAAGATTATGCCTAATTAGCTTCAGCAGTTATAACCGTGGCCCCTACCCACAAAACAGACGGGTAAGCCTCAGCTTTGATTACGTATAAATCAGCACACCCAGTTCTGATAGGCTTTTAGGAAAGACAGTCCGTATTTTAATTTGTCTTCCAGACTTCGTTCCCCTGCCTTTAGCGATACAACGTCCCCCGTTCGAGTATAGTCCCACGCTTCCCGAAGAGGCTCCTCCATCCATCGATCGAGATCCTGCCTTTGCTCAGCCATGGTGAGGGAGGGGTGACGACCCACATCACCATACGCCGCCTGCAACCAAAGGGTCGCTGTATAAAAAGCACCCCCCTTTTGCCCCCAACAGAGCGCCGTGAGTTCTTTTTTTGTTGGCGGACGCCCAAAATAGGCATCCATGAGACTCTCTGTCTCAACAGGTCCCATGCCGCCCCACAGCGTCAGATTCCCTAAGTCCACATATTGATTGTCTAGGCTCGCCGTCGCCCAATCAATCAGAAAGATTTTTCCCTCGGAGGTGAGCAAGATATTCGACAGATTTAAATCCCCGTGTACCAAAGCCTGGTCCTTTTTCTCTTGCTGATTGGCTTCTGCTTGATACCGTTCATAGAGATCTTCGTAAACCGATGGGAAAGCAATGTCATACCTCCGCGCTTTCTGGACATGCAACATCACCCGATCCCGCTGAGACCGCCGATGGGGAAAGAAATCAGACTTTCCATGCAATTTGGACAAGATTTTTCCCAAGGTTTCCAGAATGTCTTTTTTTTTGAGATCATGGAGCGTCAGAACCCGTGATTCCACATAAGCCATGATCAAAATAAAGGCGTTGGGGTCTGTATAATAAAGCCGAGGCGCGATGCCCAGTTGAGCTCCAAGGGTATGAGCTTCGATTTCATTTCGCCGCTTCTCCGCCGTATAATGGGGCGCCAAAATCCGCAAGACATAAGACTGGTTTTTATGGGTGAATCGATAGAGTTTTGTGATCGACATCCCGTCAAGAATTTCAAAAAAAGAAAGATTTTTCGCATCCTCTTGTACAAGGCTTTTTAGACCAATCTCAATAAAGGGCCTTAAAAACTCCCCCACACGAGAAAGAAACAGAGAATAAGACAGAGCAGAAGACAACCGCATTTGGATCAAACTCAGACAAAGAAACTGGTGCGCTCGAGAGGACTCGAACCTCTAACCTCTTGATTCGTAGTCAAGTGCTCTATCCAATTGAGCTACGAGCGCATAAGATTCTGGAAACTTATCCCAAGGAACAGCTAAGTGCAAGCCTTTTTTAGAAAAGACCCTCTATAGACCCTCAGCAAATTTGCTGAGATAGGATGCAACCCCTTTTGAGGTCGGTTCCATGCCCTTGCTGCCTTTGTTCCAACCTGCCGGACAGACTTCCCCATGTTCCTCATGAAACTGTAAGGCATCCACCATGCGCAGAGATTCATCCACATTTCGTCCGAGTGGCAAATCATTCACCACTTGATGACGCACAAAACCCTCTTCATCAATCAAGAAAGTACCCCGTAAAGCGACCGCTTCATTGATTAGCACATCATAATCACGGGCAATGTTCTTTGTGAGATCTGCCACAATGGGAAATTTTACGTGTCCAATACCACCCGCGTTAATGGCCGTATTTTTCCAAGCCAGATGGGTAAAGTGGGAATCCACACTCACCGCGATCACTTCCACGCCACGCTCTTTAAACTGAGCCATCCGATTATCAAAAGCCAAAATTTCAGAGGGACACACAAAGGTAAAGTCGAGCGGATAGAAAAATAGAAGACCTACTTTTCCTTTAAGATGTTTTTTAAGGTTAAAGTGTTCGTTAATGGAATTATCAGGCATCACTGCTGCCGCTGTAAAATCAGGGGCTTGCTTACCGACTAATACGCTCATGGAATCTCCTTTTGTACTTCTAAGAGACACTGCCATATTAGAGAGGAAAAATCTAGCTCTTTTGTTGCTCTTTTTTTCTGTAAGCTCTTTGAATTGTTTTCGCTGCGAATTCTTGCTCGGCTCGAAGCATTTTTAACATTTTTTTACGAATTTCTACAGGAGAAGATCTTACCCCTTTTTGTTTTTCTAAATTTAGAATAAAGGCATATAGCAAAGCATTTTTAATATTTAAAATCCCCTTACCATATTGAGAAAATCGTTTAAAATCAGGTTTCTCTCCTGGCTTTACCGATTGATCTGCATCCGGATCACCTTTCAAAGTATGATAGGTTTCATGTCGTGTTATTCCCTGTTTCACTAGATTGTCACGAAAGGCAATCAGTTGAGAAGGTGAAAAATCTCTTTTATTATAGACCTGGATTGGGCCTTGATTATCAAATCTCATAAATGTTCGATCCGCTGATTCTAGTAAAATTTCACCAATTTCTTCGCTAGAGAAGTTTGGATATTTGCTTCTGATCAACGCAGCAGCACCAGAAATAATGGGTGCAGAAAAAGAAGTGCCTGATTGTTTGGAGAGGTGGTCCTAAGAAAGTGGACCAGTAGGTAAGGATAAATTTCTGGTAGAGTGTAACGCTAGAAAGGAGTCTAAAATGAGCGTCAGAAGGA